>JADGRJ010000253.1 GCA_017881025.1 Rhizobacter sp. | reverse complement strand
CCCGACAGGCCGACGCTCGCCTCGCGCGCCCAGAAGCCGTCGCCATCGGCGCGGCCGGCGGCGCCGAAGTCGACGCGCAGGTACGACTCGAGGCGAAAGACCGCGCGCAGGCCGCCGCCGAGGTCCTCGCTGCCGCGCAGGCCGATGAAGCTGCGCTGCAGGTTGCCGCTGTCGAGCTGCCAGTAGTGCACGTCGACGCCGACCGGCTTGACGCGGCTGCCCGAGGCGTCGAGCAGGCCGTAGAGCACCGCGCTTTGCGCCGTGGCGCCGCCGCTGCAGAACAGGGCGCCGGCAGCGATGGCGGCCGCGCAGATCGATCGAATCATTCGAGGCATCTCGGCTTTCCGACAGACAACGACGCAAGTGAAGAAGTGCGCTGGGCCCGATTCTGGCCGAGATCGATGCCCGTCCGGGACCCTTGATGCCCGCTGACTCGCAGCCGCCACAATCGCCTTCCCCTTCCTGCGAACGAGCGATGGAGATCTTTGTCAACGGCGCGCCGCGCCCTCTCCCGGACGATCTGGCCGACCCGGCGCTGCCGCTGCTCTGGGCCCTGCGCGATCTGCTCGGCCTCACCGGAACCAAGTTCGGCTGCGGCGTCGCCGCCTGCGGCGCGTGCACGGTCCACGTCGACGGCGAAGCGGTGCCCTCGTGCGCCGTGCCGATCGGCTCGCTGAAGGGGCGCCGCGTCGTCACGATCGAAGCGCTGGGCAGCGCCGACGCGCCGCATCCGCTGCAGCGCGCCTGGGTCGCGCACCAGGTGCCGCAGTGCGGCTACTGCCAGAGCGGCATCCTCATGGCGGCGGCCGCGTTGCTCGCCAGGACCCGCCGGCCGAGCGACGCCGAGATCGACGCCGCGATCGCCAACGTCTGCCGCTGCGGCACCTACCCGCGCCTGCGCGCCGCCATCCGTTCCGCGGCGGCCGAACTCGGATGAAGCGCCGCGCCCTGCTCGTCAGCGGCCTCGGCGCGGCCGGCGCGCTGGTCGTCGGCTGGGGCCTGCTGCCGCCGCGCGACCGCCTCGGCGCCGTCGACGCGCTGCCGGTCGAAGCGGGCGAGGTCAGCCTCAACGGCTGGATCAAGATCGCCGCCGACGGCGCCGTCATGCTGGCGATGAACCGCAGCGAGATGGGCCAGGGCACGCACACGGCGCTGGCGATGCTCGTCGCCGAGGAGCTCGACGTGCCGCTCGCGCGCGTTCGCCTTGTCCCGGCCGGTGCCGACCGGCTCTACGGCAACGTCGCGACGATGGTCGCGAGCGTGCCGTATTTCCATCCGCGCGAAACCGAGCCGGGCCACGAGAGCACGCCGGCGAAGGCCGGACAGTGGGTCGTCGCCAAGATCGGGCGCGAGCTCGGCATCAACCTCACCGGCGGCTCGTCGAGCGTCGTCGACGGCTGGGACGTGCTGCGAATCGCCGCGGCGACGGCGCGCGCGCGCCTGCTCGGCGCCGCCTCGATCGCGTGGAAGCAGCCGGCGGGCGAGCTCGTCGTCCACGACGGTGTCGTCAGCCATCCCTCGGGCGGCTCGGCCCACTACGGCGAGCTCGCGCGCATGGCGGCGGCGACGCCGACCGGCGAAGTGCGCCTGAAGCGGCGCGAGGACTGGAAACTGATCGGCACCGCGGCGCCGCGCATCGACGCCGCCGCCAAGAGCGACGGCTCGGCGCGCTTCGGCATCGACGTGCGTCTTCCCGGCCTCCTCTACGCAGCGATCCGCCATTGCCCGATGCTCGGCGGCAGCCCGGGCGCGGTCGATGTCGCGCCGGCGCTGGCGCTCGCCGGCGTCGAGCGCGTCGTCCGCCTCGGCCCCTACGGCGGCTCGACGGCCGCGCTCGCCGTCGTCGGCCGGACGTGGTGGCACGCGCAGCGCGGCGCCGAGGCGATCAAGGTCGAGTGGCAGCAGCGGCCAGCCGGTGGTCTCGACACCGAGCAGGTCATGACGCACCTCGAAGCGAGCGCGCGCGCCGCGGCGAAGGACGAGGGCGGCTTCGCGTTCCACAGCCGCGGCGACATCGCCGGCGCCGATGCCGGCGCGGTGCGTCATGTCGAGCAGACGTACCGCGCGCCCTACCTTGCGCACGCGGCGATGGAGCCGATCAACTGCACGGCGCGCGTCGCCGGCGGCAAGGTCGAGGTCTGGGCGCCGACGCAGGTGCCCGGCCTCGCGCGCTCGATCGCCGCGCTGGCGGCCGGCGTCGACGAAGACGCCGTCACGGTCCACGTCACCTACCTCGGCGGCGGCTTCGGCCGCCGACTCGACGTCGACTTCGTCGGCCAGGCGGTTCGCATCGCGCTCGAGACCGGTGGCCGGCCGGTGCAGCTGGTCTGGTCGCGCGAGGAAGACATGACGCACGACTTCTACCGCCCGGCCGCGGTCGCGATCCTGCGCGCCGGCCTTGGCGCCGACGGCCTGCCGCTGACACTGCGCAGCACGAGCGCCGGCGACGCGATCACGCCGCGCTGGATGGAGCGCGCCATCCCGTACCTCGTTGGCCCGGTCGACACGCCCGACAAGACGACGAGCGAAGGCCTTTTCGACCAGCTCTACGGCATCCCGCACCAGCGCATCGCCCACGTCGCGACATTGAGCGGCGTGCCGATCGGCTACTGGCGCTCGGTCGGGCATTCGCACAACGCGTTCTTCGTCGAGTCGTTCGTCGACGAGCTCGCGCACGCGGCCGGCCGCGATCCGGTCGACTATCGACTGGCCTTGCTGAAGGAAGCGCCGCGCCACGCGGCGGTGTTGCGCCTGGCGGCCGAGCGCGCCGGCTGGCCGGGCCAGGGCCGGTCGCGGCCGCTCGAGGCCGGGCGGGCGCGCGGCGTCGCCGTGCACGAAGCGTTCGGCAGCATCGTCGCCCAGGTCGTCGAGGCGTCGATCGAAAACGGCCGGCCGCGCGTGCACCGCGTCGTCTGCGCGGCCGACATCGGCACCGTCGTCAACCCGGGCATCGTCGCCCAGCAGATGGAAGGCGCTGTGATCTTCGCGCTTTCGGCGGTGCTGCACGGCCGCATCGACATCGTCGGCGGCGTCGTCCAGCAGACAAACTTCCCGAACTATCCGGTGGTCCGCCTCGCCGAAGCGCCGCTGGTCGAGACGCACCTGGTCGACAGCACGAGGAGCCCGGGCGGCGTCGGCGAGATCGGCACGCCGCCGCTCGCGCCCGCGCTCGCGAATGCGCTGTTCGCGCTGACAGGTCGCAGATTGCGAGAACTTCCCCTACGGCTCTAGTTGTTGCGGCCCCAACGGGGCCGGCCCCTCCCTCACGGAGGGAGGGGTTGGGGAGGGAGCGATCCTGACGAGCTCCCTTGCGGAGCAAGGGAGGGGCCGGCCCCGTTGGGGCCGCTTTCTGGCGATCAGACCAGAGCGGCGGCGAGCTCGCGGCGCGCCGCGTCGGCGGCGGCGCGTGCGGCTTCGGCGTAGTCGGCGCCGCTGCCGGCATAGAGGACGGCGCGCGAGGAGCTGACGATGATCGGCCCGGTCGTCCGCTCGGCCGTGCCGCGCCAGCCCGATCGCACCGTCGCCGCCGGGTCGCCGCCCTGCACGCCGATGCCCGGGATGAGCAACGGCAGCTCGGGCGCGATCTCGCGGACGCGCGCGATCTCGGCCGGGTAGGTCGCGCCGACGACGAGGCCGATCTGGCCGCCCGTGTTCCAGGTGCCGGCGGCGAGGCGGGCGATCCGCTCGTAGACCTTCTCGCCCGAGTCGAGACGCAGGTCCTGCAGGTCGGCGCCTCCGGGATTGGAGGTGCGGCAGAGCAGGATCGCGCCCTTGCCCTCGTAGCGCAGGTAGGGCTCGATCGAATCGAAGCCGAGCAGCGGCGACAGCGTCACCGCATCCGCCTTGTAGCGCACGAAGACCTCGCGCGCGTACTGCTCGGCGGTCGATCCCATGTCGCCTCGCTTGGCGTCGAGGATCACCGGCACGTCGGGCGCGGTGTCGTGGATGTAGGCGATCAAGCGCTCGAGCTGCGCTTCGGCGCCGCTCGCGGCGAAGTAGGCGATCTGCGGCTTGAAAGCGATGACGAGGTCCTTCGTGTGCTCGACGATCGCGGCGCAGAACTCGAAGGTGCGCGACGCGTCGCCCTTCATCGCGCCGGGAAAGCGCGCCGGATCCGGGTCGAGGCCGACGCAGAGGAGCGAGCGGTTGATGCGCTCGGCGCCCGCCAGCGCGGCGACGAAGCTCATCGCCGCGCTTTCGGCGCAGGCGCGGCCGCATCGGCCGCGCTCTGCGCCAGCGTCGCCGCCAGGCCGACGTAGCGGCGCGGCGTCAGCGCGAGCAGGCGATCGCGCTCGGCGGCCGGCACCGCGAGGCCGCGAATGAAGTCGTGCAACACGTCCTTCGTGATCGCCTTGCCGCGCGTCAGCGCCTTCAGCTGCTCGTACGGCTCGGCGATGCCGTGGCGGCGCATCACCGTCTGCACCGGCTCGGCGAGCACTTCCCAGGCGGCGTCGAGGTCGGCGTCGATCGCCGCCGTGCCGACGCCGATCTTGGCCATGCCGCGCGCGAGCGAATCGCAGGCGAGGACGGTGTGGCCGAAGGCGACGCCGAGATTGCGCAGCACGGTGCTGTCGGTGAGGTCGCGCTGGAAGCGCGAGATCGGCAGCTTCTCGCTCATGTGCGCGAGGAGGGCGTTGGCGAGGCCGAGGTTGCCCTCGGCGTTCTCGAAGTCGATCGGGTTGACCTTGTGCGGCATCGTGCTCGAGCCGATCTCGCCGGCGATCGCCTTCTGCGTGAAGTAGCCCAGGCTGATGTAGCCCCAGGCGTCGCGGGCCCAATCGATCAGGATCGTGTTGCAGCGCTTGATCGCGTCGAACAGCTCGGCCATCGCGTCGTGCGGCTCGATCTGCGTCGTGTGGGCGTTGAAGGAAAGGCCGAGGCGCTCTTCGACGACGCGGCGCGCGAACGCTTGCCAGTCGAGGTCGGGATACGCCGCGAGGTGCGCGTTGTAGTTGCCGACCGCGCCGTTCATCTTGGCGCGCAGCGCGACCGCGCCGATGGCTGCGCGCGCCCGCGCCAGGCGGACCGCGACGTTGCCGATCTCCTTGCCGAGCGTCGTCGGCGTCGCCGTCTGGCCGTGCGTGCGCGCCAGCATCGGCTGCGCCGCGTGTTCCTTCGCGAGCGCGGCGAGCCGGCCGACGAGGGAATCGAGCGCGGGAAGGAGGACCTCGCGCCGCGCCGCGTCGAGCATCAGCGCGTGGCTGGTGTTGTTGATGTCCTCGCTGGTGCACGCGAAGTGGATGAAGCCGGTCGCGCCAGCAAGCGTCGGCTCGGCGGCGAAGCGCTCGGCGAGCCAGTACTCGACCGCCTTGACGTCGTGGTTGGTGCGCTGCTCGATCGCCTTGATCGCTTCGGCATCGGCGACCGAGAAGTCGGCGACGAGGCGGCTCAGGAACAGGGTCGCCGCGGGCGCGGGCGGCGCCAGCTCGGCGAGGCCCGACGAGGCGAGGGCGATGAACCACTCGACCTCGACCCGGACCCGGCAGCGCATGAGGCCGAATTCCGAGAGCCACGGCCGAAGGGCGTCGAGCTTGCCGGCATAGCGGCCGTCGAGGGGGGACAGCGCGGTGAGGGACGAGGCTTGCATCTTGCGGGTCATCGGCGCTGCAGCGTCTCGGCCACGGCGGCCCGCCGCGGCGAGGCCACCATTATCTTCGCTGACCCTAGAATGAAACGAAACGTAGCCATCGAACAAGGAAGCGGCCCGGCCGACCCATGAAACTCATCGGCTCGCTCAGCAGCCCGTACGTGCGCAAGGTGCGCATCGTCATGGCGGAAAAGAAGCTCGACTACCAGTTCGTCGAGGAGGATGTCTGGGGCAGCGACAGGGTGCTCGTGTCGAACCCGCTCGGCAAGGTGCCGTGCCTCGTCATGGAGGGCGGCGAAGCGGTGTTCGACTCGCG
>JADGRJ010000252.1 GCA_017881025.1 Rhizobacter sp. | reverse complement strand
GGTGGTGCTCGCGGTGGACCGGGTCTCGGTAGTGCAGCGCCGCCAGGTATTCGGCCATGCCGAACGACGGTGAGAGGGCCAGCGTCGCCCGGCGCTGCTCGTCGGCCGCCGCGGCGTCGCCGAGCTGGGCGTGGCAGCCGGCCATGCACGCAAGGTGCATCGCGTCGGGAGCGCTGATGCACTTCAGCGCGTCGATCGCATCCTGGTAGCGGCCGGCGGCGAACGCGGCGCGCGCTAGGTGGCTCCAGAAGCGCTCGGGGTGGTAGGGATTGAGGCGCATCGCCTTCCTGATCCACTCGATGCCCTCTTCCGGCTGGCCGAGCCAGGTCAGGATCTCGCCCTGCTGGACGACGACGAGGTCGTCGTTCGGGTTGAGGCTGAGCGCCCGCCGCTGGTGGTAGACCGCCTCGTCGTGCTTGTCCTGGATGACGTTGATCGCGGCCAGGATGCGGTGCACGTCGCAGTCGTTGTCGTCGAGCGCCAGCGCCGCCTGCAGCGCTTCCATGATCCGCACCTGCGTCTCAGGCCGGCTCTCGCACCAGTTGTAGACCCAGGTCTGGCCGAGCACGCAGGCCTTCCAGGCATGCGCGTGGGCGTAGCTCGGATCGAGCTCGATCGCGCGCTCGAGCAGGCGCAGCGCCTTGGCGTTGTCTTCGCGATTGCTGCGGTGATGCAGGACCTTGCCGGTCAGCACGCACTCGTACGCGGCCATGTTGTCGGTCGTCAGGCGGGCGACGCGGTCGCGCGCGGCCGCCTCGATCCGGCCGGGCAGCGTCGCCACGATCGAGGTCGTCACCTCGTCCTGGATCGCGAAGATGTCCTCGAGGTCGCGGTCGTAACGCTCAGCCCAGAGGTGACGGTCGGTCGCGGCGTCGATCAGCTGGACGGTGATGCGGACGCGCCGGCCCGCCTTGCGGACGCTGCCTTCGACGACGTACTGGACGCCGAGCTCGCGCGCGAATTTCTGCACCTCGACCGGCTTGCCCTTGAACTTGAACGACGAGTTGCGCGAGATCACGAACAGCTCGCGGAAGCGCGACAGCTCGGTGATGATGTCCTCGGTGATGCCGTCGGCGAAGAACTCCTGCTCCGGGTCGCCGCTCATGTTGTCGAACGGCAGGACCGCGATCGACGGCTTGTCGACGCGGTCGCGCTTCTGCGCCGGGCGCGCCGGAGCCGGCGCGACGTCGCTGCCCGCCGCCGGCGCCTGATCGCGCACGCGGTAGGCGCGCACCGGGGTCGCGATGTTCTTGACGCGCTGCTCGCCCAGGTCGTCGAAGGTCGCGTCGAGGCGTTGCCGCACCGCGCACTGGACGGCGTCGGAGACGGTGACGCCGCCGGGCTCGGCGATGCCCTCGAGGCGCGCGGCGATGTTGACGCCGTCGCCGTAGACCGTGCCGTCGGCCTTCTCCATGACGTCGCCGAGATGGATGCCGATCCGGAACTGCATGCGGCAGTCCTCGGCGACCCCGGCCGAACGGCGCGCCAGCTCGGCCTGGATCGCCAGCGCCGAGACGACCGCGCCGCTCGCCGTCTCGAACACCGCCAGCACCGAATCGCCGGCCATGTCGATGACGCGGCCGCGGTGCGCGTCGATGGTCGTGCGGAAGACGGCGCGCGCGGTGTCGAGCGCGGCGACGGTGCCGCGCTCGTCGCAGTTCATCAGGCGCGAGTAGCCCGCCACGTCGGCCATCAGGATCGCGGCCAGGCGCTGTCGCGTCTCGGTCTCGTTCACGCGCGATGCCGCCGGGAGATGCTCATGACGCGAATGGTAGAACTTCGGCGCCGTTCGAGCCGCTGGCGACGACGCACGCCGCGTCGCCCTGCAGGCCCCAACGACGCGCCCGACGCGATCCGTCACGTCTTGGCCGGGTTCACCCTACAATGCGCGCTCGCGTCGCCCAGTTTTCCAGTCAGCGTCGACGCAGTCGCTTCCGACTCCCTCCCCCCGTCTGCCTTCGACTGGCGCTCGCTAGAAGCGAGCAGCAGGCCGATGAATTAGGCAGAACTCCCCCATGTCTTTCGATACCCTCGGCCTCGCCGAGCCGCTGCTGCGTGCCGTGCACGAAGCGGGCTACACCACGCCCACGCCGATCCAGGCGCAGGCCATTCCCGCCGTCCTCTCGGGCGGCGACGTCATGGGCGGCGCCCAGACCGGAACCGGCAAGACCGCCGGCTTCGTCCTGCCGCTGCTGCAGCGCCTGATGGACAAGCCCGCGGTTCGCGATGCGCGCGGCAAGCTGCCGATCCGCGCCCTCATCCTCACGCCCACGCGCGAGCTCGCGGCGCAGGTCGAGGAAAGCGTTCGCACCTACGGCAAGCACTCGAAGCTGACGAGCATGGTCATGTTCGGCGGCGTCGGCATGCAGCCGCAGATCGACAAGCTGCGCCGCGGCGTCGACATCCTCGTCGCCACGCCCGGCCGCTTGCTCGACCACCACGGCCAGCGCACGCTCGACCTCTCGCACGTCGAGATCTTCGTCCTCGACGAGGCCGATCGCATGCTCGACATGGGCTTCCTGCCCGACATCAAGAAGGTGCTCGCGGTGGTGCCGGCGAAGAAGCAGAGCCTGCTCTTCTCGGCGACCTTCAGCGATGAGATCAAGGCGCTCGCCGATCGCCTCCTGAACGCGCCGGTGCTGATCGAGGTCGCGCGCCGCAACCAGACCGCCGACCTCGTCGCCCAGAAGGTGCACCCGGTCGGCCGTGAGATGAAGAAGGACCTCCTGACCCATCTCGTCAAGGACAACGACTGGCACCAAGTGCTCGTCTTCACGCGCATGAAGCACGGCGCCAACCGGCTCGTCGAGCACCTGTTGAAGCAGGGCATCAACGCGATGGCGATCCACGGCAACAAGAGCCAGACGGCGCGCACCAAGGCGCTCGCCGACTTCAAGAAGGGCGAGCTGCAAGTTCTCGTCGCGACCGACATCGCCGCGCGCGGCATCGACATCGACCAGCTGCCGCACGTCGTCAACTTCGAGATGCCGAACGTTCCCGAGGACTACGTCCACCGCATCGGCCGCACCGGCCGCGCCGGCTCGCCGGGCGAGGCGATCTCGCTTGTCTCGGTCGACGAGAACGGCTTCCTGCGCGACATCGAGCGCCTCATCAAGCACGAGATCCCGAAAGAGATCATCCCCGGCTTCGCGCCGCCGTCGCACGAGCGGCCCGAGCCGATCGTCCTCGGCCGGATGGTGATCGGCGAAGGCGCCGGCCGCGGCGGCGCCCGCCCGCGTCGCGACAGCCCCGGTCGCGGCGATTCCGGCCGATCCGCGCACGGCGGCGCGCGCGGCAATGGCGGTGGCGGCGGTGGCGGCAACTCGAACGGCCTTCGTGGCGGCGGCGGCGGTGGTGGTGGTGGCGGTCGTTCCGGCAGCGCACCGCGTCGCGACGGTCCTCGCAGCGGCGCAGCACCGCGCTCGAACGCCCCCAAGCGCTGACGCGGCGCGCCGCTGCGGCGACACTCCGGCATGGACGGTCGCCCCGCAGCCGGCACCTCGACGGCACTTCTCGCCGGCGCGACCGGGCTCGTCGGCAGGGCGCTCCTGTCGCGCCTGCTCGCCCCCGAGCGAAAGCAGCCGGTGACCGTGCTGGCGCGCAAGCCGCTGCCGGCGACGGCAGCGCGCGATCCGCGCCTGACCGTCCTCGTCGGCAACATGGCGGCGCTCGCCGGCCAGGCGGGCGCGATCGACGACGTCTACATCGCGCTCGGCACGACGATCAAGGTCGCCGGCTCGGAGGCGGCGTTTCGTGCCGTCGATCTCGATCTCGTCGTCGCGATCGCGCGTGCCGCCCGCGGCGCCGGCGCGAGCCGGCTCGCGGTCGTCTCGGCGCTCGGTGCCGATCGCCGCTCGCGCGTCTTCTACAACCGCGTCAAGGGCGAGATGGAGGAAGCCGTCGCCGCGCTCGGCTACGGCTCGGTCGTGATCGCGCGGCCGTCGCTCCTGCTCGGCGACCGCGAGTCGCTCGGCCAGCCGACGCGCAGCGGCGAAGTCTGGGCGGCGCGCCTGCTCGGGCCGCTGCTGCCGTTGGTACCGGCCGGCGTGCGGCCGATCGAGGCATCGGTGGTCGCCGCGGCGCTGGTCACCGCGCTCGACCAGGCGAAGTCCGGAACGCGCGTGCTGTCGTCGGCCGACCTGCAGCGGCTCGGCCGCGGCTGAGCGCTCAGCCGTCGCCGCGCTTCATCTTCATCCGCACGCGCGCTTCGCGGCCGCGCGACTTCCACGCCGAGAGCTGCTGGCGCCGCTCGACCCAGGTCAGGCTGTCGCGCCGGTTCTCGCGCAGCATCTTCTGGAAGTTGTGCAATCGATCCGGGTCGACGCCGGCGCGCACCGCACAGCCCGGCTCGCCGGCGTGCGAGCAGTCGCGGAAGCGGCAGCGCGCCGACAGCGTCGCGACGTCGGCGAAGCTGGCGAGCAGCGCGTCGGCGTCGGCGTCGGGGCGCAGCGTGCGCAGGCCGGGCGTGTCGATGATGCAGGCGCCGCCGGGCAGCCGGTGCAGCGAGCGCGCCGTCGTCGTGTGCATGCCGCGGCCGTCGTGGACGCGAACGGCGCCGGTGTCCTGGACGGCAGCGCCGAGCAAGGTGTTGGTCAGGGTCGACTTGCCCGCGCCCGACGAGCCGAGGACGACGAGCGTCTGGCCGAAGCCGGTGAGATGCGCGAACGACGCGGCGCTGTCCGGATCGGTGCCATCGACGACCACCACCTCGACCCCGGCCGGCAGCCGCTCGCGCAGCCGGGCGACGTGGGCATCGCGGCGCACCGGGTCCGCGGCGGCGATGTCGGCCTTGCTCAGCACGACGATCGGCGCGACGTCGCTCGCCAGCACCAGCGACAGGTAGCGCTCGAGGCGACGCAGGTTGAAGTCGTCGTCGAGTCCCATGACGACGAGCGCGCGATCGACGTTGCTGACGATCGGATGGCGGCTGCCGTCGCCGTCGCGGCGGGCGATGTGCGAGGTCGGCGCGACGCGGGTGCGAACCCAGAGGTCGGCCGCTGCGTCTGCGCCGACGAGGACCCAGTCGCCGACCGCGATCGCGTCGGCGCCGTCGTCGCCGCGCAAGAGGCGCGGCAGGACGCGCGCCGCGTGCGTGGCGCGGCCGTCGTGCAATTGCACGGTCGTGCGATGGACCGCGGTGACGCGCATCAGCGCGAGCGAGGCGGCGGCATCGGCGGCGGCCGCTTCGCGGGCGCGCTGCGCCAGCGTCCCGCTCAGGCCGATGCCGCGCAGAAGTTCAAAATCGAAGTTGATCATGTGAATCCGAAATGCAGGGCGCGATCGCCAGCGCGAGCAGGCGAGGCGCGGGCACGCCGGCGCGATGACGCTCAGGCGTGACGAGGCGCTGCGGCGCGCGGCCGGCGCTGGCTTTCGGAGCTCGGGAATCGGCCGACGCGACAGCGTCGGCACGGGTCTAGCGGCGAATCAGGCGAGCGCGCGCGGGGCGGCGGCAAGAACCGGGGAGGCAGTGGGCTTGTTCATCGTCGTCCTCCTACGGTCGGGTTGATTCGCGGGCGACGGTGTCGCTCGGGGGCACGGCGATCGCAGGCGATGCCGGGGGCGAGAGTCTGGCACGGGGCATCGGCGCCGGTCAACGCCAGCGTCGCGCCGGCGCGTCGCCCTTGCATCCCTTTCGATGCGCCGCACATGTGGCCCTGGGGTCATTCCGGACCCGTATGATCGCCGCGCACCCGGCTCGCGCGGCCGGCTCTCGATGGAGACAGCAATGAGAACACTCGCACTGGCACTCGCCCTCGTCGTCGCCGCCGCGGCGACCGTCCCCGGCGTCGCCGAAGCGCGCCGAATCGGCGGCGGCGGCGCTGTCGGCATGCAGCGCAGCATGCCTGCCCGCACGCCCGACGCGCTGCCCGCCCGACCGGCCGCGCCGGTCGCGCAAGCCGCCG
>JADGRJ010000251.1 GCA_017881025.1 Rhizobacter sp. | reverse complement strand
GTCGAGGGCAGCGCCGGCGCGGCGCTCGCCAAGCTGCCGGCGCCAGCCGCGCAAACCGGTCGCGGCAAGACCGTCGCCGCCGTCCGCTGAGCGTCGGCTAGGGCTCGCGGCGCAGGTCGACGACGCGCTCGCCCTGCTCGCTGTTGAGCCAGAGCCGGCAGCGGATCCGCTTGCCGTCGGGGTCGATCGTGCCGCGCAGAGCGCCGGTGTCGATCGGGTTCCCGCCTTCGGGCGTGTCGACATGCACCGAGAGCAGGATCCGGCGTGGCTCTGCCGGCGCATCGGCAGCGACCTTCTCGTCGCGTTGCAAGACGCCTTCACCGCGATAGAAGACCCGGTTCAGCGGCTGGCCGAAGCGCTCCTGCCAGAACGCGCGGTACTTCTGCCACTCGGGATCCTTCTCGATGTCGACCGCGCTGCTGGCGACGCGCAGGCTTTCGCCGTTCTGCTCGATCGTCACGTTGACGATCTCGCCGTCGCGCGCCGTCGTCGCGCCTTTCTTGCCGATGCTGGCGCGCCACCGGCCGGCCACGCTCGCCGCCTTCTTCTCCCGCCAGCGCCAGGCGGCGACGCCGCCGCCGAGGAGGAGGACCGCGCCGCCCAGGAGCGCGAGGCGCCGCCCGATGCCGACGCGCGCCGCCGCCGCCTCGACCTCGCCGAGCGCGGCGAGCGGCAACGGCGCCGAGCCGAGCGGCGCTGGCGTCGTGCGGGGGACGAGGCCGAGCGCGCGCAGGTCTTCGCTGAGGCGGGCCAAGTCCTCGCGCCAGTCGTAGGCGCGCAGACGCCCCCAGGTGCGCTCGGCGAGCTGGTCGAACGGCGCCGGCAGCGCCGCGGCCGACGGCGTCTCGCTGACACCGTCGCATATCAGCGGGATGATCTGCGCGTTGGCGGCGATCGCGGCGGCGAGCTCGTCGCGGACCGGGTCGTCGTCGCGGTCGATGGCGCGGTTGCCGGCGCTGTCGCGGGCGCCGAGATAGTTCGGCGTCACCAGGACCAGCAGGATCGGCGAGGCGTGCAGCGTGCGCACGATCTCGTCGCGCCAGCGGCTGCCGGCGGGAAGGTCGTCCTTGTCGAGGAAGATCTGCTCCTGGCCGAACAGTGCGTCGAGGTCACGGGCCAGCGCCGTCGCCTTGTCGGCGCCGTCGCTGGTGCGATAGCTGATGAAAACGCGTGCGGTCATCGATCGGAGCAAATACCCGGATTCGCAAGTGTCGCGCCTTCTGCGACAGTGCGTCGACCCCTGAAGGAACGATGTGGATGCATCACGCAACGCTGTGCTCGTGGTCGGCGCCGGCGACGCCACCGGCGGCGCGATCGCGCGCCGCTTCGCGCGCGAAGGGCTGGTCGCCTGCGTCACCCGGCGCAGCGCCGACAAGCTCGCGCCGCTGGTCGCGCAGATCCAGGCCGACGGCGGCGAGGCGCACGGCTTCGCGTCCGACGCGCGCAAGGAGCTCGACGTCGAGACGCTGGTCGCGCACATCGAGCGCGAGATCGCGCCGATCGAGGTCGCGGTCTTCAACATCGGCGCCAACGTCCGCTTCGGCATCGCCGAGACGACAGAGCGCGTCTATCGCAAGGTCTGGGAAATGGGCGCGCTGGCCGGCTTCCTGATGGGCCGCGAGGTCGCCAAGGCGATGCTGCCGCGCGGCCGCGGCACGATCATCTTCACCGGCGCGACCGCGAGCGTGCGCGGCTCGGCGGGCTTTGCCGCCTTTGCCGGCGCCAAGCACGCGCTGCGCGCGCTGGCGCAGAGCATGGCGCGCGAGCTCGGGCCGCAGGGCATCCACGTCGCGCATGTCGTCATCGACGGCGCCATCGACACGCGCTTCATCGCCGAGAACTTTCCCGAGCGCTACGCGTTGAAGGAACAGGCGGGCATCCTCAGCCCGGAGGCGATCGCCGACAACTACTGGAACCTGCACCGCCAGGACAAGAGCGCGTGGACGCACGAGCTCGACCTGCGGCCGTGGCTGGAAGGCTGGTGAGCGCGATGAGCGAGACAAAGCGAACCGTCGAGTACTTCTTCGACGTCGGCAGCCCGACCGCCTACCTCGCCTGGACCCAGCTGCCGAAGATCGCCGCCGCGGCCGGCGCGACGATCGCCTGGCGGCCGATGCTGCTCGGCGGCGTCTTCAAGGCGACCGGCAACGCGAGCCCGGTGACGGTGCCGGCAAAAGGGCGCTGGATGAACGACGACATCGCCCGCTGGGCGCGCCGCTACGGCGTGCCGTTCGCGTTCAATCCGCACTTTCCGATCAACACGCTCACGCTGATGCGCGGCGCGACCGGACTGCAGATGCGCCGCCCCGACGAGTTCCTGCGCTACCTCGACGTCGTCGAGCGCGCGATGTGGGTGGCGCCGAAGAACCTCGGCGATCCCGCGGTGCTGGCGGCGACGCTCGCCGGAGCCGGCTTCGACGCCGACGAATTCGTCGCCCTCGTCGCCGATCCCGAGGTCAAGGCCAAGCTCGTCGCGACGACCGAGGAAGCGGTCGCGCGCGGCGTGTTCGGCGCGCCGACGTTCTTCGTCGGCGAGGCGATGTTCTTCGGCCAGGACCGCCTCGACTTCGTCCGCGAGGCGCTGCTCGCCGGGCGCTGAAGGACGACGCTCAGAGGTCGGTGCGCAGCTTCCAGATCTCGGGGAAGAGGACGACGTCGAGCATCTTCCTCAGGTAGCTGACGCCGCCGGTGCCGCCGGTGCCGCGCTTGAAGCCGATGACGCGCTCGACCGTCGTCACGTGGCGGAAGCGCCAGAGACGGAACATGTCCTCGAGGTCGGTCAGCTCCTCGCCGAGCTGGTACAGGTCCCAGTGCGCCTCGGGGTCGCGGTAGACGACGAGCCAGGCCCGCTCGACGCCCTCGCTCGCGACGTAGGGCGCGGACCAGTCGCGCTCGACGTGGCTCGCCGGCACCGGCAGGCCGCGGCGCGCGAGCAGGCGCAGCGCTTCGTCGTAGAGCGAAGGCGCGTCGTGCGCCGCCTGCACCTGCGCGAGCAGGTCGGGGCGGTGCTCGTGCGGCTTCAGCATCGCCGCGTTCTTGTTGCCGAGCATGAACTCGATCTGCCGGTACTGCCAGCTCTGGAAGCCGCTGCTCGAGGCGAGCGACGGACGGATCGTCGAGTACTCGGGCGGCGTCATCGTCGCCAGCACGTCCCAGGCGTGGACCATCTGCTCCATGATCTTGCTGACCCGCGCGAGCATCTTGAAGGCGCGCTGCAGCTGGTCGCCGGCGACGGCGCCGATGGCGGCTTGCAGCTCGTGCAGGAGCAGCTTCATCCAGAGCTCGGTCACCTGGTGCTGGACGATGAACAGCATCTCGTCGTGCGCCCCCGAGCGCAGGTGCTGCGCGCCGAGCAGGTCGTCGAGGTGAAGGTAGTCGCCGTAGCTCATCTCGCGGCTGAAGTCGAGCTTGACCGGCTCGGCGGCGACGATCGCGGCGGGCGGCGGCTGGCCGGCGTCCTTCATCGTCACGTCACCTGGGCGCGCCGCGCGAAGCGATCGTCGCGCCAGGCGCCGCTCTCGAGCACGCCGTGCAGCTGCGCGGCGGCGTCCCAGGCGTCGACGTAGCGCGTGTAGAGCGGCGTGAAGCCGAAGCGGAGCAGGTCGGCGGCGAGCGCCGGGTCGGCGGCGCCATCGGCCGACGCCGCGCTCGCCTCGCCGGCGCGGAAGTCGCCGATGACGCCGCGCTCGATCAGCGCCTGCATGACGCGGTAGCCGTCGGCGTGGGCGAAGCTCGCCTGGCTGCCGCGCGACGCCGCGTCGCGCGGCGTGACGAGGACGAGGCCCATGCCGGCGCAACGCGCCTCGACCTGGGCGATGAAGAGATCGGCGAGGGCGATCGATTTCGCGCGCAGCGCGGCGATGCCGCCGGCCGGCTCGGCGGCGGCGAAGAGATCGACGCCGCACTCGAGCGCGGCCATCGCCAGCACCGGCGGCGTGCCGCAGACGAAGCGGGCGATGCCGCTCGCCGGCCGGTACGCCGGCGCGAAATCGAACGGCGCGGCGTGGCCGAGCCAGCCCGACAGCGGCTGGCGCAGCTGTTTGCGGTCCATGCGCGACGTGTGGCGAGGGTGCGCCCACAGGAACGCCGGCGCGCCGGGCCCGCCGTTCAGGTACTTGTAGCCGCAGCCGACCGCGAAGTCGGCATCGGCACCGTGCAGGTCGACCGGCACCGCGCCGGCGGAGTGCGCCAGGTCCCAGACGACGAGCGCACCGGCCGCATGCGCCGCGCGCGTCGTCGCCGCGAGCCGGTGCATGCGGCCGCTGCGGTAGTTGACGTGGGTGAGCATCAGCACGGCGACCTCGTCGTTCAAGGCTTCGTCGATGCGCGCACCGTCGACCAACCGGAGATCGAGACCGTACGACGCGGCGACGCTTTCGGCCATGTAGAGATCGGTCGGGAAGTTGCCGCGCTCGGAGAGGACGACGCGGCGCGCCGGTGCGTCGGCGCGCTGCAGCGCGACCGCGGCGCCGAGCGTCTTGAAGAGGTTGACCGAGGTCGAATCGCCGACGCTCACCTCGCCCGGCCGGGCGCCGATCAGCAGCGCGATCTTGTCGCCGATGCGGTTCGCGAGGTCGATCCAGCCGGCGCTGTTCCAGCTGCGGATGAGGCCCTCGCCCCACTCGCGCGCGATGACTTCGGCGAGGCGCGCCGCGGTCCGGCGCGGCAAGGCGCCGAGCGAGTTGCCGTCGAGGTAGACGACGCCCTCGGGCAGGACGAACTCGGCGCGCAATGCGGCGAGCGGGTCGGCACGGTCGAGGGCCAGGCAGGCGTCGCGACTGGCGATCGGCGGCGGCGCGGCGGCGGTGTCGTTCATCGTCGCTGCGACGGTAGCACCGCCCCGCGCGTCGCGGTGTCGCTGAATTCGAACGGCCGGCGACGATGGCGGCCCGGCGCGACCGGACCGCGGGCTTGACAGCGCCGGCGCCGCTGCCTAGCGTGCGCCAATGGCCGAGACCCGCGTTGCGCACGGCGAAGGGGGCGCGGCCGGCAGACCGCTGCCGCAGGCGGCCGTCGTCACGCTGTCGAGCTACTTCGTCGTCGTCTGGGGCGCCGGCTTCGTGGCCTCGCGAATCGCCCTCGAGCATGCCGCGCCGTTCACCTACATCGGCATCCGCTACGGCCTCGCGTTCGGCGTCGCCGTTGTCGCCTTCGGTCTGCGCGCGCGCTGGCCGACGACGCGCGCCGAGTGGGGGCATATCGCCGTCGCCGGCCTGCTGAGCCACGCCGGCTACCTCGGTGGCAGCCACTACGCGCAGCGCTGGGGCCTCTCGGCGGGAGTGACCGCGCTCGTCTTGGCGCTCCAGCCGCTTCTCACTGCGGTGATCGTCTCGCGCTGGCTGCACGAGCGCCTCGGCACGCTGCAGAAGGTCGGCGTCGGCGTCGGCCTCGCTGGCGTCGCGCTCGTCGTCGGCGAACGCGCATTGGCAGGCACGGCATCGCTCGCCAGCGTCCTCGCCGTCGTCTGGGCGCTGCTCTGCGTGACCGCGGGGACGCTGTACCAGCGCCAGTTCTGCGCCGGCAGCGACCTGCGCGCCGCCGTCTGCATCCATCTCGCCGCGACCGCGCTGCTGATGCTGCCGCTCGGCGTCGCCGTCGAAGGCTTCGCGATCGCATGGAGCCCACCGATCGCGCTGGCGCTCGCGTACCACGTCGTCCTCGGCTCGATCGGCGCGTTCTCGATCCTGCACCTCCTGATGCGACACGGCCAGGCGACCGGCGTGACCAGCCTGCTCTACCTGACGCCGCCGGTCGCGGCGCTGGTCGAGTGGGCGGTGTACGGCGTCGCGCCGACGCTGGCAATGTGGGCCGGAATGGCGATCGCGTGCGTCGGCGTGGCGATGGCGACCGTCAACGCCGGCCGCTTCGCGCGCGGTGCGCTGGTCGAAGAACGGTCCTGACCCGC
>JADGRJ010000250.1 GCA_017881025.1 Rhizobacter sp. | reverse complement strand
CGACGCGCGTCTACAGCGTCGGCACCGACGCCGCCTACGCGCCGTTCGAGTCGCAGAACGAGAAGGGCGAGATCGTCGGCTTCGACATCGACATCGTCCGCGCCGTCGCGCAGAAGGCCGGCGTCGAGGTCAAGTTCGTCAACACGCCGTGGGAAGGCATCTTCAACGCGCTCAAGCAGGGCGACCGGGACCTGCTGGTCTCGTCGATCACGATCACCGACGAGCGCAAGCAGTCGATGGACTTCACCGCGCCGTACTTCGACGCGCACCAGCTGATCGCGGTCAAGGGCGATTCCAAGGTCGCGCGCTTCGACGACCTCAAGACGCTGCGCGTCGGTGTCCAGACCGGGACGACCGGCGACGAGACGATCTCCAAGCTGCAGGGCAAGAACAGCACGAACATCAAACGCTTCGAGTCGACGCCGCTGGCGCTGAAGGAGCTCGAGGCGGGCGGCATCGACGCGGTCGTCGCCGACAACGGCGTCGTCATCAACTACGTCGCCAACAACGCGGTGAGCAAGTTCAAGACGGTCAACGACGCGGCGTTCGTTCCCGAGCAGTACGGCATCGCAGTTCGCAAGGGCAACGCCGAGCTGCTCGGCAAGCTCAACCTGGGGCTGGCGACGATTCGCGCCGACGGCACCTACGACCGCATCCACGCGAAGTATCTCGGCCTGGCGGCGGCACCGGCCCTGTCGGCCCCGGCGAGCGCCGCGTCGAAGTAGCCGCCGCCGACGGTGAGCCTCTTCCCCGACCTGCGGTGGGGAATCCTCGTCGGCTACGGGCCGCTGTTCGTGCAGGGCCTGCTGATGACGCTGCAGCTCACCGTCGTCTCGATCACCGGCGGGCTCGCCCTCGGCATCGTCCTCGGCCTCGTCAGCAGCACCGTCGACAGCCCGACGCCGCGCTCGCGGGTCGCGGCGGCGGCCTGGCAACTCTTGCGCGGAGTGACGCGCGCCTACGTCGGCTTCTTCCGCGGCACGCCGCTCTTCGTCCAGATCCTGCTCGTCCACTTCGCGCTCATGCCGGCGCTGATCCAGCCCGACGGCGGCCTGCTCCTCAGCGGCGAGGCGGCGCGCGAGTTCCGGCAGAGCCACGGCGCCTTCTTCTCCGGAGCGCTCGCGCTCACGCTCAACGCCGGCGCCTACGTCTCCGAGATCCTGCGCGCCGGCATCCAGAGCATCCACGGCGGCCAGACCCAGGCCGCGTACAGCGTCGGCCTGACGCACGCGCAGTCGATGCGCTACATCGTCCTGCCACAGGCGCTTCGCCGCATGGTGCCGGCGCTCGTCAACGAGATGGTGACGCTGGTCAAGGACTCGTCGCTGGTGTCGGCGATCGGCCTCGCCGAGCTGGCGCTGGCAGCACGCACCGTCGCCGGTGCCTACTCGCGCTACTGGGAGCCGTACCTTTTCATCTCGGCGATCTACCTCGTCATCACGCTGACGCTGTCGGCACTGGCGCGCCGGCTGGAAGCGCCCGTGCACCAGCGCGGCAAGTGAGCCGCGTCGCCACCCGTCAGTAGTTGGCGGCGGCGCGAACGGCGCTCGCCGGCTTGTCGAGGTCGGCGAGCAGCTCGGGGCCGAGCACCACGAACGGCACCGACCCGTACGAGAGCAGCCGGTCGTGGAAGTCGCGCAGCGAGCCGTGATCGCCGGTGCGCAGCAGGTACTCGGCGAGCAGCGTCTGCAGCTGCAGGCGGCCGACCGTGTACGAGATGACGGAGCCCGGGTTGAGGGCGATGTCGTCGACAGCCGCCTCGGCCGCGTCGCGCGTGAAGCCCGACTGCGCGGCGAAGAAGTCGACCGCCTGCGCGACCGTCCACTCTCCGGAAGCGAGCTTCGGATCGACGATCGCGCGAGCGCCGCGGACGCGCTCCCAGCGCGCCGTGAAGAGACGCGCGTCGAGGCCGTCGCCGTAGAGGCCGAGGCGGACGAACATTTCCTCGCCGTAGAACGCCCAGCCCTCTTCGAGCGCCGAATCGCTCTTGATCCGGCGCACGAAGTTCGGGTGCCGGCGCGCGATCGAGAGCTGCAGGAAGTGGCCCGGCATCGCCTCGTGCGCCGCCGTCGACCGGATCCGGTCACGGTCGAAGTCCTCGTTCATGTCGAGCCGCGCGGCAGCTTCGGCGAGCGACGTCGGCGGCGTGATGAAGTAGTAGCCCGTCGTCGACGGCGAGAACAGGCGCGGCGGGTTCATCGACGCGCCCGGCGAGACCGGTTGCAGGAACGCCGGCGTCTCGACGATCTCCATCGCGCCCAGCCACGCCGGCACGGTGACGACGTCGTGCTCGCGAACGAACGCCTGCAGCTCGGCAATTCGATCGCGGTAGTAGCCGACGAGCGCCGGCCCGCTCGGCGCCATGCCGCCGCCGCTCGCGGCGCCGAACGGGAGCTTGCGGTGCGCCGACAGCGAGCGCAGCCACGCCTCCTCGGCCCAACCGTGGGCGAGCTCGTCGCGCGCCATCCGCTCGATGTCGGCCGAGTCGAACGGCAGCAGCTGCTCGTCGCGCAACATCTGCTCGTACGCGGCCTTGCCGACGACGTGGTTGTCGGGCCAGGCGGCGGCGTTGGCGTCGAGGAAGGCGCGCGTCTCGGCCATCGTCTGCAGGGTGCTATCGCGCCCGGCGACGAAGCGCGCGAGCACGTCGGGCCGGCCCGCGAGCTGGACGGTCGCTGCGTCGCTCAGCGCGCCGCCGATGAAGTCGGGGATGCCGGCGATGCGCCGGCTGCCGACCGTGCCGTAGAGGCGCCCCGGCTGCGTCGCGAGGCGCTGGCCGGCGACGATGAACGCCGGACCCTGCTCGAGGCGCGCGACGATGTCGTCCCAGGCGCGATCGACGTCGCCGCGGCGCGCGCCCTCGCGGCCGACGATCGGCAGGTGGAGGAACTGCGTGTACAGCGCGCCGGCGAGGCGCAGGCACGGCCCGGCGTAGTTCTTGCGGTCGCTCTGGCGGACGACGAGCTCGTTGAGCTCAACGTCGAACTCGGCGCGCAGCAGCTTGACGTCGTTGGCGTCGACGAGCGTCGCGGCGGCGGCGTCGATCGCGTCGAGCTCGGCCTTCCACGCGCGCAGGCGGGCGATGCGCGCCGCGCGCGCCGGCTCGCTCGCCAGCACCAGCCTGCCGTCGGCCCCGGGCAGGCCGAGCGAGGTCGCGGCGATCGGATCGTCGGCGGCGATCGCATCGATGAAGGCGTGGGCGATCCGCGTCAGCCGCTCGTGCGTCGCCGTCTCGGCCGCGGCGGCGACGCCGAAGGCAGTCAGCGCGAGCGCGAGCAGCGACGAACGGAGGGCGCGGGGGAATTCGGTCATCGTCGCCTTTCGGGTGGCGCGCAGTGTAGGGGCGCGCATCACCCCTCCCGCGCCGGGTGTGCACCGTTCGTGCCATCCTTTTGGCCCCTCAACGTCGGGAGCAAGCGATGGACGCTGTCGTTCACTTCGAGATGCCCTACGACGACGCGAAGCGCGTCGCCGCGTTCTATTCGTCGGCGTTCGGCTGGGGCGCCAAGTCGCTCGGCGCCGAGATGGGCCACTACATCCTCGCGACCACGACCGCGACCGACGCGCGCGGGCCGACGAAGCCGGGCGCGATCAACGGCGGCTTCTTCGCGCGCAAGCCCGACTGGCCGGCGCAATACCCGTCGGTGGTGATCGCCGTCGAAGACATCGCCGCGTCGAGCGACAAGGTTCGCCGTGGCGGCGGCGAGGTGCTCGGCGAGCCGATGGAGATCCCCGGCGTCGGCAGGTACGTCTCGTTCACCGATCCCGAAGGCAACCGCGTCGGCATGCTGCAACCGACGCCGCGAATGCGCTGAGGCGCAGCGCGCGGCGCCCCGCCGCTCACTTCATCTGCGGGCAGCCGATGCCAGGCACGGTGTCGGCGAAATCCGGCTCGTCGACCTCGCGCATGATGAGCGTGCCGGGAAGGCGCTCGGCGTTCGGGAACTTGCGCGCTTCCTCTTCGCTGATCGCGTACATCGTCCTGCAAAGGCGTCCCGAGGCCGGATCGCGAAAGCGCCAGCGCCAGCATTCGACGAGCTTCATGGCATTGTCTAACGGCGCGGCGACAACGGACGTTGACGCCCGGGCCGGCGCCGCGTCGCGCTGCATCAAGCGGGGGCCGGCCAGCAACCCGGCGCCACGAGCGGCGGCCTCGCCTGCGCGGGCGTCTTGCGAAGGAACGTAGTCTTTCGTAAAGGCGCACGTGCGCAGGTCACAACCCGCCCGACTCGGGCTAGCCTGTCGGCTCCGAATGCAGCGAACGCGTGCTGCACGCGTTCGCCTGGGTTGTGCCGCCGCGCCTCGCGTCGGCTTCGTGGAGACAGCGTGTCCTTCCATCGTCTGTTGGTGTCTGCGGCGTTGGCGGGTGGCATCGCGTGCACGGCGCCGCTCGCCGCCGCGCGCGAGCCGGCGCGCGCCCCGGCCGGGGCAGTCGCGGTCGCGAGCATCGACGTCGAGCAGGTCGCCGAGCTCGCTGCCGGCGTGCCCCTCAACTTCACCGTCTTCGGCACGCCGGGCTCGCTCGTCGCCCTGCGCATCGACGGCGGCCGGCGCCCTCTCGAGCTGCGCGAGACCGAGCCCGGCGTCTACGAAGGCAGCTACGTCATCGACGGGCGCGATTCGATCCGGCCCGACAGCCGCGTCACCGCGACCTTGCAGCGCAACGGCGCCGTCGCCTACTCGACCCTCGACGAGCCCTTGCTGCTCGCCCAGGGAACGGTGCCGTGGAGCGTCGCCGCCGCGCCTGCACCGGTCCCGACGCCGCTGCCCCCATCGCCTGCGCCGGTGCCGCTCGCGGTGCCGACGCCGCTGCCGATCGCGGCGCCGATGCCGATCCCGATCACGGTGGCGCCGCCGCAGCAGGTGCCACCCGCCGCCTGGGCCGCGACGCCGCCAACGCCGCGCGAGCGCGAGCGATGCAGGGACTGCGCCGTCGTCGAGTCGGTCCGCGCCGTCGAGGCGGCGCCGCACGGCGGCGTCGTCGGCGCGATCGGCGGCGCCATCGCCGGCGCGATCCTCGGCAAGGAAGCCGGCGCGGCGCACACGAAGCGGGTGCTGACCGTCCTCGGCGCGATCGGCGGCGCGCTCCTCGGCCGCGAAGTCGAGCGGCAGGCGACGCGCTCCACGCACTACGACGTCGACCTGCGCCTGGCCGACGGCACGGTGTTGAAGCGCCGCTACGAGCAGGCACCGCCGTTCGTCGCCGGCGAGACGATCCGGCTCGGCGCGACGCCGGGCCGCGGCACGCCGGTTCCGGCGTCGTTCTGAGGCGGCGCCGCAGTCGTCGTCGCGACCCGGCTGCCTTGTCGTCCATGCTGACCGGGGCCCTCGAGCGCTCGCCCGCGGCGCGCGGCGCGCGCAGGGCGCAGAACTTTCCCGCGCTCGTCGAGCTGCTGCTCGTCGTCGCCGCGATCGCCGTCCTCTGGCCGCATTTCGATCGCGTCGCGCAGCTCGGCGCCGGCCGCGACCAGCGCTTCCTCGACCGCGGCATCACCATCGTCGGCCTGCCCGATCCTGTGCTGCGCGAGGTGTGCGACGACGTCGGCGCGGCGGCCGAGGCGCGAGTCGCCGAGGCGCTGTGCGGATCGCGCGCCGGCGCGTCGGCGCGGCCGTCGACGGTCATGCCGAGCGCCCTCGCCCACGCGATCGCGCGAACGACCGAGGCGTTCCAGCGCCCGCTTCGCGATGCCGAGGAGCGCGCGCTGGCGCTTCGCGTGCAGGTCGAGAACGGAGGCGCCGAGCTGCGCGAGCACACCGACGCGATCGCCGCGATCGAATCGGACATCGCGCCGTTCCGGCAGCGCTTCCAGATCGCGAGCGGAGACGACGGCGGGCCGCTGCCGCTGCGCTGCGCCGCGCGCTGGCTCGACGCCGCGCTCGCCACGCGGCTCGGCGGCGACGCCGACGCCATGGC
>JADGRJ010000249.1 GCA_017881025.1 Rhizobacter sp. | reverse complement strand
AGCTTGGGCCGCTGCTCGAAGGCGACGACGACGTCGGCGTTCAGCGTCGCCGCACGCAACTGCGCCGGCAGGCCGCGCGGCAGGTAGCCGAGGTAGGGCGCGACCGCGAAGCCGTCGAGCTTCAGGCGCAGCTCGCCGTTGCCGCGCTCCGCGAACGGCGTCGCCGCGCCGGCCGAATCGAAGCGGCTGCCGTCGAGGGAGAAAGCGAGGTGCGGCTCGACCTTGATCTCGCGCTCCGACGGCAGCGAGCTGATGAAGGGGATCGCCAGCTCGAGGCTGCGCAGGCGATGCGTCGCCGCGAGCGGCCGGTCGACGAAATCGGCGCCGCCGCCGGTGACGACGATGTTGTGGACGGCGAAGCGCGCCGGCCCGCGTTCGTCACTCGCCGGCGGCGCGGCGGCGAGGCGCTGCAGCACGTCGTCGATGTCGTAGCGGCCTTCGCCGGTGCGGCTGACGCGGACCATCGGCGCGTCGACCTCGAGGCGATCGATCACCGGCGCGAGGCGAAACAGCGAGACGAAGGCGACGTCGGCGTAGACGCGCCGGGTCTCGAGCAACGGCGGCGCACCCTCGGTCGCGCCGGCGAGCGCGAGATCGGTGATCGTCAGCTCGAGCGTCCAGGGGTTGAAGGCGACGCGGCCGACGCTGAGGCGGCGGCCGAGCTCGCGCAGCGCGGCCTGCTCGGCTTGCGCCGCAACGATCGGCGGCACGTAGAACCAGGCCGCGCTCCACAGCACGGCGACGACGAGCGCGACGATCGCGACGCGCAGCCAGGCCTTGCGCGAGCCGTAACGGCGGGGCGAGCGGGCAGCCGGCAGGTCCATGCGCCCGATTCTGCCGCCCGCGCGAGCGCGCCGGCACAACGCGAGCGCGACGCCGACGGCCTCAGCCGACCATCTCGAGGATGCTCCAGATCTCCTCGGCGACGCGGCGCATGTGCAGGTTCGGATTGGCCTCCTGCATGCCTTCGTCGTCGATGCCCTGGGCCGCCGCCTTCAGCTCGGCGAGGGTGGATTCCGAGAGCAGGCGGGCGATCGCCTTCAGCACCAGGCCGTGGGCGACCAGCCTGGCCTCGAGCTCGCGGATTCTTTCGGAGGCGTCTTCCATCGCGTCGAGCAGCCTAGATGAAGTAAACACAACGCGCGAGAGCCGCCGCGCGTGCACGAACGACGGAGAACCGACCCGCGGCGGGTAGGAGCGCTCCGACAGGGAACCGACGAGATCGAGCCGACATGCTAGGACGCCTCGACGTTGGCAGCCGCGCGTTCGGCGGCGACGATCTGCCACGCGGTCATGAACATCGCCGCGATCAGCGGGCCGATGACGAAGCCGTTGATGCCGATCAGGGCCAAGCCGCCGACGGTCGAGATCAGGACCACGTAGTCGGGCATCTGGGTGTCCTTGCCGACGAGGATCGGCCGCAGCACATTGTCGATCAGGCCGATCACGAACACGCCGAAGGCGATCAGGCCGAAGCCCTGCCAGACCTGGCCCGTGGCGAGAAGGTAGAGCGCGACCGGGCCCCAGATCAGCGCCGCGCCGACCGCCGGCAGCAGCGACAGGAACGCCATCACCACCGCCCACAGCATCGGCGCGTGAACGCCGAGGACCCAGAACGCGAGGCCGCCGAGCGCGCCCTGCGCCGCGGCGACGAGGACGTTGCCCTTCACGGTCGCCCGGATCACGGTCGTGAAGCGCTCGAGCAGGCGTGCCTTGATCGGCGCATCGAGCGGGATCGCGGCGCGGATCTCGCGCGCCACCTCGGCGCCGTCGCGCAGCAGGAAGAACAGCAGGTACATCGCGATGCAGAAGCCGACAACGAGATCGAGCGCGTCCTGGCCGAAGTCGACGGCGCGGCCGGCGAGCGCCTCGCCGCGCTGCGTGATCGCCGCCGTGAGCTTGGCCTGCAGGACGGCGAGGTCGTCGAGGCCGAGCCGCTCGAGCAGCCCGGTGGCCCACGACGGCAGCGCGGCGACGATCTGGGCGAAGTAGTTGCCGAAGTTGACCTGGCCGCTCTTGACGCGCTGGTACATGCCGGTGACTTCCTGCACCAGCGAGACCGCGACCAGCGTGAGCGGCAGGATGACGATGACGAGGATGACCGAGAGCGTCGCCAGGGCGGCCAGCGTGCGCCGGCCGCGCAGTCGGCCGAGCAGCTTGCGATAGAGCGGCTCGAACAGCAGCGCCAGCACGCCGCCCCAGAAGACGGCGCCGTAGAACGGCCAGATGATCCACGCGAGCGCGACCGTCAGGACGACGAGCAGGATCAGGAAGGCGTTGCGGTCGAAGGCGCGCGCCGAAGCCGGGTCCGAACGTTTCATGGCAGGCCGAGCGCAGCTCGACGATATTGCAGGCGCAGCATCGTAGCCGCCGCCGATCCTCGGAGCTTCTTGCCGCTGTGCGTGCGCTACTTGGCGACCTCGCCCGTGGTGATCCGCATCACCTTCCGCCGATGTCGATCGCTCGCTGGCCGGCGGCGGCGCGGCCGGCCCGCATGCCGTGGAAGAAAGCCTCCTCGAAGACCGAATACGCCGACAGGTCGGCGTGCGCGAAGTGGACGCGGCGTTGCGGCGCGGCGAGCTCGTGCAGCGCTGCGCTGCTGCGCACGCCGGGAGCGGGAATGCTCATCGCATGGCCGTAGCGCATCAGGTCGACGCGGCGCACCTTGGCAGCGAGGTCGGGATGCGCCGGCGCGATGTCGGCGATGACGCGCCCGGCCCAGGCTCGCCAGTCGTCGCCGAGCAGGCGCCGGCGCTGCTCGGCGAGCGCTGCCTCGCCGCCGGCGCCGAGCGCGAGGTACGCGGTGAGCACGGTCGCGCCCGCGAACGGCCGCGTGCTCTGGTGCATGGCGTCGACGTAGCCGAGGCCGGCGCTGCCGTAGACGACGTTGTCCCACGACGGCGCGGCGCCGGGGCGATCGTCGAGGGCGGCGTCGAGCTGCAGGTTGGCGACCAGCCACGGCGCATGGCGGACGACGCGGGTCGCCTCGCGCAGCGCTTCCGGCGGCGCCGCGAGCAAACGCGCCGCGATGAAGAGCGGCGTTGCCAGGACGACGCGCCCAGCGATCCAGCGCTCGCGCTGCCCGGTCGTCGCGTTCCAGGCGTCGACGGTGACATCGTCGCGGCCTTCGTCGACGGCGCGGACGACACGGCCCGGATGGAGGCGATCGCCGAGCGGCGCGGCGAGGCGCTCGGCGAGCCAGGCGTTGCCTTCAGGCCAGGTGAGAACGCCGCCTTCGCCGGCGTCCGCGCTGCGCACGTCGTCCTGGAGGCGAAAGCCATGCCGGCTCGCGAAGTAGTGCAGCCCCGCCCACGCCGAGACCTCGGCGCTACCAGCGCCGTAGTCGTCGCGGCAGCAGTAGTCGAGGTACCAGCGCAACGCCGGCGCGACGAGGCCGTGCGCATCGAGCCAGGCGGCGAAGGGGACGCGGTCGAGCGCGGCGAGCGCAACGCTCCAGCGCGAGCGCGCGGTCGGGATCTCGAACGCGCCGTCGTCGCCCGCCGCCGCGACCGCGGCGCTGAAGGCGCGGTACTGGGCGAGCGTCGTCGCCCGCTCGGCCGCGGGCAGCGCCTCGATCGGCGGCAGCAGGCCGTCGCGCCAGCCGCCGTCGATGAAGAGACGCTCCTGCGGGCTGTGGCAGAGCATGCGCTCGTCGTAGACGGCGCCGCCGTTCACCCTGCGGCGGACACCGAGCTCGTCGAGCAGCTCGATCACCTCGGTCGCCGTCGGTCCCGGCACCGGCAGGTAGTGGGCGCCGAGCGGACAGCGCATGCCGGCCATCGCGTGGCCGCGGCTGTTGCCTCCCGCCGTGTCTTCGAGCTCGAGGACGTGGCAGTCGTCGACGCCGGCGCCGCGCAGCGCACGCGCGGCGCCGAGGCCGGCGATCCCGGCGCCGACGATGACCGCGCCGACGCGGCGCGTGACCGCGATCTCCGGCGCGCTGCCCGACTTCGTCGCCGGCCAGCCGCCGCGCAGCAGGTGGCCGCGCTCGGCGCTGGCGCCGACCCAGCCGCCTTCGTAGCGCGGCGCTTCGTCGCGGCTGCACGCGGCCAGCGCACCGAAGGCGAGCGACGCGGCGAGGACGTCGCGGCGCGTCGGCCCCGAGCCTTCGCCGCGCGAGCGTGTCACCGCTGCACCTTGCCCCACTCGTCCTCGAAGGTCTGGACGAGAACCTGGTTCGAGAGCCGGTTGACCTCGGCCGGAACGCGCGCCATGTCGGGCGGGAAATCGAAGAGCGCCGGCAGGCCGGCGACGGTGACGAAGCGCAGCGCCGGCGGCAGCGTCTGCGGCAGGCGAAACGGCCGCCGGCTGGCGACGATGAAACCCCACTCGCCGAAGCTCGGCACGTGCGCGTGGTACGGCGCCGTCGTCAGGCCTGCCGCCTCGATCGTCGCCGCCACCGTCCAGAAGCTCTTCCTCGCGATCAGCGGCGAGGTCGTCTGCACGACGGCGTAGCCGCTCGCCGACAGGTGCTGCTCGACCAGCTCGTAGAACGTTCGCGTGTAGAGCTTGCCGATCGAGAAATTTGTCGGGTCGGGGAAGTCGACGACGATCGCGTCGAACATCTCGTCGTGCTGCTCGAGCCAGGCGAACGCGTCGGCGTTGACGATCGTCACTTTGGGCGACCGCAGCGCGTCGCCGTTCAGGCCGCGCAGGAGCGGCGCGGTCGAGAACAGCGTCGTCATGTGCGGGTCGAGCTCGACCAGCGTGACGCGCTCGACGCTCGCGTACTTGAGCACCTCGCGCACCGCCATGCCGTCGCCGCCGCCGAGGACGAGGACGCGACGCGGCGCGCCCTGCGCCGCGAGCGCCGGGTGAACGAGCGCCTCGTGGTAGCGGTACTCGTCGCGCGAGTGGAACTGCAGGTTGCCATTCAGGAAGAGGCGGACGCCGGCCGGGCTCGACGTGACGACGACGCGCTGGTACGCGCTCGTCTCGCTGTAGATCACCCGGTCGGCGTAGAAGCGGTCTTCCGCCCAGCTCGTGACGAGGTCGGCGCCGGCGAAGGCCGTGAGCAGCGCCGCGATCGTCAGCCCCGCCGCGACGACATGAGCGGCGAGGCCGCGCAGCTCGCCACGAAAAAGCCAGAGCGCCCAGACCGCGACGCCGGCGTTCATGAGGCCGAAGAAGGCGCCCGTGCGGATCAGGCCGAGCTGCGGAACGAAGAGGAGCGGAAAGGCGATCGAGACCGCGAGCGCGCCGAGGTAGTCGAAGGTGAGCACCTGCGAGACGAGCGTCTTCAGCCCGCCGTGGGCGCCGCCGGCGTGGCGCTTCAGGATCCGCATGACGAGCGGGATCTCAAGGCCGACAAGAATGCCGACGGCGAGGACGAGCGCGTAGAGCGCGAAGCGGAACGACGGCGTCGCCAGCGACTGCAGCGCGAACAGCGCCGCGGGCATCAGGCCGCCGATCAGGCCGACGAGCAGCTCGATGCGCAGGAACTGCGCGACCAGCTGGCGCTCGAGGTAGCGCGACAGCCACGAACCGACGCCCATCGCGAACAGGTAAGTGCCGATGACGGTCGAGAACTGCAGGATCGAGTCGCCGAGCAGGTAGCTCGCGAGCGTGCCGGCGGCGAGCTCGTAGACGAGCCCGCACGCGGCGACGATGAAGACCGACGCGAGGAGCGCGACCTCGGCCGGACGGATGGCGAGGGCGGACGCGGGCGCGTTGGCGCCGGCGCGATCCGCGGGCCCGTCACTCACCCATGCACCGCCGCTGCGACGATCAGGCCGATCGCGATGCACATCGAGCCGACGACGATCGCCAGGGCGACGTTCTTCTTCTCGACGAGCTCATCCCACAAGCGGTAGGGCGTGACCTTGTCGAAGACGACAAAGCAGACCCAGAGGATGAGCACGCCGATGAAGGCGTAGAAGATCGACCCGAAGATGACCGCGGGCTTGAGCCAATCG
>JADGRJ010000248.1 GCA_017881025.1 Rhizobacter sp. | reverse complement strand
CAACCGAGGTCGGCGCCGAAGCAGCGCTCGACGGACCCGAGGCCGCCGCCGCGGCGGCCGGGACCGCGGTCGGCGCGGACGCCGAGGCGCCTGGGGGGACGGCATCGGCGGCGAGAGCGGGCGCGGCGCAGAGCACGCTGCCGGCGCATGCCGCGCTCGTCAGCCTCCGAAGCAGAAAAGCCATCGCGCCGCCGCGTTGCCGTCGCGGTCTCACCGGGATGGTGGCGCTCACTGGGTGTTGCACGTGCCGGTTTTCGGATCGGCCGGCGTGAACATCGTGTAGGTCGCGGTGCTGAACTCGTCCTGGCCTAACGGCGCCGGATGAGTGATCCAGTATTTGATCAGCTTGATGTTGGGGTCGCTCTCGTTCGGGAACACCTGGCCGCCGGCGTGGAAGACGCCGAGCACCAGGGGCTTGACGACGAGGCGGCTCTGCGTCGTGTTGCCGACGACGACCATCCCCTGCGCCGAATAGAAATTCTTGTAGATGTCGGCGGCGCGAATGACGGCGGGCGTGTTGGCCGGATCGCTCACGTCGAGCGTCGGCGCCGCGCCGATCAAACGAAGAGCGCCGCCGGTGCCTGTCACCGTGTCGTGACAGCCACCGCCGGCGCAGGTGTTGGTGGTCCCGTTAAGCGGAGTCAGGAAGATCGGGTCGATGCACCTCTGGAAGTACGCGAAGGAGAGGTGCTGGTTGCCCTGGGTGCTTTCCGGATTGCTCACCACGGGGGGGTTCCCGAGGGGGTTCGATGAGCCTCCGCAAGCCGCCAGGGTTCCCAGCAACGTGATCGAAAGAAAGGTCCTTCGCAGTACGGTCATCAGTGTCAACAGCCCGTGGATATCCAGCTGGCAATGGTGTTGTAGTTAGCGCTGCCGATCGGCAATATGGCAGTCGTCTGCGGGGTCGCTCGGGTGGACGGGTGCGGCACCGTCGACGGCTTGCTCAGCAGGTAGTTCGAGGCTGCGTTGCAAGCGTTCGAGATCATCGACAGAGTCACTCCGTAGTCGCCCTTCACATCGCCCGTCAGCACGAAGCGGTTGTTGCGGAAGTTCGTGCCGATCGGCGTATCAGACATGCTACTGCCGATGGCCTGGTGGCAAGACGCTGCGCACGTCGTAGTGAGGATTGGCAGGACATCCTTCGCGAAAGTCGCCTCGCTCAGGCCGTTCAGGGTGCCGACGTTTGCGGCCGGATCGAACGGATCGTTGAAGTACTTGCCGCCGAGGTCGATGAATTCGGCGAGCACACGCTTCTCCGCGGCGTTGAGCATCTTCGAGTGATCCGGCGCGGTCGCGGGCGGGTTCGGATGCGCGGCGCGCGCGTCGGCGCCCGCCATCAGGGTGAGACCGGTCATGATCTCGTAGATGCGGCTCTTGCGCGCCAGACCGAGCGCATCGCCTTCGCTCGCCATCGTGTCGACGAGCGCCGGACCGCGAACGATCACGAGCACGCCTTCCTCGATGCGCGTCAGCGGCAGGCCCGTGACCGGGTCGAGCTGCGGGTCGCCGAGCATGATCTCCTGGTACGACTCGGTCCGCCCGGTACCCGAGATCGACGCGCTCAGGTTGAGCTTGTCGGGGTCGTTGTGGCAGCCGGTGCAGGTGTTGGCACCGCGGTTGCGCGTCCACAGCGGGGCGACGTGAGTCGGGTAGTTGACGATGCCGTTGACCGGCACCGCCGTGACGAGGTCGTCGGCAGGATTGACGTTGCCCGTGTACTTGAGCGCCATCGACGGACGTGCGGTGACGCCCGGCTTGGTCGTGTCGGCCCAGTAGTCGCTGTAGACCAGGTCGTTGACGAGCTTGAGCATCGTCGGGTCGAGGCGGGTGCGCGTGCCGGCCATCGTCTCGCCCGACTGGCGCGCGGCCGACAGGGCAGTCTTGATGCCCGCCGGCGTCGTGTTGACGACCGCGCCGGAGTTGATCGCGCCGCCGCGACGCGGGCTGTGGCAGCCGTCGCAGGTGCGGCGCTCGCCCGGCCGGACCTGGATCCAGTTGGTGTGCGTCTGGAGTCCTTCGCCGCGCTCGTTGACGACGGCCAGGCCGATCGGCGTGTCGGCGGGAACGGTCAGCTTGAACGAGCCGTCGGGCTCGATCGGCGCGTAGCCGACGACCTGCTGCATCTCGAACTCGGTCTCGCCGATCGCCTGGCGCATGCCGGTCATGCCGGCGCCGGGGGCGATCGCGCGCACGGCGCGGATGAAGCGCGCCGGCGAGCAGCCATAGGCCGCGCTGGCGGGATCCTTCATCTTCACCAGGTCGGCGACCTGCGAGCGCGTGTCGGCCGGGTCGGTCGGCGCGGTCATGGCGATCTGCGACGTGCAGCCCGCCGGCGCGTCGGCCGCGGCCAGGACGCCGCTGCCCATGCGGCCGAGGCCGTCGGTGTCGTAGACGCTACGCACTTCGAGCAGGCCGAGGTTCTGCGCCGCAAGCGCCGCGTCGACGTTGGTCGGCAGGGTCGCGTTCGGCTCGGTGCGCGGCTGGATCGCGACCGGGTGCATGTTCATGAAGCCGGGCGGCGGCGCCGCCACGATCAGGAAGGTCTGCTGCTTCGGGTCGAACATGTAGATCGCGTACGACGGGTTCACGTTGGCCTGCAGCGTGTCCTTGGCGACGTCCTCATTCAGGCGCTCCATGCTGAGGCGGTCCATCTCGGCCTGGCTCAGGGTCGCGCACGGGACGACGACGCCGGAGCTGCTGACCTCGCACGGCGTGTACGAGACGAGCACGCGGTCAGTGCCGTCCCAGAGCGGGTACGGCGTGCTGATGCGGCCGTACTGCGAGAGGCCGCCGCCGATGTTCAGCTGCTGGGCCGTCGCCTGATGCTGGCCTACCCCGGTCACGCCCGGATTGGCGGGCGTGTTCTGCTCGGAGAAGTTGGCGGCGTCGATGAAGACCAGCCCGCCGCCTTCGTGCGTTCTCGAAAGCGGCATCAGGTCGGAGGCGAGGAAGCCCGCGTACTGGCCCTTCGGGTCCATGTCGCGCGGGTGCAGGAAGCTGTTGCCTTCGCTGTGGGCGCCGTAGAGAACGAACAGGTCGGTACCGTCCGGCTTGGCGCGGAAGACCTTGAAGTGGTTGCGGCCGCCGACGTGATCCCAGCGCGAGAACATGATGTCGCCGTTCTGGCGCACCGTCGGGCTACGGTCGTGGCTCTGGTTGAACGAGATCTGCGTCACGTTGCCGCCGTCGGCGTCCATCGTGTGCAGGTTGAAGACGGTCTCGCGCTCGTACTCGTCGCGCGCCTTGTAGCTCTGTCCGAGGGCCTGGTTGACGCTCGACTTGGTCTGGCGGTTCGAGGTGAAGACGTAGCCGCGGCCTGCCGGCAGGTAGGTCGGCTCGACGTCGTCGTTGCCGGTGGCGGTGAGGCGACGGAAGGTGCCGCCGGTCAGGCCGCCCACCGTCATGTCGTATTCCCAGATGTTCCAGGCGCCGGTGCAGGCCGGCACGTTGCCGATCTTCGACGTGTTGTCGGCCGGGCAGTTCATCGCGAAGATGATCTTCTTGCCGTCGTAGGAGACATCCGGGCTCTGCACGTCGCCGCGGCCTTGCGTGAACTGGGCGGTGACGTTGTGCTCCTGGGCGCTCGCCGAGGACTTGTCGCGGATCATGAGGTCGCCCCCCGGGGCGCTCGGGCCGCCGTTGGTGGGGTTGACGCTCATCGTGTTGGCACGTTGGGCGTAGGCGATTGGCACGTCCCCGGCCACCGTGACGGTGGCGGAGTCACCCGCGCTGGAGCCGCTGCCGCAGCCTGCGAGCGTGCCCGCCAACACTAAGCTGGTGGCCCATAACGATCCGGTCACGACCTTGTTCATGTAAGTCTCCTGGTGGTCTCGGGGTGCAATGTCATTGCGTCGTCGACGCGCTGGATGGAGGCGGAGGTGCCAGTAATCCTGAAGAAAAGTGAAGCGCGCCGGCGGCATCAACCACTACCGCATCGACACCCGACTGTGTTTCGACGAGAGCCATACCGCGCTCCACGCCGAGTACGAAGACGATCTTTGAAAGCGCCTCGCAGGTCAACCCGTCATCGGCAAGAATCGTCACGCTTTGTATGCCGCGCGGCGATTTGCCCGTCGCCGGATCGATCAAATGGTGAAAGCGCGTGCCGTCGGCATCGAAATAGCGCTCGTAGTCGCCGGAGGTCGAGATCGAGACGTCCTCGAGCGGCAGCATCGCCGCGAGCTCGCCGGGGCGGCGCGGGTCGCGCACGCCGATCGTCCACGGCCGGCCGCGCCGGTCGCCGATGACCCGACTGTCGCCGCCGGCGCTGACCATGGCATGGGCGATGCCGCGCCGGCGCAGGATCGCCGCCGCGTTGTCGACCGCGTGGCCCTTGGCGAAGCCGCCGAGGTCGATCCGCATCCCCGGCCGCGCGAAGCGCACGGTGCCGGCCTGGCTGTCGAGGACGAGGTGGCGCCAACCGACCGCGGCTCTGGCCTTGGCGAGCTCTTCGTCGCCGGGCCGGACCCGGTTGCGATAGTCGTAGAGCTGGCCGACGGCGGCGTAGGTGATGTCGAAGGCGCCGCCCGACAGCGCCGAGAACTCGGCGGCGCGAACGATCAGGCGCGCCATCTCGGCGCTGACCGGCACCGGCCCCGCACCAGCGCCGCGGTTGATTCGCGACAGCTCGGAATCGTCCTTGTGCGGGCTCATGGTCCGGTCGATGCGATGCATCTCGTCCATCACCGCCGTGATCGCCGCCTCGCCGGCAGCTTGCCGGTCGCACCAGAGCTCGACGACGATGGCCGTGCCCATGATCGACTCTTCGCGCTTGAGCCACGCACCGGGCGCCGGCGCGGCTCGGAATCGGCCTAGCACGGGCGCCTCACGATGACCTGCCTTCGAGATGGCAAACACGGCTGCTTGGCTTTCGTCTGGATGTACGGTTGGGGTGACGAATTGATACGAATACCGTCCCCCTCTCCGTACGCAGGCGACGTGCCCGTCCCCGCGAGCCGGGTTGTCCGTCAAGAAGCGGCACTAATTGCCCCTTGATCCCGGCCTGATCGGGGGGCGCATCGACCCGAGCGACGATTTTTCACGCTCTTGCGTGCAGATGCTTCGCACGTGTCCGAACGCAACAGGCAGGCCGGCCGACGAGCGGCAACTCGATCGGATTCAAGTGGTGTAAAGGGTGACCGCGAAGACAGGTCGACACGACGGGGTCCATCCATCCTCCCCGGCGTACGGCGTGCGCCCGGGCCGCTCAGCTCGCCAGGGCGAACCGGCGCAGGCGCGCCGCTTCCTCCGCGGCCGCGTCGTTGACCTCGCGCAGCACGCCGGCGACGTCGACCGGCGCGGCGTTCGCCTCGAAGCGGCCGGCGAGCGGCGTCTCCGGCTGCAGCACGCCGCGCTCGTACAGCGTCCAGATCTCCTCGCCGAAGCGCGTGCCGGCGAGCTCGGGCACGAAGCGGGCGAAGAAGTCGCGCAGGTTGTCGACGTCGCGCAGCAGCAGGCGCCTGGCGTGGTTGTTGCCCGCGGCGTCGACCGCCTGCGGCAGGTCGATGATCACCGGGCCGTCGGCGGACAGCAGGATGTTGAATTCCGACAGGTCGCCGTGGATGACGCCGGCGCACAGCATGCGAACGACCTCGCGCATCAGCGTCGCGTGGTGCGCGCGCGCCTCGTCGGCGGTGAAGGCGACGTCGTTGAGACGGGGCGCCGCCGCGCCTTCGGCGTCGACGACGAGCTCCATCAGCAGCACGCCGTCGTGGAAGCCGTACGGCCTGGGAACGCGTACGCCGGCAGCGGCCAGGCGAAACAGCGCATCGACCTCCGCGCTCTGCCACGCCGCCTCCTGCGCCGCCCGGCCGAAGCGCGTGCCCTTGGCCATGGCGCGCGCCTGGCGCGTGTTCTTGACCTTGCGGTTCTCGGTGTAGTCGACCGCCTGGCGAAAGCTGCGCTCGGTCGCCTCCTTGTAGACCTTCGCGCA
>JADGRJ010000247.1 GCA_017881025.1 Rhizobacter sp. | reverse complement strand
CCCCTACACCGACCGCCTCAACTACGTCTCGGCGCTGGAATACCAGCTGCCCGAAGCTGCGCCGGCGCGCGTGCGTTCGGCGAGCTTCCAGTTCAGCGGCCGCTCGTCGCAATGCGTCGGCGCCGAGCCGGTGGTGGTCGACGTGTCGGCGTACGCCGCCGACGGCAGGGCCGACGTCGCCGACGCCCACGCCGGCAGCCGCGTCGCCCAGCTCAGCGCCCAGTGCGGTGACAACGCGGCGTTCGCGCGGCCGATCGACGTGACCGCCATCGTCCGCCAGCTGTCGGTCCCCGCCGGCGTTCGACACGTCGGCTTCAACATCCGCAAGGCCAACAACCGGCAGGGCCCCGGGCTCTTCGACCTGAGCGCCGGCAAGCTCACCGTCGTTCTCGCCGACGAGGCAATGGCGCAAGGAGGGCGGCCCAGGTCGTCCGCCGCGATGACGGGGGCCGTCGGCGGGTCGCTGGCGGCGCGCGCTGCGATGCCGTCCGCGCCGGCGCCCCTACCCGGCGCTGTTGCCGACGCCCGCATGAGCAGCCAAGCTCTCCGTCAACGCGAGTACGGTGTCCAGCCGGCGCGTCCTTCGCCGAGCGCCGCTGCAGCGAAACGCACGATGCTCAGGAATTCGCAGTGAACGCCACCACGCGGTCACGAGGAGACACGCCATGATGCCGCACGCGAACTCGATGATCGTTCTCACCGCGCTGGCCTGTGGGACTGCCTTCGCGATGACCGGCGACCACGTCGCCGTCGCCTTCCGCGGCGACTGGGTGCCGGCCAAGGCGGCGTGCACGTCGCCGCTGAAGCTCGTGATCGACGCCAACGTCGTCACGTTCGTCAACGGCACGCAGCGCGCCGAGTTCAGGAAGCTCGAGCAGTGCTTCTCGTGCATGGGCCAGGGCGTTCAGGACGTCACCCTGCTCTCGACCGAGGCGATGGGCGACGGGCCGTTCATGATCACGCTCGACGGCTCGAAGAAGGCCCGCCCGGTCGTGAGCGTCGACCTCAGCAACGACAAGAAGCTCGGCGCCAGCTTCCCGCTCGGCAGCGGCGCGCTGAAGAAGTGCGTCTGACCCGCGGCGCCGCGTGAAGCGGCCGGGTCGAGGCGGGTTCGATCAGCGACTCGCCGCGCGTGCCCGCTCGACCGCGTGCTTGGTGCGCATGAAGTCGATCGGATGATCGGGGTTCGCGCCGTACGCCGAGACGTAGACGAGCCGCGCGACGCCGGCGTCGCGCGCCACGGCGAGCTTCATCGCTCCCGGGCTCGGCTGACGGCGTCGTGGCCCGCGGTCGAAGGCTCGGCGGTCGCGTCGATCGACGCCGTCAGTCGGCGCGGAACCCCGACGCTTTGACGATCGGCGCCCAGCGCGCCGTGTCCTGCGCCATGCGCGCCGACAGGTCGGCGGCGCTGCCGCCGCTCGGCTCGAGGCCGAGCTTGGTGAAGCGCTCGCGCAACTCGGGGTTCGCGAGCGCCTTGTTGATCGCGGCGTTGAGCTGGCGCACCGTCGCCTCCGGCGTCTTCGCCGGCGCATAGACCGCGAACCATGCCGTTCCCTCGACGCCGGCGAGGCCGGACTCGGTGAAGGTCGGCACGTCGGGCAGGAGCGGGCTGCGCGTCGTCCCCGAAGTGGCGAGGATGCGTGCCCGGCCGGTACGGTGCAGCTCGACCTGCTCGACGGTCGTGTCGATCGCCGCCGTCAGCTGGTCACCCATCAGCGCGTTCATCATCGGCCCGCCGCCGTTGTAGGGAACGTGCACGAGCTCGACGTTGGCGCCCTTGGCGATCATGACGCCGAAGAAGTGCGGCAGGCTGCCCGGCGCCGGGCTGCCGTAGTTCGCCTTCGTCGGGTTGGCCTTGTACCAGGCCACCAGCTCCTTCATGCTCTTCGCTGGATGGTTGGCGTTGACCGAGAGCGCGAACTGGAAGTTGGCGACCTGCGCGACCGGGGTGAAGTCGGCGAGCGGGTCGTACGGCAGCTTCGAGAACACCATCGGCGCGAGCACGGTGACGACGATCGGCGTCAGCATCAGCACGCTGCCGTCGGCGGGCGCGTTCTTCACCGCCTCGGCGACGAGGCGGCCGCCGGCACCGGGCCGGTTCTCGACCACGACCGGCTGCTTCAGCTCGTCCTTCATGCGGTCGGCGACGAGGCGCGCGGCGATGTCGGCCGAGCCGCCGGGGGCGAAGCCGACGAGGAGCCGCACCGGCTTGTCGACCTGCGCCAGCGCCGGCGCCGCGGCGAGCGCGAGGGCGGCTGAGCAGGCGAGGGCGAGCGTTCGCAAGGCGTGCATGGACGGTCTCCTCCCGGGGTGAAGGCCGCACTGTACGGGCGCGGCCGGCTTCGTCTGCTAAGGTGTTTCGCTGCCCTTCGCGGAAATCACGTTGCATGGAAATCGCCTGGTGGTCGGCCGTCGCGGGCCTCCTTCTGCTCGTCATGGCGCTCAGCGATTCGCTGCTCGCGCGCCTGCCGCTCAGCACGTCGATGCTCTACCTCGCCGTCGGCGCCGCGGTCAGCCCGCTCTGGCTCGACTGGCTGCAGGTCGCGCCGGCCTCGCACACGCGCGCCCTCGAGCGCATCGCCGAGGTCGTCCTCCTGCTCTCGCTGTTCGGCTCGGGGCTGAAGATGAGCCTCGGCCTGAGCGACGGCCGCTGGCTGCTGCCGCTGCGCCTGGCGATCGTCGCGATGCTGGTCACGGTCGCGCTCATCGCCGGCGCCGGCGTCGCCTGGCTCGGCCTGCCGCTCGGCGCGGCGATCCTGCTCGGCGGCATCCTCGCGCCGACCGACCCGGTGCTCGCTTCCGACGTCCAGGTCGCCGAGCCGACCGATCGCGATCGCCTGCGCTTCGCATTGACCGGCGAGGCCGGCCTCAACGACGGCACGGCGTTCCCGTTCGTCCTGCTCGGCCTCGGCCTGCTCGGCCTGCACGACCTCGGCAGCTCGCTCTGGCGCTGGCTCGCGGTCGACGTGCTCTGGGGCGTCGGCATCGGCATCGGCGTCGGCGCCGCGCTCGGCACGCTCGTCGGCCGCTTCGTCCTCTACCTGCGCCGCACGCACAAGGAGGCGGTCGGCCTCGACAACTTCCTCGCCCTCGGGCTGATCGGCCTCACCTACGGGCTGGCCAGCCTCGCCCACGGCTACGGCTTCCTCGCCGTGTTCGCGGCCGGTGTCGCCTTGCGCCGCATCGAGCAGCGCGCCAGCGCCGGGGTGAAGACCGCCGCCGAGGCCGCTGCGGCGCCGCCCGGCAAGGCCGAGGCGCGGCGCCAGCGCTCGGCCGACATCGCCGCCGAAGCGCACGCCGACCCCGACGTGTCGCATGCCGAGCAGGCGGCGACCGACCCGAAGCACGCGCCGGCCTACATGGCGCACGCGATGCTGAGCTTCAACGAGCAGATCGAGCGGATCGCCGAGGTCGTCGCCGTCATCGCCGTCGGCACGCTGCTGTGGGCGGTCGACTGGCACCTCGTGTCGTGGGGGTTCGTCGCCTTGCTGCTCGTCGTCATCCGGCCGATCTCGGTGCTGGTCGGCCTGGCACGATCGAAGACCTCGCCGTCGCAGCGCGGCCTGATCGGCTGGTTCGGCATCCGCGGCATCGGCTCGCTCTACTACCTGGCCTACGCGATCAACCACGGCCTCGCGCCCGACATGGCGGCGACGATGGTCGCGCTCGTGCTGTCGGTCGTCGTCGTCTCGATCGTCGTGCACGGCATCTCGGTGACGCCGCTGATGGCGCTCTACGAGCGCACGAGGCCGGCGGCGCGCCGCCTCCGTTAGAGCCGGGGCGCCGGCGCCACGCGTTCGCCTCGTCCCGCGAGCGCAAGCCATCCCCCTGAACAGGGTGGTCGCGCGAGGGGCGAGACACGAAATGGCTGTCGCAAGCCTCCGTGCGTGACACCATCGAAGGACAAACACAGAGGGGAGAAGGAACCATGAACCGTTCGATCCGTATCGCCCTGCTCGCGCTCGTCGCGAGTTCCACCGTGCCCTGCGCCTGGGCCGGCGTCACCGTGCCGCCGCCGGGGACCGACCCGACGATCACCCGGACCGGCCGCCACGAGAACCGCGTCTATGCCGGCATCAACTGGAACTTCGGTGTTCGCGACGGCGCCACGGTCGTGCTCGGCTATCGCGCTGCCAAGATCTCGTCCGGCGGCCACGTCGATGGCTTCAAGGCCGAGATCGGCTATGTTTTAAGCGGGGCTCCGACGGGCCTGGCCGAGGCCCGCGTCAAGTACCTGAACGGCAGCCGCTCGGTGCAGGGCGAGCTCGGCGCCGGCTTCTCGTTTGCGAGCCAGGCCCCGCTCGTGAACCTCGGCGTGCAGGGACCGTACATCAACGGCGGCGTCGACTACCTGTTCGGCAAGGGATCGCTGGCGTCGATCGGCGTCGACACGCTCGGCGAGGCGAAGAAGCCGACCGAGACCGCCACCTGCGCGGCCGGGTCCGTTCTGGTGAGCGGGGTCTGCCAGATCGACTGAAGCGCGCGGCTTCACCCGCGCCGCGGTCTGCTACCGTGGCGCGGTGGAGGAACTTTCGGCGCCGGCCGAGGCGTGGTTCGCGTCGCGCGGCTGGCAACCCTTCGCGTTCCAGCGCGAGGTCTGGGCGGCCATCGTCGCAGGGCAGAGCGGCCTGCTTCACGCGACCACCGGATCGGGCAAGACGTACGCGGTCTGGTTCGGTGCGATCGCGCGTGCCGCGGCGATCGCTGCCGGCGCCAGCGGGTCGCAGCGCATGCCCGCGGGCGCGAGATCGGCCGGCGCGCCGCCGCTCGGCGTCCTGTGGCTGACGCCGATGCGCGCGCTCGCCGCCGATTCGGCGCGGGCGATGCAGGCGCCGCTCGACGAGCTCGGCCTCTCGTGGTCGATCGGCATCCGCACCGGCGACACCGCCGCGACCGAGCGCGCGAAGCAGGACCGGCGCTTCCCCACCGCGCTCGTGACGACGCCGGAATCGCTCAGCCTGATGCTGACGCGCGAGGCGGCGAAGGACGAGCTCGCGTCGATCCACACCGTGATCGTCGACGAGTGGCACGAGCTCATGGGCAGCAAGCGCGGCGTCCAGGTGCAGCTCGCGATCGCACGGCTCAAGCGCTGGAACCCGGCGCTCGTCGTCTGGGGCCTGTCGGCGACGCTCGGCAACCTCGACGAGGCGATGCACGTGCTGCTCGGCCACGAGCGCGGCGTCACCGTCCGCGGCAGGATCGAGAAGAACCTCGTCATCGACACGCTGCTGCCGGCGAATCCGGGCCGCTTCTCCTGGGGCGGCCACCTCGGCAAGCAGATGCAGATCCCGGTCGTCGAGGAGATCGAGCGTTCGGCGACGACGCTCGTCTTCGTCAACATGCGCTCGCAGGCCGAGGCCTGGTACCAGTTCATCCTCGACGCGCGGCCCGACTGGGCCGGCGTCGTCGCGCTCCACCACGGCTCGCTCGACAAGGAGGTGCGCGACTGGGTCGAGCTCGGCCTCAAGGAAGGGCGGCTGAAGGCGGTCGTCGCGACGTCGTCGCTCGACCTCGGGGTCGATTTCCTGCCGGTCGAGCGGGTGCTGCAGATCGGCTCGGCGAAAGGCGTCGCGCGCCTCCTGCAGCGCGCCGGCCGGAGCGGCCACGCGCCCGGCCGCGCCAGCCGCATCACGCTCGTGCCGACGAACACGCTCGAGCTCGTCGAGGCGGTGGCGGCGCGGCGCGCGGCGATGGCCGGCCGGATCGAGAAGCGCGCGACCCACGACAAGCCGTTCGACGTGCTCGTCCAGCACCTGGTGACGATCGCCCTCGGCGGCGGCTTCACGGCCGAGGCGATGTTCGACGAGGTGCGGGGCGCGTGGGCGTATCGCCAGCTCACGCGCGCCGAGTTCCAGTGGGCGCTCGACTTCGTCGTCAAGGGCGGCAACAGCCTTCACGCCTACCCCGAGTACCACCGCGTCGTCGCCGACGCCGACGGCGTCTAC
>JADGRJ010000246.1 GCA_017881025.1 Rhizobacter sp. | reverse complement strand
CGAGTCGCCGCCTTCGCCAGGCGCGCGATCCGCCGATGGCCCGGAGCAGGCGGCGACGCAGACCGCCAGCCAGGCAGCCGCCCGCCCGGCGACGCCGCGACCCGATGGCCGGTCTTCGATGGGTTCAATGCAGGGCACGATAGATCTCCTCGGCGAGCTCATGCGAAATGCCTTCGACCGTCGACAGGTCCTCGACGCTGGCGCCGCCGACGCCGCGCGCGCCGCCGAAGCGTTGCAGGAGTCTGGCCCGTTTCTTCGGCCCGACGCCAGGAATTTCCTCGAGCGAGCTGGCACCGGTGCGAACGCTGGCGCGGCGCGCCCGCATGCCGGTGATCGCAAAGCGGTGCGCCTCGTCGCGGATCTGCGCGATCAGCATCAGCGCCGCCGACTCGCGGCCGAGGGCGACCTTGGGCCGGCCATCGGCGAAGACGAGCTCCTCGAGGCCGATCCTGCGCGCCTCGCCCTTCTCGACGCCGACGATTCGCGACAGCTCGATGCCGAGCTCCTCGAACACCTCGCGCGCGACCGAGACCTGGCCGCGGCCGCCGTCGACCAGGACGAGGTCGGGCAGCCGGCCGTTGCCCTGCGCCATCGCCTCGACCAGCTTGGCGTAGCGGCGCACGAGCACCTGGCGCATCGCGGCGTAGTCGTCGCCGGGCGTGATGCCGGCGATGTTGTAGCGCCGGTACTGCGAGCTCAGCATCTTGTGCGCCTCGAAGACGACGCACGACGCCTGGGTCGCCTCGCCGGCGGTGTGGCTGACGTCGAAGCACTCGATCCGGAACGCGTGCAGGTCCTCGACCGCGAGGTCGAGCGCGTCCACCAGGGCGCGCGTCCGCGCCTGCTGCGAGCCTTCCTCGGCGAGCAGCTGGGCGAGGCGGATCGCGGCGCCGTTGATGCACATGTCGAGCCAGGCGCGGCGCGGCTCGCGCGGCTGGTGCTGGACGGTTGCGCGCACGCCGCTGCGCGCCGCCAGCGTCTCGATCAGCGCCTTGTCGACGGCGTGGCTGACGACGAGCAGCGGCGGCATTCCGCCTTCGAGGTAGTGCTGGGCGATGAACGCCTCGAGGACGCGCACCTCGGGCGATTTCGCCGCTTCCGCGCGCGCCCCCTCGCCGTCCTCGGCGGCGTCGGCCGCGCTCTCGGCCGCGCTCTCGGCGGCGACGTCGATCGCGTTGTCGACGTGCTTCGGGAAGTACGGCCGGTCGCCGAGGTAGCGGCCGCCGCGAACCACGCCCAAGTTGACGCAGGCGCGACCACCGTCGACCTTGACCGCGAGGACGTCGGTGTCGACGGCGCGGCCGCCGGTGTTGTCCTCGACCGCCTGCTGGTGCAGCACGCGCGACAGCGAGCCGATCTGGTTCCTGATCTCGGCTGCCTGCTCGAACTGCAGCGCCTCGGCGCGCGCCATCATCTGCGCCTGCAACGAATCCATCAGCTCCTGCTGCTCGCCCTGCAGGAAGCGCTCGGCGTTGACGACGTCGCGCGCGTAGTCATCGGGCGAGATGTAGTCGACGCACGGGCCCGAGCAGCGCTTGATCTGGTAGAGCAGGCAAGGCCGCGTCCGGTTCGCGAACACGGTGTCCTCGCAGGTGCGCAGGTGAAAGACCTTCTGGATCAACTGGATCGAGTCCTTCACCGCCCACGCAGTCGGGAACGGCCCGAAGTAACGGTGCTTCTGGTCGACCGCGCCGCGGTAGTAAGCGACGCGCGGGAAGCGGTGCGATTCGATCTTGAGATACGGGTAGCTCTTGTCGTCGACGAAACGGATGTTGAAGCGCGGCGCGAGCGCCTTGATCAGGTTGTTCTCGAGCAGCAGCGCTTCGGCTTCCGAGCGGACGACGGTCGTCTCCATGCGGACGATCCGCGCCACCATGTGGCCGGTCCAGATCGCGCCCTCGCTGCCGGCGTGGCGCTTGGTGAAGTAGCTCGAGACGCGCTTCTTCAGGTCGCGCGCCTTGCCGACGTAGAGAACGTGGTCGGCGGCGTCGAAGAAGCGGTAGACGCCGGGCAGGTTCGGCAGCGCGGTGACCTCGGCAAGGAGGCGCTCGCGCGCGGCGGCACGATCGCTGTCGCGCGGAAGATCGACCGTCGGCTCGCCCATCGCCGACGATTGTGCCGCGCAGGCCTCTGCCTCCCGCCCGGCGCGGCAGCCCCCACTGCTGGCGTCGCGGTCTCGGCGCTGCGCCACGGCCTTCGTCTCGATAATCGGCGCATGCAGTGGGACCTCTCCTGTCGGGTCGTCGACAACTTCGGCGACATCGGCGTCGCCTGGCGCCTCGCTGCCGACCTGGCCGGCCGCGGCGAATCGGTCCGGCTCGCCGTCGACGACGCCAGCGCACTCGCCTGGATGGCGCCGAACGGCGCGCGCGGCGTCGAGGTCGTTCGCTGGAGCGACGGCGCGTCGTCGGCGCCGGACGTCGTCGTCGAGCTGTTCGGCGCGGGCCGGCCGCCGACCGCATGGCCGACGGGCGTGCGGGCGCCTGTGTTGGTCAACCTCGAACACCTGAGCGCCGAGCCGTACGTCGAGCGGTCGCACGGCCTGCCCTCGCCGGCGCAGCGTCCGGGCGAGCCGCCGTCGACGACCTGGTTCTTCTACCCCGGCTTCACCGGCGCGACCGGCGGCCTGCTGCGCGAGCCGGGACTGCTCGAGCGCCGGCGGGCGTTCGGGCTGGGCGACGACTGGCTCGCGTCGATCGGCGCCGACGCGCGCGTCGGCGAGCGGCGCGTCAGCCTCTTTGGCTACCGCAACGATGCCGTTCCCGAGCTGCTCGACTCGCTCGCCGCCGCGCCAACCCTCCTCCTGCTTCCACCCGGCGCCGCGGCCGACCACGTCGTCGCGGCGCTCGGCGCCTCGCTCAAGCGCGGCGCGTTGCGCGCGGTGCGCCTGCCACTGCTCGCCCAACCCGACTTCGATCGCCTGCTCTGGTCGTGCCAGCTCAACTTCGTTCGCGGCGAGGACTCGTTCGTGCGCGCCTTCTGGGCCGGCGCGCCCTTCGTCTGGCAGCTCTACGTCCAGGACGACGGTGCCCACGCCAAGAAGCTCAGCGCTTTCCTCGACCGCTTTCTCGTCGGCGCGCCGCCCGCACTCGCCGCCGCGCTGCGGTCGCTCTTCGTGTGCTGGAACGGCACCGGCAGCGGCAAGCTCGCGCCGCCGATGTCCGACGCGACCTTGAGGGCGGCGTGGCTGGCGCATTGCGCGCGCTGGCGCGAGGCCCTGGCGGCGCAGGACGATCTGGTCACCCGGCTGCTTCGCTTCGTCGAGGCGAAACGCTAGAATTCGAGGCTTTGCGCCCCGCTGACGGCCGGTCTGGTCCGTCGCCTCGCGGCCGCGCCACCAGTGGGATCAAACGCCATGAAAATCGCCCAGGAAATTCGCGCCGGCAACGTCATCATGCAGGGCAAGGACCCGATGGTCGTGCTCAAGACCGAGTACAGCCGCGGCGGCCGCAACTCGGCCACCGTGCGCATGAAGCTGAAGAGCCTGCTCAGCAACTCAGGCACCGAGGTCGTCTTCAAGGCCGACGACAAGATGGACCAGATCATTCTCGACAAGAAGGACTGCACGTACTCCTACTTCGCCGACCCCATGTATGCCTTCATGGACGCCGAGTACAACCAGTTCGAGGTCGAGTCCGAGAACATGGGCGACGCGATCCAGTACCTCGAGGATGGCATGCCGGTCGAGGTCGTGTTCTACGACGGCAAGGCGATCTCGGTCGAGCTGCCGACCACCCTCGTCCGCCAGATCGCCGATACCGAGCCCGCGGTCAAGGGCGACACCTCGGGCAAAGTACTGAAGAACGCCAAGCTCGCCACCGGCCTCGAGATCTCGGTGCCCCTCTTCGTGCAGACCGGCGACAAGGTCGAGATCGACACCCGAACGCACGAGTACAAGAAACGAGTGTAGAAAGCGACACCGAACCTGAAAAGGGCCCGCAACGCGGGCCCTTTTGAATTCAGCGAAGCGTTCAATGCCGTTTGACTTTTCCCTCGTCACGGCGCCGTTCCGGATGCAGCCCGGCTTGCGCCGCGTTGCGCCCGGCGCTGCGCAGCTCACGCCGAACGCGCCCGGCGGTCGCCACCTGCGCGAGAAGACCGCCGTGCTCGGCAGCTTCGCGGACCAGGCCTTGCGGTCGACCCCCGGCTTCGACGCGCCAGCAATCCTTCGTGCCATCGCCGACGAGGCGGCACGCTCGTGCCCCGGCGTCTTCAGCGTCGAGACAAGGACCGACGGCGCCGCGACGATCTCCGCGCCGCGCCTCGGCTGGTCGCTTGCAGACGGCTTTCCGACCGGCGACGGCGATGCGGCGATTGGCACCTTGCTCGCCGACCTTCCGCCGACGCTGCGGCCGAGCGCGCTCCTTTCCCTCGCCTTCGAAGAAGACTTCGCCGTCATCGATGGCGCGAGCGCGACCATCCCGTGGCTCGCGGTCTGCCTGCCGTCGCGCTGGGCGCCCGAGGAGAAGATCGGCCGCCACTTCGCCGAGGTCCACGCCCCGGTCGCCGACAGCGAGATGCTCGTCGCCGCGAGCGCATCGCTCGCCCGGCTCGTCACCGGCGACGAGCGATGGGAGCGCTTCGTCTGGACGATCAGCGCCGATCCGCATCTGCACCAGCATCCCGCGCGCGGCGGCGGCGACTGGCCCGCGGCGAGCGAGGCCGATGTCGATGGCCTGGTCGCGGTCGCGACGTTTCGCAGCGAGCGCCAGACCTTCATTCCGATCGCCGGGCGCAGCCAGGCGATCTTCACGATCCACGTCGAGAGCGTTCCGCTCGCCGCCGCGGTGACGACCGCCGACGCCGCTCGGCGCCTGCACGACGCGATCGCCAGCATGTCGCCCGCGGTGCTCGCCTACCGCCGCCTCGAGGTCGCGCGCGATCGCCTGCTCGCTTGGCTGGCGGCGCGAGCGGCGCAGGACGCCGCGCGGCCATGAAGACGGCGCCGATCGCCCCGGCCCGCATCGTCAGCGACGACGACGGCACGCCGCGATCGGCCGACTACGGCGACGTCTACCACCCTCGCTCGGGCGCGCTCGCCCAGGCGCGCCACGTCTTCCTCGAGGGCGAGGCCCTGGCCGCGCGCTGGCGCGGCCTCGACCGCTTCGTCGTCCTCGAGACCGGCTTCGGCCTCGGCAACAACTTCCTCGCCACCTGGGACGCCTGGCGCGCCGATCCTTGGCCCTGCCGCCAGCTCCACTTCATCTCGATCGAGCAGTCGCCGCCGACGCGGGAAACCTTCGCGTCGCTCGACCGCGAGGCGGCGATCGCGCCGCTCGCCGCCGAGCTGGCGCGGCACTGGCCGCCGCTCACGTGCAACCTGCACCGAATCGTCCTCGATGGCGGCCGGGTCGAGCTGTTGCTCGCCTTCGGCGCGGCCGAGGCCTGGCTGCCGCAGCTCGTCGCAGAGGTCGACGCCTTCTTCCTCGACGGCTTCGCGCCGGCACGCAACCCGGCGATGTGGGACGCGCGACTGTTCAAGGCGATGGCGCGGCTCGCCGCGCCCGAGGCGACGGTCGCGACCTGGAGCGCGGCGCGCGCCGTTCGCGACGGCCTGCGCAGCGCCGGCTTCGAGGTCGACAAGGCGCCGGGCAGCGGCGGCAAGCGCGACATCACGCGCGGCCGCTTCGCGCCGCGTTTCGCTCCGCGGCCGTCGCCGCGCCGCGGGCCGTCGACGTCGCGGCAGGCCGACGGCGAAGCGCGGAGCGCGGCAGCGCCGGTCGTCATCGTCGGTGCCGGCCTCGCCGGCTGCGCCCTGGCGCGCGCGCTCGCCGAGCACGGCACGCGCTCGATCGTGCTCGAGCGCGGCGCCACGATCGCGGCCGAAGGATCGGGCAACGCCGCCGGGCTCTTCCACGGCGTCGTCCATCGCGGCGACGGCTGGCACGCCCGCTTTCATCGCGCCGCCGCCCTTGCCGCGGGCGCCGCGGTGAGAACGGCGATCGAGCGCCAC
>JADGRJ010000245.1 GCA_017881025.1 Rhizobacter sp. | reverse complement strand
TCTCGCGGCCGGTGGCAGTCCGCGCGCGATGAAGGACGCTCCGGCATTCAACAGATATCGCCGCGCACGCTATGCCGACTTCCGCCCGTAGCGAACATATATCGGGTTGTAGTTGCACTGGCTCGCATTGCCGGTGACGCTGGTGACGTAGTACCCGAACCCGGCGAAGAGGCTGCGGTTCCTTTGCGCAGGCCGCGTCGTCAGATAGTCGCCGAAGCGCTTCACCGTGCGTGTGCTTCCGTTTTGGAACCAGACGACGAAGTCGCCGAGGATGCCCATCGCGCAGTTGGCGTGATCGTTCTTGCCGCCCCAGCCGAGCGTCACGCCTATCTCGTCCTTTGCATTGGCGGCGAGCACCGGATAGGCGAACGCGTAGTCGCTGTTCCAGATCTGCATTTCACTGACCACCGAATGTGCGCCAAGGTCGAGTTCGGCCACCCGTGAGTGCGTGTTCGGGAAATCGAAGCCGCTGGCGCTGCCCTTGCCGTTGCTGGCGCTCCAGGCCAGCACGACATGGCCGTTCGATCGCTCGACGCCGCCGGTGACCGCGAAGTTCGGAAAGCTGTTCAGCTTGGTCAGCCAGTCGTTGCCGTCAGGACCCTTCGAGCTCTGGGTGCCGTTCGGCCACGTGGCGACGCTGACCGTGAACGAAGAGTATGTGTTGCCGCTGTCCGGCATCGTGAACACTTCGAGCGTGGAGTTGTCTTTGTGGCCGACCCACACAGCCTGCGAACGCGCCTGCTGCACGAGATGGGCGCCCCACGCGGTCTTCGACTTGGCGGCATCCGTGTAGCCATAACCGATACTGCCTCCGGCGGCGATGTCCTTCAGCGGAATGCGCAGCACGAGTCGGCCGCCAGCCGAGAAGACGTCGGTGCTCACGAACAGGTATTGCGACGAGAACGCGAGATCCGGATAGTCCATGTCGCTCGTCGCGTAGCCGAAATTGCCGGCCAGGAAATCCCAGTACGTCCAGGCTGTGGGATCGCTCTTGACGGAGGAGGACGAGGCCGCGGCGATGCGGAACGCGCCTTGGCCGGCTGCGTCGGCGTTGTACTGGAGAAACCAGACGAAGCGGTCGATGCTGGGTACGTAGATCACGATCTGATCGCAGCAGAAGCCCTTGCCGAGACTTTCCGGAAAGATCGTCGTCGGATCGAGCCGCTTCCACGTCGCCCCGCCGTCGTTGGAAGCATCGCAGTACCAGTTTCCGGACATCATCACCACATCGCGCTCGGTGTCCGCGCCGCTCATGTCGGCGGCGTTGGTCAGGCTCTTGGTCAGCGATGTCCCCGCGTGGTACGCGTGGAACGTGACTGGGTCGGGATTGCCACGAGGATCCGGATCGCCGGCCCTGCCGACTTGCGCCCCTGGGCTGGGTTCCTTGAGCTTGCGCGGCTTCGACGTCGCCTTGACGGGAAAGTGCGGACGCGGCTGCCGGTCGGCGTGATGGGCCTTCGGAACCGGCGGGAGACGGCCTCCCTGAACGCGGATTCCTTTGACCTGGCCGCTACCGAGGCGTTGACTTCGGATCATCCTTTGACTCCTTCGCGTCTGTCGCAGCAACTTCACCGGCCTGCGCCTTGCCGTGAGACGGGTCCGGCGACGGCACAGTTCGACGCATTCGCGCCGGGCCCTCGTTTTGCGCGTGGCCGGGGGGAAACGGAGCTCCGTCGACAACGCGAGCGGGTTGGTCGCCGTGGCCAAGCTTGCGCGGTTTCATCGTTGTTCCTGCACGGGCAGATCGACGCGATTGGTGATCATGTATCGCCTCAAACTCGCAACGGCCCCCGCGCATGACGACGCCAGGTGCGCCCGGCCGATCCGAACAGCACGAGAGTCGCGATGGCGAGCGTGAAGGCCATGCCCCACTCGGCCGAGCCGTCGCCCGCATCGGGAGCGAGGCCGAACAGCACCTCCAGCCAGTCGGGCATCACCAGGGTGAGCGCCAGTAGCGTCGCACTCAAGAGGGCGAGGCCCATCTCAACCCAGAACCTCGTTGGCAGTCGATGCATGAACGCCCCCCGTCGCTGAAACGCAGATAGCGATCGTGCCACCGTGGGCAGAATCGTCAACTACCCACGAGAGTTCTTGACACAGCACGCGGCCCGCACCAGAGTCGTGACCAACCGGGCCGGGTCTGCAGCGGCATCCGAATGCGACCCGTCAAGCAATCAGGCAGGCATCTCTCGACATAGGAAGTCTGCCTGCGGAGTGAAGTGCGCGCGCGGCTCGGCCGCGGCGATGGCATGCAGATGCGCGGCGCTTGGCGCAGTCCTGAGGAATCCCGTCATGGCAGATACCGAGAGCAGTTCGTCCGAGCCCAAGGCCACATTCGTCTTTCTGGGCACCATCAAGAAGGTGAAGGCAGCGACGATGCGCAGCGTGCCGGTCGATGACCGAACCGCTGTGGTGCGAGTGGACCAGGTGATCGAGGCCCCCGCCAATCTGGCGCACTTCGCCGGCACGGACGTGACGGTTCGGCTGGCCGGCCGAGCGAAGTCGGCGGTCGGGCGCCAGTTCGTGTTTCACGCGGTGGGCTGGATCTTCGGCGACAGCATCGCCGTGCGTGCGCTCAAACAGGAGACCGTGACCGGCGCGCATTCCGCCGTGCTGGCTCGCGGTGGCAACCCGGCCGATCACAGAGCAAACCGCGAATTGCAGGAGCGCGTGGACGAAGCCGATCTCGTGGTGTCCGGCAAGGTCGTCACAGTCAAGTTGCCCGAAGGCACTGAGCCGTTGACGCGAGCACCGGGGGGCAGCGTTCCGATCGCCAGCAGACCCGTCAGTGAACACGACCCGAAATGGCGCGAGGCCGTGGTCGCGGTCGATGACGTTCACAAGGGTGGTCATGCCGCCCAGAGCGTGACGGTCGTGTTTCCGGCGAGCACCGATGTCCGCTGGTTCAAGGCACCGAAGTTCGAGGTCGGGCAGCAGGGCTTTTTCGTCCTTCACAAGAGCGAGATAGAGCCTGCCGAGCGCCCGAAGGCGCGTTCCGCCGTCGCAGGCAAGGCGAAGGCCGCCAAGGACAAGGGGACGCCGGTGTACACCGCCCTCCACCCGCAGGATTTCCAGCCCTACACGCAGCAGCCGCGCGTTAGCAACGCGATCGGTGCCGCGCCGGGTGCAGCCGGTGGAAAGGAGAAATGACGATGCGCCGCAAGACCGCAACGAAAGCGGCGCAGACCGGCGCACGCCGAGCCGCGCCTGCCCGCAAGACGACGGCAAGCAGTGCCGGCAAGAGCTCGAGCAAGAGGCGTGGCAAGGCCTCCGCAGCGAAGAAGACAGCGGCGCGGGCCAAGGCCGTGGTCGTCGTCGTCAACATGATCCCGAACTCCCTCTCCGGCGAAACGAATCAAGATAGCGAGCCCACGATCACCGTCAGCCCCGCGAATCCGCTCCATCTAGCGGCCTCGGCGTTCACCCCTGACCCGGCTGGCGGATCGGTCGCGCCGATCTACATCTCCACCGACGGCGGGATGAGCTGGAGCCTGAACTCGATCGTGCCGAGCAGCGCCGCCCAGGGTTCGATGACGGCCGATATCACGGTGTCCTTCGGCGCCGGCAACCGGCTCTACGCGGGAATCATCCGTCTGCCGTTTTCGGGAAGCCTCACCCGTCTGAACATCCTGCGCACCGACGATTTCCAGAGTGCCACGCCGATGAAGGTGCTGATCGACCGCACCGGCAAAGGCGTGGACCAGCCTTACGTGCAGGCCATGACGGTGGCAAGCGGTGCCGACAAGGGCAAAGACCGGCTCTACGTGGGCGACAACGACTTCAGCTCGCCCGGAAAGACCGCGACCATCGACCAGTCGCTGGACGCAGGGAAAGCCACACCCACCTTCAAGTCCGTGCGGGTCGAGAAGCGAACGACCTCGGGACAGGACGGCCCGCCGGTGCGCCCCTGTCTGCACGCCGACGGAACGGTCTACGCCGTGTTCCATTCGTGGCGCACGTTCAACAGCAATACGGGCGAGGGCGTAGCTGACGTCGTCGTGGTGCGCGACGATCAAGGCGGCAGCAGCGTCAACCCATTCGCCGCACTGGTGGATCCGGCCGACGGCAAGGCCGGCGTCAGGGTAGTCAAGGGAGTCAAGTTCAACTTCGACGGCCACTTGGGGCTCCAGCGCACCGGGGGCGACGTTGCGATCGCGGTCGATCCCGCCAACAGCGCCCAGGTCTATCTTGCTTACAACGACGACCAGGGTTCGGACTATGTATTGCATCTGCTGCGGTCCAAGGATCGCGGCGCAACCTGGTCGGCCGATCTGCGAACCATCTCCAATGCGTTGAACCCTGCCCTCGCAGTGAACAGCGCCGGCGTGATGGGAATGCTCTATCAGCAGCTGGTAGGCACCGGGGCCGCGCAGAGTTGGGTCACAAGGTTCATCTCATCCGCCAACGGCTCCACTTGGCAAGGCATCACGCTGGCCACGACGCCGTCACAGAACCCTGCGCGGCAATTCGAACCGTACTTGGGCGATTACGACCACCTGACCTCGATCGGCAAGGACTTCTACGGCGTCTTTTCCGCGAGCAACATTCCGAAGAACGCCAATTTCCCAAGCGGTGTGAAGTTTCAACGCAACGCCAACTTCAAGACCAACACCCTTCTTGATGTCGACAATTCCACGCCGGTGCACCCTTCCATCGATCCGTTCTTCTTCAAGGTCAGCAGGTGAATGGCTCGAACAACGTTCGGGCAGAGAGACGCTTGTTGTCGACATCGGAGATCCGGGCGGTTCATCGAATAGCCGCGCTGGCGCGAAGACCTGATACGGCGGTCGCATCTCGACCCGAAAATCAGAGTGACGCAGGTCGGGCCCTTAGGTGTCACCGACCGATTCTGCGAAGCGGTCACTGGGTGCATGGCGATGGGAGATCAACGTTGCTCGGGGCTCGTGACGTCCCGACTCGTGGCCACTTCGACCATGCCGTCGTTCGATTGCGGACATCGCGCGGGCCAGGACAGGCGCCAACTCATGAGGCGCCGGATCGGCTATCGGGCCGATGACCTGTTCAGGGCTGCAGCGGCGCCTATGAGCGTCTTGAAGGCATCCTCATCCAATACATCGCCCTCATGGATATCGACGGCGCGCCGGGTGTTGCCTTCAAGGCTGGAGTTGAATAGTCCTGAGGGGTCCTCGAGCGAAGCGCCCTTGGCGAAAGTCAACTTCACGACGCTCTTGTACGTCTCCCCGGTGCAGATCAGTCCGTCGTGAGACCAAACCGGAACGCTCCACTTCCATTCCTCGACCACCTCAGGGTCAGCCTGTTTGATGAGAGCGCGAACGTGGGAGAGCGTCTTGCCCCTCCAGTCGTCGAGTTCCTTGATCCTCGCGTCGATCAGCCGAGAAGGGGATTCACCCTGCGTCGTTGCGCTCTTCTTCATAGGGTTTGCGCTTCATCCGGCTGTGTTTCCATCTTGCGAAGGTACCAATCACCAATCATCCGCGCCAGATGTCGACACATCGAAATCCCGAAGGCCGATAGTTCTGGCGAAATTGGTCCGCCATAGTAGGCCGGCTGGTTGCGGTTGGGTCTTACCTCGTAGAGAGGCAATGACCAGGGTGAGGAAGGGAGTGCCGAAAGGGGCCTTTGGCGGGAGGGCGGTTCCTATCAAATCTTTCAGGCCGCATGAAACCTGGATTCTTCGATTCGAACTAGCTGCGTTCCCCATTCCGTTCCCCCGCAAGAAAATCGCTCTTGCCTCGATCTGCCGTCTGCGGTGTTAGCGGTGGGGGCTGTGACGCCTGCGAACTGAAGCCGCGGTGTTGTCCGAAGATGCCCGCCCGCAAGGTCCCGCGCTCGATTTACGAGAGCGCCAGAGACGTTGCGCGCGACATCGCCAAGACCGAAGCCTATGTAACGTCGCGGCGTGAACGTAAGAAGATCGAGATGCTATTTGCACATCTCAAGCGCATCCTGCGCCTAGATCGGCTCAGGCTGAGAGGTCCATTTGGTGCTCAAGACGAGTT
>JADGRJ010000244.1 GCA_017881025.1 Rhizobacter sp. | reverse complement strand
AATGCCGCCGACGCGGTCAAGGTCGAGATCCTCGGTCCGAGCGGCGCGGTCGTGCAGACGCTCAACCTCGGCGCCGAAGGCGCCGGCGTGCACAGCTTCAACTGGCCCTCGGGCACGGCGACGAGCGACAGCGGCCTGACCTTTCGCGTCAGCGCCACGACGGGCGGCGTCGCGACACCGGCGACGGCGCTCATGCGCGACCGCGTCGACGCGGTCAGCACCTCGGGAACCACCTTCAACCTCGAGCTCGAGAGCTCGGGCACCGTTCCCTACAGCGCCGTCAGGGCCTTCAACTAGATCCTTTCCCGCGGCCGCGAGGCCGCGTCCACAGAAAGAGAACACGCCATGGGCTTCCAGCAAGGTCTTTCCGGTCTGAACGCCTCGAGCAAGAGCCTCGAGGTGATCGGCAACAACATCGCCAACGCCAACACGATCGGCGCCAAGTCGGCGCGCGCCGAGTTCGCCGACGTCTACGCCAACGCGATCGGCGGCAGCAACGCCGTCGGCATCGGCGTCACCGTCGCCGACGTCGCCCAGCAGTTCACGCAGGGCAACATCTCGACCACCGACAACCCGCTCGACATCGCCATCAACGGCAACGGCTTCTTCGAGGTCAACAAGGGCGGCACGGTGAGCTACTCGCGCAACGGCCAGTTCAAGGTCGACCGCGACGGCTTCATCGTCAACGACCAGCAGCAGCAGCTGATGGGCTACCCGGCCGACGCGACCGGCGTGATCATCCCGGGTGCGGCCGGCCCGCTGCAGATGCCGACCGGCGGCATCACGCCGGCGGTGACGACGACGATCGGCATGGAGATGAACCTCGACGCCAGACTCGCGGTGACGCTGCCGGGCGCCGGCGCGCCGATCGACTTCGCCGACCCGACGACCTACAACAACGCGACCTCGCAGACCGTCTACGACGCCAAGGGGCAGGGGGTCGCGCTCACCTACTATTTCCAGAAGGCGTCGACGGACACCTGGAACGTCTACGTCGCCGCCAACGGCACGCCGATCGCCACGGCGGGCGGCAACCCGGCGGCTTCGACGACGATCACCTTCCCGGCCAACGGCGGCACGCCGACCGCGCCGGTCGGTGTCGTGCCGATCAACATCCCGTCGGTGACCAACGCCGCCGGCGCCGTCACGGTGCCGATCAACGGCGTCGCGCTCGACGTCTCGAAGGCGACCCAGTACGGCTCGCAGTTCGGCGTCACCGACCTGGCGCAGGACGGCTATGCCTCGGGCCAGCTGATCGGCGTCCAGTTCGAGGCCGACGGCGTCGTCATGGCGCGCTACTCGAACGGTCAGACCAAGCCGGCCGGGCAGATCGAGATCGCGAGCTTTCGCAACCCGCAGGGCCTGCAGCCGCTCGGCGGCAACGCCTGGGGGCGCAGCTTCGCGTCGGGCGACCCGCTCGTCGGCGTCCCGGGCGCCGGCAACCTCGGCGTCCTGCAGGCCGGCGCTCTCGAGGAATCGAACGTCGACCTGACCGCCGAGCTCGTCGACATGATCACCGCGCAGCGCGTCTACCAGGCCAACGCGCAGACGATCAAGACGCAGGACCAGATCCTGCAGACGATCGTCAACCTCCGCTAAGCACTAGGTCATGGACCGCCTCATCTACCTGGCGATGTCGGGCGCGAAGGCGACCATGCAGCGCCAGGAGACGCTCGCCAACAACCTCGCCAACGTCTCGACGGTCGGCTTTCGCGCCGAGCTGGCGGCGTTTCGCGCCGTTCCGGTCGAAGGCAGCGGCGCGAGCACGCGCGTCTATTCGCTCGAATCGACGCCGGGCTACGACGCGACGCCGGGCCAGGTCGCCGCGACCGGCCGCAACCTCGACGTGGCGATGAAGGGCGCGTCGTGGCTCGCCGTGCAGGGGCTCGACGGCACCGAGGCTTACACGCGAGGCGGCTCGCTCGACGTCAACGCCGACGGCAACCTGATCACGACTTCGGGCCTCACCGTCCTCGGCGACGGCGGGCCGATCCAGGTGCCGCCGGAGACGCAGGTCAGCATCGCCGCCGACGGTACGGTCAGCGCCACCGCGGCGAACGGCCGCAGCACGTCGATCGGCAAGCTCAAGCTCGTCACGCCGGAAGCGCCGCTCACCCGCGGCACCGACGGCCTGTTCCGCGCTGGCGACGGCGACCTCTCCGCCGACCCCCTGGCGCGCGTCCAGGACGGCGCGCTCGAGGGCTCGAACGTCAGCGCGGTCGAGACGATGGTCGCGATGATCGCCGCCGCGCGCCAGTTCGAGGCGCAGATGAAGTCGCTGTCGACCGCCGAAGGCAACGACAAGGCCGCATCGCAGCTGCTCTCGGTCAGCTGACGCCTTGTCGCGCCGCTGCGGCTTTGCCGCAGCTGCCGCGGACGCTCTGCGCCGCGGCCTGAATCGCCGCGCGCGGTGCCGTCACCGCGCGCAGCGCGTTGTCATGCGTGCGCCGTGCCCCGCCGCCCCTGCGCAAGACGGATTGCGACGATCGCGGCCGTCGCCATGAAGGCAGCGAACCAGAGCCACGCCGCCGGCGCGTCGAAGTGGAAAAGGCGCAGGTGCAGCAGCGAGGCGAGGAGCGCGAGCAGCGTGAACGCGAGCAGGCTCGCCAGCACGATCCGGCGTGCCTCGGGACGCGCCTCGCGCGCGAGCAGCAAAGCGCTCGCGCCGAAGGCGAGGAACGGCCCGGCGTAGATGTGCGCGAGCAGCGGCGAGATGGCCCACGGCCAGGCGCGAACCATCGGTCCCGGCGCGAGCAGCAGGGCGGCGCCGAACGCGAGGGCGGCGACGGCGATCGCGACGAGCGCCGGGTCGGGCGCGCGGTGGACCGGCGGGTCGTCTCGCAGCGCGCGCCGATACAGCCACGCGCCCCAGAGCGGATAGACCGCGTACGCCGCCATCCAGAACCAGACCTGCGGCTTGGCGAAGTCGAACGCGTCGAGGTGGAGCAGCGAGACGAGCAGGAGCAGCCCGGTCCAGAGGACGGCGAGCGCGATCGCGATGCGGACGTCGGCGAGACGCCTTGCGAACGCGCTCGGCGCCATCGCCAGCGCGCCGCCGAGGTAGAACGCGGCGATGAAGCGGGCGTGCAGCGGCGGCACGGTCCAGGGCAGGGCACGGTCGACCTGCGCCGGCAGCAGGAATCCCCAGGCGCCGACCCAGATCGCGAACAGGCCGACGAGGACGAAGTAGGCGCGAAACGAGAGGCTCGGCATCTTCGGCTCCGGTCAGAGGCGGGGACCGCATTCTCGCCGCCGCTCGCAGCGCCGAGAAGGGCGCGATCCACCCGCCTTTTCGGCGCTTTCCTTCCATGCGCCGACGCCACCATGGCGGCATTGACCGGAGCCGCGCCATGATGCGATCGCTGTGGATTTCGAAGACCGGGATGGAGGCCCAGCAGACGCAGCTGGACACCATCTCGAACAACCTCGCCAACGTCTCGACGAACGGCTACAAGCGCTCGCATGCGGTCTTCGAAGACCTCATGTACCAGAACATGCGCCAGGCCGGCGCGGCGAGCAGCGATCAGACCGAGCTGCCGACCGGCCTGCAGGTCGGCCTCGGCACGCGCGCCGTCGCGACCGCGCGCAACTTCAGCCAGGGCAACCTGCAGCAGAGCTCGAACCCGCTCGACGTCGCGATCCGCGGCAACGGCTTCTTCCAGATCCAGCTGCCCGATGGCACCACCGGCTTCACCCGCGACGGCGCGTTCCAGGTCAGTGCGACCGGCCAGCTCGTCACCAACAACGGCTATGCGGTGCAGCCCGGCATCACGATCCCGGCGACGGCGCAGAGCGTGACGATCGGCAACGACGGCACGGTGAGCGTCGTCCTGCCGGGCCAGGCGCTGCCGCAGGCGGTCGGCCAGCTGCAGGTCGCCGGCTTCATCAACCCGGCCGGCCTCGAGCCGAAAGGGCAGAACCTGTACGGCGAGACGGCCGCTTCGGGAACGCCGAACGCCGGCGTTCCGGGCCTGAACGGCCTGGGCACCGTTCAGCAGGGCTTCGTCGAGACCTCGAACGTCAACGTCGTCGAGGAGCTCGTCCAGATGATCCAGACGCAGCGCGCCTACGAGCTCAACTCGAAGGCGATCCAGACGTCGGACCAGATGCTGCAGAAGCTCGCGCAGCTGTGACCCCCGCGGCCATGAAACGCTTCGCCACGGCGCTCGCCTGCGTCGTCATCTGCGCCGCGATGTTCGCCGCGCTCACGGGCTGCGAGCAGCTCAACCCGCGCCCGCCGGTCGACATCGCCTCGCCGATCTACGCCGCGCCGGTGGCGGTGCCGCCGCCGGCGGTGTCGAACGGCTCGATCTACCAGGCGGCGCAGTACCGGCCGCTGTTCGAGGACTACCGCGCGCGCCTCGTCGGCGACTCGCTCACGGTACAGATCGTCGAGAAGATCTCGGCGACGCAGAAGAGCACGAGCTCGATCGACAAGAGCGGTAGCGTTGCGGCCGGCATCACCGCGCTGCCGTTCCTCTCGGCCAACTCGTTCAATCGCGCCAGCGCCGCCGGCACGTCGAAGATCAGCTCGGCCGGTGCCGGCACGACCGAGAACAGCAACGACTTCTCCGGCACGATCACCGCCGTCGTTACCGCCGTGCTGCCGAACGGCCACCTGCTGGTGGCCGGCGAGAAGCAGATCGGCGTCAACCACAACGTCGACGTGCTGCGCTTTTCGGGCCAGGTCGATCCCCGCATGATCCAGACCGGCAATGTCGTCGCCTCGGCGCAGATCGCCAACGTGCGCATCGAGCAGCGCGGCCGCGGCGCCCAGGCGGAGGCGCAGGGAATAGGCTGGCTGAGCCGCTTCTTTTTGAACGTTCTGCCGATTTAAGGCCGCGAAGAATCGGAGTTCTCTCCCGGAACTCCGACCATGCATCCGATCGATCGAATCCTGCGCGCGTCGCTCCTGATCGCCGCCCTGCTCGCCAGCGCCGCGGTCTGGTGGCCGGCGCCGGCGCAGGCGGCGCGGATCAAGGAAGTCGCCTCGGTGCAGGGCGTGCGCAGCAACCAGCTGGTCGGCTACGGCCTGGTCGTCGGCCTCGACGGCACCGGCGACCAGACGACCTCGGCTCCGTTCGCGACGCAGAGCCTGCTCGCGCTCCTGCAGCAGATGGGCGTCACGGTGCCGGCCGGAACCAACATGCAGCTGAAGAACCTCGCTACCGTGATGGTGACGGCGCAGCTGCCCGCGTTCGCCCAGCCGGGCCAGACGATCGACGTCAACGTCTCGTCGCTCGCCAACGCCAAGAGCCTGCGCGGCGGCACGCTGATCGCGACGCCGCTGAAGGGCGCCGACGGCCAGATCTACGCGATCGCCCAGGGCAACATGGTCGTCGGAGGCGCCGGCGCCTCGGCGGCCGGATCGAAGGTCCAGATCAACCACCTGAGCGCCGGCCGGATCCCCGACGGCGCGATGGTCGAGCGCAGCGTCGCGACGCCGATCGCCGACGGCGACTCGATCCAGCTCGACCTCCACTCGAGCGACTTCGCCACCGCGCGCGAGGTCGTCCGCGCGATCAACGGCAGGATGGGCAGCGGCACCGCCGACGCCGTCGACGGCCGCGTCGTCCGCGTCCGCATGCCGGCGTCGGCCGATGCGCGCGTCACTTTCATGGCCGAGATTGAGAATCTCGACATCAAGCAGGCGATGCCGTCGGCGAAGGTCGTGATCAACGCGCGCACCGGCTCGATCGTCATGAACCAGGCGGTGACGCTCGCCGCCTGCGCGGTCGCGCACGGCAATCTGTCGGTGACGATCAGCACGACGCCGACCGCGAGCCAGCCCGGGCCGCTCGCGCGCGCCGGCCAGACAGTCGTCACCGAGAAGGCCGACATCACGATCACGCAGCAGGCGGGAGCGCTGGTCCAGATGGCGCCGGGGGCGAAGCTCGCCGACGTCGTCAAGGCGCTCAACACGCTCGGCGCGACGCCGCAGGACCTGCTCGCGATCCTGCAGGCGCTCAAGTCGGCGGGCGCGCTGACGGCCGAGCTGGAGGTCATCTGATGACGGCA
>JADGRJ010000243.1 GCA_017881025.1 Rhizobacter sp. | reverse complement strand
CAAGGCGCGCGCGAGGCCGTGTGCCTTCGGGCACACAACGAGCGCGCAACGCCGCCCTGCGGCCTGCGCCGCCCCTGCCCTACGGGTGATCTCAGCAAACGAGTCCTCCCATGGCGTTAGCAGGCCCTAGGGGGCGTCGTCATCGAAGGGCAAAATTCTCCCATGGCCCCTCCCGCGCGGCGCGAATCGAAGGCGAGCGCCGGCAGCGTGGCGGCGTCGGCGCCGGAGCAGGCGCTCGCCAAGCTCGGCCTGGTGCGCGACATCGACCTCGCACTTCACCTGCCGCTGCGCTACGAGGACGAGACCCGCGTCGTGCCGATCGACTCGCTGCACGACGGCGAGACCGGCCAGGTCGAAGGCGTCGTCACCGATTCGCGCATCCAGTTCCGGCCGCGCCGCCAGCTCGTCGTCAAGATCGCCGACGACAGCGGCGACCTGGTGATGCGCTTCCTCCACTTCTACCCGTCGCAGCAGAAGACGCTCGCCGTCGGCCGGCGCGTTCGCGCGCGCGGCGAGGCGCGCGGCGGCTTCTTCGGCCTGGAGATGATCCATCCGGCGTTCAAGGTGGTGACGCCCGAGACGCCGCTGCCGACGGCGCTGACGCCCGTCTACCCGAGCACGGTGCAGCTGTCGCAGGCGGTGCTGAGGAAGGCGGTCGCCGCCGGCCGCGCCCGTGCCGACCTCGACGAACACCTTCCCGAAGGCATCGTCCCGGCCGGGCTTCCGACGCTGCGCCAGGCGCTCGACCACTTGCACGAGCCGGCGCCAGGGCTCGAAGCGGCCGCCCTCGAGGACCGATCGGATCCGGCCTGGCAACGCCTCAAGTTCGAGGAGCTGCTCGCCCAGCAGCTCTCGCAGTTGCTCGCCCAGCGCGAGCGCGAGCGGCAGCGCGCGCCGTCGCTCGCCGCCGTGCGCGGCCAGCTTCGCGACCGGCTCCTTGCCACGCTGCCGTTCAAGCTCACGCGCGCGCAGCAGCGCGTCGCCGCCGAGATCGACGCCGACCTTGCGCGGCCGGTGCCGATGCACCGGCTGCTGCAAGGCGATGTCGGCTCGGGCAAGACCGTCGTCGCCGCGCTCGCCGCGGCGCGCGCGATCGACGCCGGCTGGCAGTGCGCGCTCATGGCGCCGACCGAGATCCTCGCCGAGCAGCACCTGAAGAAGCTCGTCGGCTGGCTCGCGCCGCTCGGCGTGACGGTCGCCTGGCTCACCGGCAGCCGCAAGGGAAAGAAGCGCGACGAGATGCTCGCGCAGGTGGCGTCGGGCGAAGCCGGCCTGGTCGTCGGCACCCACGCCGTCATCGAGGAGCAGGTGCGCTTCGCCCGCCTCGGCCTGGCGATCATCGACGAGCAGCATCGCTTCGGCGTCGCGCAGAGGTTGGCACTTCGTGCCAAGCCTCCGGCACAGGATGGGCCCGCCCCCTCCCCGACCCTCCCCCTCACGGGTGAGGGAGGAAAGCCGGCGTCCGCCGCCGGGTCAAAGCTCGAGGCGCACCTGCTCATGATGAGCGCGACGCCGATCCCGCGCACGTTGGCGATGACGCTCTTCGCCGACCTCGACGTCAGCACCATCGACGAGCTGCCGCCGGGCCGCACGCCGGTCGTCACCAAGCTCTTCGCCGACACCCGCCGCGACGAGGTGATCGCCCGGATCCGCGACGAAGCCGGGCGCGGCCGGCAGACGTACTGGGTCTGCCCGCTCGTCGACGAGTCGGCGGCGCTCGACCTCAAGAACGCGACCGCGACCCACGCCGAGCTGTGCGAGGCGCTGCCCGGGCGGATGATCGGCCTGCTGCACGGGCGCATGCCGGCGGCGGAAAAGGCGGCGGCGATGTCGCTCTTCGCCGGCGGCCAGATCGCCGTCCTCGTCGCGACGACGGTGATCGAGGTCGGCGTCGACGTGGCGAACGCGTCGCTGATGGTCGTCGAGCACGCCGAGCGATTCGGCCTGTCGCAGCTGCACCAGCTGCGCGGCCGCGTCGGCCGCGGCACGACCGCGAGCGTGTGCGTGCTGCTCTACAGCGCGCCGCTCTCCGACACCGCCAAGGCGCGCCTGAAGGCGATGCTCGAGACCGACGACGGCTTCGAGATCTCGCGCCGCGACCTGGCGATCCGCGGCCCGGGCGAGTTCCTCGGCGCGCGACAATCCGGAGCGGCGCTGCTGCGCTTCGCCGACCCGGTGCTCGACGAGGCGCTCGTCGTCGAGGCGCGGCGCGCCGCCGAGCGGCTGCTGGGCGACGACCCGGGCGCGGCCGGGCGCCACATCGATCGCTGGCTGGGCGGCCGGGCGCACTATCTGAACGCATAGCATCGGGATCGCAGCACACGACTGCCTTCAGAACGTTTTACCCATGGAGGATCCGATGTCCCTGATCGAACGTGTCCAATCCATCCTGCTCAAGCCGAAGCAGACCTGGCCGGTGATCGCCGCCGAGAGCACCGACGTGGCGACGATCTACAGCCGCTACGTCGTGATCCTTGCCGCCATCCCGGCGATCTGCGGCTTCATCGGCTGGACCCTCATCGGCGGCGGCATGTTCGGCGTCACCATGAAGCTGCCGATCGCGACGGCGCTGATGCAGATGATCGTCGGCTACCTGCTGTCGCTGGTCATGGTCTACGTGCTCGCGCTGATCGTCAACGCGCTCGCGCCGACCTTCGGCGGCAGCAAGGACATGATCGCCGCGCTCAAGGTCGTCGCCTACGGCTGCACCGCCGGCTTCGTCGGCGGCGTCTTCTCCCTGCTGCCGTCGCTCGCCATGCTCGGCCTGCTCGCCGGGCTCTACTCGATCTACCTCATCTACACCGGCCTGCCGGTGCTGATGCGCTGCCCGCCCGGGAAGGCCGGCGCGTACACGGCCGTCGTCATCGTCTGCGCGATCGTCGCGATGATCGTCCTCGGCGCGGTGTCGTCGCTCTTCGTCAGCCGCGGCCCGATGGGCTTCGGTGCGACGACGGTCGGCGCGCCGGCGCTGCCCGGGGTCGCCGGCGGCGGCGACGTCCAGATCAAGACGCCCGACGGCGCGACCGTGACGATCAATCCCTCGGGAATGGCCGACATGGCCAAGCGCATGGAAGAGGCGAGCAAGCGGATGGAGTCGGCGCAGAAGTCGGGCGACAGCACCGCCGCCGGCAAGGCCATGGGCGACATCCTCGGCGCCGTCACCGGCGCCGGCAACGCCGCGCCGATCGCCGCCGCCGACCTGAAGGCGATGCTGCCGGAATCGATCGGCGACATGAAGCGCAGTTCGATCGAGGCGCAGGGCGGCGAGGCGATGGGGATCGCCGGCTCGAGCGCGAAGGCGTCGTACGCGGCCGGCGACCGCCGCGCCGAGCTGTCGATCACCGACACCGGCGGCCTGGCGGGCCTGGCAACGATGGCCGGCTGGGCCAACATGACGATGGACAAGGAGACCGACGGCAAGGTCGAGAAGGTCTACAAGGACGGCACCCGCACCGTCCACGAGGAGTACCGCAAGGACGGCAGCCGCGGCGAGCTTGCGGTGATCCTCGCCAACGGCGTCGTCGTCGCGGCCGAAGGCACGCGCGTCGACATGGCGACCCTGAAGGGAATGGTCAAGGGCGTCGACCTGGCGAAGATAGAAGCGACCAAGCGAGTCGCCAAGCGCTAGGCGGCCGGCGACGCCATGCTCGCGACCCGTTTTCAGCGGCCCTGCGACATGGCCTTTGCGAGATGACGCTCACCGAGCTGCGCTACGTCGTCGCGGTCGCGCGCGAGAAGCATTTCGGGCGCGCGGCCGAGGCGTGCTTCGTCTCGCAGCCGACGCTGTCGGTGTCGATCAAGAAGCTCGAGGAGGAGCTCGACGTCCGGATCTTCGAGCGCGGCGCCAACGAGGTGAGCGTGACGCCGATCGGCGAGGAGATCGTGCGCCAGGCGCAGGCGGTGATCGAGCAGGCGGCGCAGATCAAGGAGATCGCCAAGCGCAGGAAGGACCCGCTCAGCGGGCCGCTCTCGCTCGGCGTGATCTACACGATCGGGCCGTACCTGCTGCCCGACCTCGTTCGCCAGGCGATCGAGCGCGTGCCGCAGATGCCGCTCCTGCTGCAGGAGAACTTCACCGCCAAGCTGCTCGAGCTGCTGCGCTCGGGCGAGCTCGACTGCGCGATCATGGCCGAGCCCTTTCCCGACACCGGCCTGGCGATCGCGCCGCTCTACGACGAGCCGTTCATGGTCGCGGTGCCGAAGACGCATCCGCTGGCGAAGAAGAAGGCGATCAGCGCCGACGAGCTCAAGCAGGAGAAGATGCTGCTGCTCGGCACCGGCCACTGCTTTCGCGACCACGTCCTCGAGGTCTGCCCCGAGTACGCGCAGTTCTCGTCGGCCGACTCCGAAGGCATCAGGAAGACCTTCGAAGGATCGTCGCTCGAGACGATCAAGTACATGGTCGCCTCGGGCATGGGCGTGACGGTCGTGCCGCAGCTCTCGGTGCCCGACGAAGACCAGGCGCACATCGCCTACGTGCCCTTCACCAAGCCGGTGCCGACGCGCCGAGTCGTCCTCGCCTGGCGGCGCAGCTTCACGCGCTACGAGGCGATCGCGGCGCTGAGGAACGCCATCTACGCCTGCGAGCTGAAGGGCGTCAAGCGCCTCACGGGCTGACCGGCCGGATCAGCCCGGGCGCGTCCCGTCGAAGGCGCGCTGCAGCAGCGCGCGGATCGCGCCTCGCTCGAGCGGGCGCGGGTTCGGATACTGGTTCTTCACCGCGAGATCGGCGGCGCGGTCGAGGTCGGCGGCGCGCATGCCGATCTCCGCGAGCGAAGTCGGCGCGCCATGCGACCGGCCGAGGTCGAACAGCCCGGCCGGCGCGCTCGGCGCCTGCAACGCACGCGCGATCCGCGCCATCGCCGACGCCGCCGCCGGCGCGTTGTAGGCCATCGCCTGCGGCAGGACGACGGCGTGCACCTCGGCGTGCGGCAGGTCGAAGCTGCCGCCGAGCGTGTGGCACAGCTTGTGGTGCAGGCCGACCGTGATGCTGCCCATCACCGTGCCGCACAGCCAGGCGGCGACGAGCGCGTCGCCGCGCGCCTCCATGTCGCGCGGGTCGCGCTGCAGGCGCGGCAAGGCCCCGGCGGCGATGCGGATGCCTTCTTCGGCGATCGCGTCGACGAGCGGATTGCGGTCGGGCGCGTAGAGGCCCTCGGCCGCGTGCGCGATCGCGTTGAGCAGGCTCACCGCCGTGATCGCGAACGGCAGCGCCGCCGATAGCTCGGGGTCGTAGACCACCGTTCGCGGCAGCACGCGCGGATCGCGGCCGGTCGTCTTCGTGCCGGCGTCGGTGACGCCGTACATCGTCGTCATCTCGCTGCCGGCGTAGGTCGTCGGCACGGCGACCAACGGCAGCGACGTCTCGAGGGCGACCGCCTTGCCGAGCCCGGTCGTCGAGCCGCCGCCGACCGCGACGGCGCTGTCGGCGCCGAGCCGGCGCGCCTCGGCGCAGGCGGCGCGCGCACTCGCCACCGGCACGTGCATCGCCGCGCCGGCGAAGACGCCGACGGCGCGATCGCCGAGCAGCGCGGCGACGCGCTCGCCGAGGGCGCTCTGGCCCGGCGTCGCCAGCACCAGGGCGCGCGTCAGGCCGAGCGCCGCCATCTCGTCCGGCAGACGGCGCAACGCGCCGGCGCCGAAGACGACGCGCGGCAGGCGCGCCGCGAAGACGAAGTCGCGCACGGTCAACGCGCTGCGGAATGGCGCTCGCGCAAGATCTTCGCCGCCTCGACCATCGCGCGCAACTTGCCGATCGCGCGCTCTCTCGGCAGGTACTTCATGCCGCAGTCGGGCGCGAGAATGACGTTCTCGGCCTTCACGTAAGGCAGCGCGCGCTCGATGCAAGCGACGATCGTCGCCGGCGACTCGACCTCGGGGTCGGCGAGGTCGATGCAGCCGACCATCACCTGCTTGCCGGCGAGCCCGAGAAGCGCCGAGCAGTCGAGGTGCGATTGCGCCGTCTCGACCGAGACCTGGCGGCAGCTGCACTGCGTCAGCTCGGGCAGGAACGAGTAGCCGCTCGGCCGCTCGTG
>JADGRJ010000242.1 GCA_017881025.1 Rhizobacter sp. | reverse complement strand
ATTTATTCAAGCCGAAGCCGCTTCGCGGCTCGGCTTAATTCAGGCGTTAGGAGTCAGGACGCTCGGTCGCAAGCAAGCGGACCACTCGACGCTCAGGCACTCGTCGCGGAGCTTGCCGTTGAAGCTCTCGTCGTTGGCGTTCTGCCAGGGCTTGCCGGGATCGATCAAGGCAGTGCCGATGCCGGCATGGGCGAGCCACTCGAGGACTGCCAGGCTGACGAACTCCGGGCCGTTGTCCGAGCGCAGGAAGAGAGGAGCGCCATGCTGGCTGACGAGACGGGTGAGCACCTCGATCAGGCGCTTGGAGCGGATCGAGCCTGCCAAGGGTTCGCGACAGCTGCAGGGACGATGAATTCGAGAGCCTGCGCGCTCATGTCGACCCAGAGCCGATGGCGCCGAGCCGGCATCCCACAAAGCAGGTCTTTGAGCAAAGGTTAGCTTGCGGTTGGCCGGATGCGCGCCGCGCGAAGATAGGGGAGCAGACTCTTGGATTCCGACCGGCGCTCCGACATTACGGTCGAAGCACGAACTCCGCGATAGTGTCGAGCGCCATGTCGTCCCGTCCGCTGAACGAGTGGTAGCTCTCAACATCGCATGTGCCTCGACCTGCGCTACCCCCAGAAATCGTAGCGATCGCTCGCGGGGTAGATCCTTTGGCAATCGCTCATGCAGAATGTGCAGTTCGTTTGGCGGCGACGAGGAGCATCCGTCCTCCTCGTGTATCAGCGTCAAGGTCGGCGCCCGCAACCGATCGAGGTCCAGCTCGGTGACTGCCTTGCCCCGGCGCCCAGGAAAAGACATCGCACGCAAGACGGGCGCCGCAAGTACCAAGCCATCCGGTCCGCGCGGCGCAGCTCCGAGCAGGACTCCTGCCGAAATTGCAGACTCGGTACCTCTGCTGTGTCCAATCAGCCATACAGGCAGGTTCGTTTTGCCACGCAACCACGTGATCGCAGCACCCAAGTCCACGGCGTGCTCGGCGGAGTCGCGAAAGCCATAAAGCCTGTCTCGATGGTCCTGCCGCGCACGAGCAGTTCCTTGTACCGACCGGAAACCGCCACTTCGTTGCGGCGCCCCGAGGTTCGACGAGCGGCCACGGTTTTGTGGCGGCGATTCCCTGCTGGGCGGAAGGCGAGGGGGTGAAGCGGTGGTCGAGGTCACCGCTCTTGGCGGCGAATTCGCATAACTCGCGCACAGCAACGCGGTAGCTGCCGCTCTCGACGCCGTCTGTTTCGGATATCACCGGCCGCCTCAGTTCGACACAAGGCTTTAAGAAGGGATGCCCTGCGCGCCGCTGAACTGTGCATCCTCCACCGTGCGCCGCGAGACCGGTAAGGAGCAAGGGGTGAGAGTCCCCCGCAGCGAAAGTATCGGCGCGATATTTGACGCGCGGCAAATCGTGATCTGCAGATGAGTAGGTCTGGCGATGCGCGCGCTAAGCTTACAGTCGAGATTTGCAACGAAGGGACTCATGGCTACTCGACGAGCGCGCGCTACCGGATCTCTGACGGTCAAGGCTGCGGAACTTGCCCTTGCGGTGCCGCAGGTCGTCGCGCACCGGGTTACGCGCATGGCACTGTCTGGACCCAAGCTTTCCGCTCGCGACCGCAAGGAGTTCCAGCGCATGGTCGCGGAGAAAAACGTAGCTTTCAGCGAGTCGTGGGTCGCGATGGCCAAGCAAGCTGCCCTTGCAAACCAAGCACTCGCCGGTTCCATCTTCAAGTCGTTCCTGTCGGCGGCAAGCGGCAAGCGGCCGTCTGCTGCGGCATCGGCGTTCCAGCTCCAGCGTGCGACTCTCAACATTCTCGGAAAAGGTGTCGCGCCAGTGCATCGCAAGGCGGTTGCCAACGCCAAGCGCCTTGGACGCACAAAGCTACGCTAGTGTCGTGAGTTAGAAGTTCGCAGACAAAAGTGTTCGAGGCTTGCGAGGATGTCATCTGCGGACTTGGACCATACGAACGGCTTGGGATCGCTGTTGTGCACGTCGAGGTATTGGCGGATGGCTTGCTCGAGCTGCCGGGTCGATCGATGCGTGCCGCGGCGGATGTAGTTCTGCGTCAGCGTGGCGAACCAGCGCTCGACCTGGTTGAGCCAGGACGCCGAGGTGGGGGTGAAGTGGACGTGGAATCTCGGGTTGCGCGCGAACCAGGCCTTGATCGCGGGCGTCTTGTGGATGCCGCCGGTCGACCCGAACGCCCTGCGCCATCGGAGCGGGGCCGAGCTTGCCGCGCGGATGCAGGAAGGAGTCAGGTGCTGTTGCGGATCTTAGATGCTGCCAATAGGCCCAAGGATCCTGCCAATGCCGCCCGACCGAGCAAGTGCACGACGCTGCCGCTCCTGTCGTCCGACGCGCGCAATCAGATCAGGCGTGTTACGCGCGGCTCGCACCTCGCGAGCCTTGAGGAGGACGAGCGGCAGTTGATGGACTCGACATATCGTCGTGCCTGGCGACAACCATTCCCGCTTCCAATAGGGCGACTCGACCTCGAGTGGATTCAAGAACACGCACTTGCCGCAGTAGGGCGGACCACGTACCTTTCCGACCCAGTCGGCGCACGCGAGCGCCGAGATGGAGGCTGCTGGCAATCGAGTGAGCGAGCAGAGCCGCTCGACCTGCGCGGCCTGCGAGCTGCGCTGATGGCGCGTATGCGGCCGGCGACGGCGGTGACCGAGTCCAACGTGTTGCGAGGCGTGTTCGCCGGACGCTTACCGAGTAGGTCGCATTCGCTTGCGAACACGGCGTGTCCGTGGCCGGCTCGATCCGCTCCAAGCGGGTGATCGAGGTGCTCTCGCGGCTCATCAGCACGCACGGAGCGCCGCTCTTCTTGCGCTCCGACAATGGGCCGGAGTTCGTCAGCCACGCCATTCTGGAGTCGATCGCCGAGAGCGGCATCGCCACGGCGCTGATCGACCTCACAGCAGCCTGAACTACTTGACGCCGCTCGAGTTCAAGCAGCAGCATCACCAAATCCCCAACCGAGCCATCCTCCAGGAATGATTGTCCGAATTTGCAGGGGCAGGTCACACACTGCTGGGTCCTAAGCGCCGCCATGAATGCGCGAGCTTCTCGAGTTCAATCGCGTTTCGGGTAAGCCACGATCCGTTCGCCGGGACCGGGTGTGGTGAACTTGTTGACGGTGCTCTTCACCCCATCGCTCGTGCCATTGCTCTCCTCAGACGCGACCCTGTAGTAGTAGGTCGTCCGTGGCTTGAGGCCCTGTATGCGGACGCGGAATATCGTGTTTGGATGGTCCTGGTTCAGCCTGATGGGAGATTTCGCCGTCTGACTCAAATCCTTGGGATCGGTACCGTAGTACACGACGCCGACATGATCGGTCGACCCGCCCGGGTTGTTGGTGACCCACCTGACGATGATCAAAAAGTCCGTGGCAATCTCAAGCCCTGGTCCGTTAATGATCTCGACGTGCGCCGCTTTCTTCGTCGGAGCAATCACCTGAGCGACGGCTGGGTTGAAAAGGAGCAGGCTGCCGACCGTGCCAGTGATCCCCAGTGTCAGAAGCAGCTTGTGCATGGAGAGACCCCCGATTGCTGTTCCCTTGGAAGACGATGCGAATGCATGGGGTCGCGCGCGACCCCATGCATCCATGTCTCGCTTGGTTCGTCCGTCTCGCGTCCGCCGTTGAGCGTCTTGCCCCTACTTAACCGGCGGGATCGGGAGAGGCGCGACGCCGCAAATAGCCGCCGGGCAGGGCGGAAGCGGCGGCGTCCGGATAAGCAACTCATTCCCTTGGGTGGACGCCGAACCACCGGTCTTGAACGTTCCTGTATAGGTGTTGATGTTGGGATAACTACTGACCCCGGGGTTAGCTGGGTTGAAACCGTCCGTGAGGGCTTGCATGACGATCACGAGCTGGTTCTCCTCCTGATCCGTCAAGCCGAGCTTACCGATCGACATGTCGATGTTGTTCGGGACCTCGGGCATCGGCCAGCAGTCCACTTTTTCGGTTGTTCCCGCCGGGCAGTTTCCGGACGTGACGTTGTACGGAAACACGTCGCGCGTATTGTAGAAATGGACGAGCTGCTTCAGGCTCTTGATGTAGCCATTGTGGAAGAACTCCTTCTGGAAGTAGGGCCCGGGCGCCTCGGTGGTGCTGCCTGGCGGCGTCATGGCCACATTGCGCACCGTAGACACCTGCTGTCGGCCGTCCATCCGCGGCGCGAACTGCGCCCAGGCTGAGTTAGGGTTGGGAGCCGAGCCGAAACCGCTTCTGAGAAAGGTGCCCAATCCCAAATCTCGGTAGCCGAAGCCGTAGGGATTGGGGGTGAAGCCGAGGGGATCCGGCGTGGTCTGATAGAAGAAAGCATCCCTGGGATTCAGGGGCAGGCCGAGATTGGAATAGCCGAAGCAGGTGAACAGAGGCCTCGCATTGGTGGCGTATACGCCGACTTGGGTCTGGCCCGGCGCCAAGGTGGTCCTTTGTCCGTCGATGTGGCAGGAATTGCAGTTCCCTTTCCCGGCGAACAGAGCAGCGCCGGCAGCCTCATTCGGCGTATATGTGTACAGCCCGTTTATGTTGGCATCGACTTTCGAGGTGAAAGGGCTGACCTCCGGTGAGTCTTCGAAGGAGGAAATCGACTGCCCCCAGTTATCGTAGACCCTGTTTGCGCGGGTGCGATCCTCTTTTTGCAGCTTGACTGGCGTGGTGTCGGTGCCGAACACCGCAGCCCCTCCAGGGGTTGCGCAGATCCGCTCAGTGTCGTGCGGGAACTTGATATCGAGCGAGTCCTTGCCCCAGACCGCCTCGAAGAGGGGTCGGTACTGGGCCTGGGACAGCCGGTACGCGATGCACGCCGTGTCGGGCAAACCCATTTCTTGAGTATCGACGGGAGGATGCTGTGCCTGCTCGGCGTCGGAATTCTGCAGCAAGTATCCAGTCGAGCGTCCATCCCAGAAGTTTCCGCCAAGGAATAGGGCTTGTGCTGGGTAGAGCTGCAATACGGGGAATCTGGGTGAATACGTGTATCGCTGCGCGGTCCGCTTGCCGGCCCGGAAGTGAAACGATCCGGGGTACGCGATCATCGTCAGGTTGACGGACGGGATCGGTCCGCTGAAGCCCGCGTACGGCATGTGGCAGGACGCGCACGCCTGATTCTTGAGCGTGGACATGTTCTCGTCGAAATTCATCAGCTTGCCGAGCGTTTGTACCATCCGATAGCCGCTGCCCTGCAGTTTGGGCGGTTGCCCTGTCAGATTCGGAGGCGGCAATGCGCCCCATTCCCCGAGAGCTTGCTGGAAGATCAGGCTGACTTCGCGCCGGACCCTTTGGATCTCCGGCTCGACGTCGCTCGGAATGAGACCCGGCGGGTATGGGAAGTAGATGGGCGGTGCTGGCGGCTTACGACGGTCATCGTCGTTGCGGTCTCCCATCACGACTTGGGGAACCATCACGGCTCCCAAAACCACGGCTACGGCGCCCGACAGGGTGATGATGCGCATGACCAGCCTCCTATCATCGAGTCGTCACACAATAGGCCGAGATCGGACGCACACAACAAATATGTACTCCCGGAGCGGTCTCGAATAATGTGTATTTGAGTCCGTGATATGACCAAACGATAGACTTACATCGGTTCCGGCCCCACCAACGACGAAGCCACGACCAACTTCAATTCAGGCGCAACCGCCTGGCGCTGAGGGGCCTACGGCGATATGCTCAGCCTGCACGTCCGGACTGAGTACCTCGACCAGAACAACCGTGAGTTCAGGGGGCGGCCGTAACTGATCGAATCCGCTGCGGTCCAGACCTCCGCCACCTACCTCGAACTTCGGCTTCCTGCCCCTTGCCGTCACTTAGGAACGACCCTCGTATGGCTGCTAAGGGTCGGTTGCGTGAGTTCAGCACCATAAGCAGCAGTCGTTGGTGACGACCTGAAGCGTCCCGCCGAGCCCGGGCGCTGGCTATGTCAGCAGTACCTTGGAACCGGTCGTTGACGCCCGTGTAGACCCGGTGGGTCGATGACCGCAATCTGAACGGAACCGTACATCCGGGGCGGCTCCATGACCTTCCGCAACCG
>JADGRJ010000053.1 GCA_017881025.1 Rhizobacter sp. | reverse complement strand
CGTACGGATAGCTCGCGTCGCGCGCGAAGTGGGAAAAGCCGCCGAGCATCTGCCGGAACGACTCGACATGGTTGGCGTCGGCGGCGACGCAGGCGACGACGTCGGCGTCGCCCGCCTGTACCGCGCGCGCGGCGCGGCGCAGCGCCATCACGCCCGACGCGCCACCGGTCGGGATGTGGTCGAGCCAGCGCGGGCTGAGGCCGAGGTGCTGGGTGACGCCGACGGCGGTGTCGGGCGCGAGCGAGAAGCTCGAGACGGTGAGGCCGTCGATCTCGTCCTTGGCGATTCCAGAGCGCTCGACCAGCGCCTCGATCGCCTGGCCGATGAACCAGTGCGCGCCGTGCGTCGAGTAGCGAACGTAGGGCACGGTCACCGGCACGGCGACCGCGACGCCTTCGTACGACCGGCGCGAGGAGCGCGACGTCACGTCACGGCTTTGCGGCGCCGCTTCATCGCGCGCGTGTCGATGCAGTTCGGCGCGCCGGGCAGGGTGCGCGCCAGCTCGCGCAACTCGCTGCGCTGGATCTTCTGCGAGACGGTCAGCGGCAAGGCCTCGACGAAGGCGACGTAGCCCGGCGCCTTGAAGTAGGCGAGCCGCTCGAGCGCATGGCGGACGATGCTGGTCGCGAGCCGCTCGGGCGGCGGCGTGTTCGGCGCCTTGCGCAGGACGATGCAGGCGAGCACCTCGTCGCCGCGCACCGTGTCGGGCGTCGCCGCGACGCCGCTCGCGGCGACCGCCGGATGCTGGTTGAGGACGCTCTCGACCTCGAGCGCCGAGATGTTCTCGCCGCTGCGCCGGATCACATTCTTGCGCCGGTCGACGAAGTGGAAGTCGCCCTCGGCGCTGCGGCTCACGACGTCGCCCGTGTGGAACCAGCCGTCGGCCCAGGCCGCCTCGGTCGCTTCGTCGTCCTTGAGGTAGCCGATGAAGAAGTCGCGGCGCGGGTCGGCGCCGGCGGCGCGAACGAGCAGCTCGCCCGGAACGTCGACACCGGCGTCGGCACCCTTCTCGGTGACGATTCGCGTCTCGAGCCCCGCTGGCGAGCGGCCAAAGCAGTTGGTGCCGACGTGGCGCGGCTCGCGGTGCGCCATGATGCAGGCGGCCGCGCCGGTCTCGGTCATCGCCCACGCCTCGAGGAGCGGAAAGCCGAAGCGCTCTTCGAACGGCGCGTGATGGCGCGGGTCGACGCCGGCGCCGAAGCCGAAGCGCACCTTGTGCTGGCGATCGAGCTCGCTCGCCGGCATCGCGATCAGCAGCGCCGGCATCACGCCGAGGTAGTGGGCGACCGTCGCGCGGCTGTCGCGAACGCTCTGCCACCACGTGTTGGGGTGGAAGCGGTCGAGCTGGACGATGCAGCCGCCGGAGAGGATCGCCGCCATCGACGAGAACGCGAGCGCGTTCATGTGGCTGAGCGGCAGCGGCGTGATGAAGCGGTCGATGTCGGGAACCACCTCGGCGAGATCGTGCAGGCCGAGGTACCACTCGCCGGCGCGCAGGAAATAGCCGTTGGTGAGGCGGCAGCCCTTCGGCCGGCCGGTCGTTCCCGAGGTGTAGAGCAAGGCGCACTCGGTGCTGCGGCCGATCGGCTCGCGTGCGAGCCGCGCCGGCGAGCGCGCTGCCGGGATGCGGCCGGGCACCTCGGGGCGGATCGTGTCGAGGGTGATGCCGGCTTCGCTGCCGGCGGCGCGCAGCGCGCCCTCGCGGTGCGGCAGCGTCACTGCCAGGCCGATCTCGCTGTGACCGATCAGGTACGTCAGCTCCGTCGCCCGCAGGTCGGCGTGGATCGGCACGATGCTGACGCCGAGCGAGTTGAGCGCCAGCCAGTGGGTGAAGAACGCCGGCCGGTTCTCGACCAGCAGGCCGACGCGGTGGCCGTGGCCGTAGCCGGCCTGCGCGTAGGCGGCGCGCAGGCGCTCGACTTCGCCGGCGACCTCGCGCCAGCTGCGCGGGCCGGCATCGATGGCGTAGGCGGCGGCGGTGACGGCTTCGACGCACAGGAATTCGGCATCGCCGCGGCGCGCGGCGACCCGGCTGAAGGCTTCGTGGACGGTGGCTGCGGGGGTGCTCATATGAAGAGTTGGACGGCGGGCAGGGCCGCCTCGCCGTTGAGAAGGTCGACCCGCTTCAGGCTGAGGCGCAGCGCCTCGCCGTCGCGGACGAGGTGGTGGAACGCGGTGCCGACGAACGACTGGATCTCGTCGCCCTGCGCCTCGGTGTAGTGGAACGGCGTTCGCAGCACGAAGCGCTGCGCGATCGGGTCGCTCGTCTCGAGCGTCGGCACCTGAAGCACGTGCAGGGCGCGGCTCGGCGGCTGCTGCGAATACGCGCGCGGACTCTTCAGCCGCTCGACGCGGAGCGTCCGCAGCAGCTTGTCCTCGTAGAGGTGCGAGTTGTGGTGGACGCCGTCGCTCTGCTCGGGCGTCAGCGGCACCCAGTAGATGCCGTCGTCGGTCCAGAGGTCGAGCCAGTCGTCGTAGCGCTTGTCGTCGAGGAGGCGTGCTTCGCGCACGACGAAGTCGATCAGTTCGCGTTCGCTCGGTTCGGCGCTGCTCATCGGTGGCCCGCTCACATCGTCGCCGTCATGTACTGCACCCAGGCGCGGTACTGGTTGCGGATCGAGATTTCGCTCGTCCCGGTCGCCGTGACATCGGCCTGGCCGATCTCCGCGGGATCGAAATCGCGGAGCAGGCTGACCCACGGGTTGCCGCTCGCGTGGAGGCCCTTCTGGATCGCCCGGTACGCGTGCAGGTCGTCGTGGCCGACGACCGAGAACGGCGAATTGATGAGCCGGTTGTAGGTGACCGTGCGCGCGAGCAACGCGTCGGGCGCGCCCTTCAGGCGGAAGGTCCAGCTCTCGATCACCGTCTTGTCGACGGCGATCGGCCGGACGACGCGAATCGACTGGATCGCGCCCTTGATCGTCAGGCTCGGGTAGTAGACCGTGTTGTGGCGCGCCACCTTCATGACCCTTGCGCTGCGCTCGGCGCCGTAGGCGGCGTTCATCGCCTCCTCGTAGCCGGCGATACCCGAGTAGCCGCTATGGATCGAGAAGTTCACGCCCGAGTAGCTGTGGCCATTGGCGAAGACGCGAACGCCCATGTCCTCGTAGAACTTGTAGTCGGAGACGAAAGGGACGAACTGCTCGATCGCCATCGGCCTGGGCTTGTCGGCGGGCTCGCTCTTCCACATCGTCTTCGCCGTTCCCGCCGACGACTCGTGGACGACCATCGGGTGCATCGTGTCGTTCAGGTTCTCGACGAACATCTTCCAGTTGCAGGCGTGCAGGAAGCGCAGGCACCCGCCTGTGATCTCGAGCTCGCCTTCGGGCGAGCGGTCGGCGAGGTTGTCGATCGAGGTCAGCGACGCGCCGAAGTAGGTCGCGAAGTCGGGCCCGGCATCGCTCAGCTTGCAGAAGACGAAGCCGCGGTAGCGCTCGACGTTCCTGACGGGGACCAGCCCTTTCGAGGCCTCGCATTCGGCCAGGCGCGTGCCGTCGTAGCCGCTTTTCAGCGGGATCGCGCGCAGGCTGCCGTCGGTGTTGTAGGCCCAGGCGTGGTACGGGCAGCGGAAGAACTTGCCGGTGTTGCCCGACGGCGCGCTGACGACGCGCGCGCCCTTGTGGGCGCAGCGGTTCATCAGGACGCGAACGCTGCCGTCGTCGTGGCGAACCGCGACGAGCGGCCGGCCGGCGATCTCGAGCGTGAGGTAGTCGCCGGGGTTCGCCAGCTGGCTCTCGTGGCCGACGTAGCTCCACGTGTTGGCGAAGAAATGCTCCTGCTCGAGCGCGAAGATCTCCGGGTCGATGTAGAGGTCGCGGTGGACGCGATCGGGCTCGACCAGGGCGCGGATCGCGTCGGGGTTGTCGCGGTAGCGCGATGGGGCGGCGGCGGTCATCGTCGTCATCGGCTCGCTCGACGGTTCACGCCAGCGCGTGACGCTTCAACGCTGCGGCCAGGCCATGGCCGTGCTCGTCGGCGAGGGCGGCATCGCGCAACTCGGCGAGCGTCGCCGGCGCGAGCGCCGCGCCGGCGCGGCCGACGACGCCCATCAGCACGCCGAAGTTGCGCCAGCCGCGCTCGTGCGTGTCGCCGTAGCCCTTGACCAGCCGCTGGCACTGCGCCAGTTCGACGGCCAGCGCCGGATCGCTCGCGGCGACGCGAGCGATCTCGGCGAGCCAGGCCTCGATGCGCTCGCCCTCGACCGCGAAGCGCAGGCTGCTGCGACGAAAACGGCGCAGCCCGGCAATCGCGTAGAGCAGAAGGAAGCCCGAGAGCGAGCTCGTCGTCACGATCCGGCCCTTCGTCGTCCAGCGCTCGACCAGGCGGCGCGGCCAGCCCGGCCGCTCGAGCCAGCGGCCAAGGCCGGCGGGCAGCGTCTCGCAGATCTCCTGCACGCGCGGATGGAGGTACTCGTCGATCGCCAGCACCTGCCCGGCATCGGCGCGCACTTCGCCGTGCACGCGCTCGAACCGCGTCGCCCGCGTCTTCAGCGCGGCGACGCGGATCGTGTCCTCGTAAGTCATCCAGAGCGCGAGGTGGCGCGCGGTCTCGGTGAGGAGGCGCGGCGGCGCATCGGGCGCGGCGGCGCGAACGCGGTCGAGGCGATCGAGATAGAGCCGTGCGTGGCCGACGTCCTGCCAGTCGATCGTTCGGCGCACGCCTTCGATGACGATCCCCTGCGCCTCGACCGGAAACCCCGTCCGCACGCGCTCGACCAGCGAGGCGACCGCCGGGTCGCGCGGCGCCGACGCGGTAGCGGGCGCCGGCGCGGCCGGCTGAAGCGACGCGGTCGCTGCCGACGGCGCGGCGAGCTCGGAGCCATCGGAGACGCTCGCCGCGCGCACGCTGGCGAGTGTCGCGTCGGGACCGAGCGCGCTCGCGAAGCCGGCGTCGAAGGCGCGCCGGCTCGCCGCGACGCCGACACCGCCGCGCGCGATCGTCTCCTCGAACGCCGGCCGCGTGAACGGCAGCGCGCCGCTGCCGGCGAGCGCGCCGAAGAGCACGGCGCTGATGACGCTGCCCGACTCGTCGGCGACCGCGGCCATGTCGAAGGCGACCCAGCGCGCCGCCGCCGCCTTGGCGATCGACGCGAGCGCGGCGCCGTCGACACGGCCGTCGCCGAGCGCCGTCTTCTCGCCGATCGACCAGACCCGGTGCGTCGACGCGATCAGCGTCGTCCGCTCCGGCGTGACGAGGCCGCGCTGGACCGCGCGCGCCGCTTCCATCAGCTCGGAGGCGAGGACGATGTCGACGTCGCCCGGCATCGGCATCAGCGCGAGCACCGGCAGAACGCCGGCGGCGTCGGCCTCGGCGACCGGGAACAGCTCGACGTAGTAGATCGTCGCCCCGGTGCGCTGGGCGACGCCCGGCACCGAGGTCGCCTGGGCGAGGTAGCCGTGCTCCTCGGCGAGCTCGACGATCCAGTCGGAGAGGACGCCCCCGCCCTCGCCGCCGATGGCAAGGATCGCGATCTTGATCGGCTGCATCAATGGAGCCCCTCGTCGAACGGGTACGTTCGCCGATCCCCCGAGGGGAGTGAGTGCCGCGGCTCCGTGCCCGCCTGCGCGGGCATGGACGGCACGAACGCCAGCCGCGTCTCGCGGCTGGCCGAGGCCGGCTTGGGAGCGGCCCGGCGCTCGTCCCGCTCTGCGATCGACATCAGTCGCCTCTTCATGTCGACCTCGTCAGAACGCGAAGCGCGCGCGCCGGCGCGCGTCGCGCCGCTGCAGCGCGCCGATGACGGCGGCGCGAATCCGCGCCAGGGCGCGGTCCCAGCGCGTCGGGTTGCTGACGATGCGCGCCTTGTAGAACGACGGGCAGAGCACGGCGGCGTGCGAGACCTCGCCGCAGACGCCGCAGCCGACGCAGCTGTCGAGCACCGTCGCGACCGGGTCGGTGCGGAGCGGATCGGGGTTGGCCTTGATCGAGAGCGACGGGCAGCCCGAGAGGCGGATGCACGAGTGGTCGCCGGTGCAGGTGTCGGCGTCGACGCCGAAGCGCTCGCGCACGACCCGTTCGCCGCGCGCGACCGCGGCCCGGACGAGCGGCTTTTCGCGCCGCTGCCGGTTGAGCATGCACTCCGACTGCGCGACCAGCACCTTCGGCCCGGTCGCCTTCGTCGTCAGCGCGTCGCGCAGCGCGTCGCGCATCGCCGAGACGTCGAAGGTGTGCGTCACCGTCTTCACCCACTCGACGCCGACGCCGCGCACCGCGCGCTCGATCGCGTGGCCGGTGCTGCGCGACTTGTGCGCGGCGTGCGAAGAGAGCAACTCCTGGCCGCCGGTCGCCGAGGTGTAGTTGTTGTCGACGACGATGGTCAGGTTGTCGCTGCGGTTGAAGACCGCGTTGGCGATGCCGCTGGTCAGGCCGTTGTGCCAGAAGCCGCCGTCGCCCATGACGCTGATCGCGCGCTTGCCGGGCAGCGCCTCGTCGGCACCGCGCGCGACCGGCGCGCTGAACGCCGACGCGCCGGCGGTGCCGAGGCCGTAGCCCATCGTCGTGTTGCCGAGGTGGAACGGCGGCAGGATCGAGAACAGGTGGCAGCCGATGTCGGCGCTCATGTGATGCGCGCCGAGCTCGCGCTCGACCAGCTTGATCGCGCTGAAGATCGGCCGCTCGGGGCAGCCGGTGCAAAAGCCGGGCGGCCGCGCGTGCACGTGGGCAGCAAGCGCCGCCGGCGCCACGGCCGCGATCGGCACGGCCTTCGTCGCCGGCGCCAGCCGGCCGTAGCGCTCGAGGAACGCGCGCAGCCCGTCGCGGACGACGCCCAAGGTGTACTCGCCGGCGAGCGGCAGCATGTCCTTGCCGTGCAGCGCCGCCGACGATTCGCCGCGGCGCAGCACCGTCGCGAGGGTCTGCTCGATGAAGTTCGGCTGCCCTTCCTCGACCATCAGCAGCGCACGCTTGCCGGCGGCGAAGCGAAGCACCTCGCTCTCGATCACCGGATAGGCGACGTTCATCACGTAGATCGGCACCTGCGAACGGCCGTAGACGTCGGCGAGGCCGAGCCGCTCGAGGCAGCGCAGGACGGTATTGCAGTGGCCGCCCTGGACGACGATGCCGATGTCGCTCGCGCCGTTGTCGCCTGCTTCGATGAACTCGTTGAGCTTGCGCGATTCGATGAAGCGAACCGCCGCCGGCCAGCGCTCCTCGATCTTCTCGCGCTCGTGCGCGTAGCTCATCGGCGGCAGCGTGATCCGGTTGAGGTCGCGCGCCGGCGTCGCCATCGCCTGGGCGAGCGTGAACGGCGGGCGCCGGTTGGCCGCCGCGGTGAAGCGGCCGTGCACGTGGCAGGCGCGGATGCGCAGCTCGAGCATCACCGGCGTGCGGCTCGCCTCCGAGAGCTCGAAGCCGGCCTTGACCGCAGCGACGATCGACGGCAGGTTCGGCCGCGGGTCGAGGAGCCAGATCTGCGACTTCATCGCGAAGGCGTGGCTCCTCTCCTGCATGATCGACGAGCCTTCGCCGTAGTCCTCGCCGACGATGACGAGCGCGCCGCCGGTGACGCCGCCCGAGGCGAGGTTGGCGAGCGCGTCGGAGGCGACGTTGACGCCGACCGGGCCCTTGAACGTGACCGCGCCGCGCAGCGGGTAGTTGACCGATGCCGCCAGCGTCGCCGCCGCCGTCGCCTCGCTGGCGCTGTTCTCGAAGCGGATGCCGTGCTCGACGAGGATGTCCTCGGCGTCGGCGAGGACATCCATCAGGTGCGAGATCGGCGCGCCCTGGTAGCCGGCGACATAGGCGACGCCGGACTCGAGGAGCGCCTTGGTGACGGCGAGGATGCCTTCGCCGCGAAAGGTCTCGCCCGCGCCCAGGCGGAGCTTGCCGACTTCTTCTGCGAACGAACGTTCAGCCATGTCCCGGGCATATTAGTTGAGATGCGCCCGCCGCCCTGTGGCGCGGCCCCGGGTGTTCCAATGCACGCTTCATCCGGAGGGAGGGAGACCCTGTGCACGACGAGCTCGTCTACCCGCGCGAGCGCCCGCTCGGCGCGATCACGCTGGTGCTCGGCATCCTCGTCTGGCTGCTCGTCATCGTCGGCACGGTCGGCATCGCCCTCGTCTACCTGCTCATCGGCTTTCTCTTCTACCTGTTCGCCCAGTCGGCCCTGATCGCCTGGCTGCGCGGCAACGGCGTGCTGCTGTCGGCGCAGCAGCTGCCCGACCTGCGCGAGCGCTTCGACGCGTGCTGCGCGAAGCTCGGCCTCGACAACGACAAGCCCGAGGCCTACCTGCTCCAGGGCAACGGCCTGCTCAACGCGTTCGCGACGCGCTTCCTCGGCCGCCACTACGTCGTCCTGCTCTCAGACATCGTCGACGCGATGCAGGCCCATCCCGACGGCATCAACTTCTACTTCGGCCACGAGCTCGGCCACGTGCGGATGAAGCACCTGACCGGCCGCCTGCTGCGCGCGCCGGTGCTCTGGCTGCCGCTCCTCGGCGCCGCCTACTCGCGCGCCAAGGAATCGACCTGCGACCGGCACGGCCGCGCCTGCTGCGAATCGCCCGAGTCGGCGGCGCGCGCGCTGGTCGCCCTCGCCGCCGGTGGGGAGCGCTCGCGCGAGGTCGACCTGCCCGCCTTCGAGGGACAGGCGGCGCTGACGCGCGGCTTCTGGATGTCGTACCACGAGCTCACCGGCGGCTACCCGTGGCTCACCAAGCGGGTCGCGCGCGTCCTCCATCCCGACGCGGCGCTGCCGGCGCGGAACGCCTTCGCCTACCTGCTCGCGCTGTTCTCGCCGTATGCCGGGCGCGGCGGCGGCGCGCTCGGCATCGTCGTCCTCGCAGCGGTGATCGGCATCCTCGCCGCCGTCGGCATCCCGGCCTACAAGGACTACGAGGTGCGCAGCCGCCTCACCCTCGCCTACGTCAGCAGCGAGCCGACCCGGCGGACGCTGGCCGCCTGGTACGCCGAGCACAAGGAGCCGCCCGCCTCGCTCGAAGCGGCGGGCCTGCCGGCGACGCTCGCCGACGGCAGCCAGCTCTCGCTCGAGGCCGAGAGCATGGTCCTCACCGTCGAGAGCCAGCGCGGCGCGCTCGTCTTCGCACCGCAGGAAGGCGCCGACGGCGCGGTGACGTGGCACTGCTCGGGCGGCGCCGGCGTGCGCCCATCGCAGCTGCCGGCGCTCTGCCGCGAAGACGACGCCGACACCGACACCGACAAGTAGGCGCCGGCGCCGACTCGCGGCGCGCGGGAGAATGATCGTTCCCCTACCGCGCAGACCTGCCATGACCCCGTCCTTCCGCTCCACCGCCGTCGTCGGCGCCGGCGCCGTCGGCAGCTTCTTCGGCGCGATGCTCGCCCGCGCCGGCCACCCGGTGACGCTGATCGCGCGCCAGGCGCACGTGCAGGCGATCGAGCGCGAGGGGCTGCGCCTGCAGATGGCCGGCCGCATCGAGAGGGTCCGCACCGCCGCGCACACCGACATCGCTGCGGTTCGCGACGCCGACCTCGTCCTCTTCTGCGTCAAGTCGACCGACACCGAGAGCGTCGCGCGCGAGATGGCGCCGCACCTCGCCGACGGCGCGCTCGTCCTCAGCCTGCAGAACGGCGTCGAGAACGCGGCGACGATCGCGCGCCACGTGAAGCAGGCGGTTGTCCCGGCGGTCGTCTACGTCGCGACGGCGATGCCCGAGCCCGGCCTCGTCAGCCACCACGGCCGCGGCGACCTCGTCATCGGCCCGCTCGATGCCGAGGCCGCGAACGACGCCGCGCTGGCGCCACGCTTGCAGGCGCTGGTCGACTTGTTCGCGAGCGCGCAGGTACCGGTGCGCATCTCGGCCGACGTGATGGCCGAGCTGTGGTCGAAGCTGATGGTGAACTGCGCCTACAACGCGATCTCGGGACTGGCGCAGGCGAGCTACGGGCAGCTCGCCGCGCTCGCCGAGATCCGCGCCCTCCAGGAGACTGTCGTTCGCGAGGTCGTCGCCCTCGCCGCGGCCGAAGGCGTCGACCTGCCGCTCGAGCCCTCGCTCGAGGCGATGCGCCGCATCGCCGGCGCGATGCCGGCGCAGCTCTCGTCGACGGCCCAGGACATGGCGCGCGGCAAGCCGAGCGAGATCGATCACCTCAACGGCTTCGTCGCGCGCCGCGGCAGCGCGCTCGGCATCGCGACGCCGGCCAACCAGGCGCTGCATGCGCTGGTCAAGCTGGTCGAATCGGCGCGCCGGGCCGGCTGACGATGGACGTCGTCACGGCCGCGCGTGCCGACCCGGTCGACGTGCCGCCGGCGTTCGCGCAGGCGCTCGTCGAGCTCGGCCTCGCGGCGAGCAGCGAGCGCCTCGTCGGTGCGCCGCTCGCCGGCGGCGTCTCGTCCGACATCTGGCGCATCGACACCGCGCGCGGGCCGGTGTGCGCCAAGCGCGCCCTCGCCCAGCTGCGCGTCGCCGCCGACTGGCGCGCGCCGGTCGATCGCAACCGCTACGAGGCGCGCTGGCTCGAGGTCGCGAACGCGGCGCAACCCGGCGCGGCGCCGCGCCTGCTGGGCCAGCATCCCGGCCTCGGCATCCTCGTCATGACCTGGCTGGCCCCGGGCGAGCACCGCCTGTGGAAGGAGCTGCTACGCGATGGCGATGCCGACCCGGCGAGCGCGCGCGCCGTCGGCGCCACCCTCGGCCGAATCCATGCCTACTCGGCGGCGCGGCCCGAGCTCGCCGCCCGCTTCGACAGCGACGCCATCTTCTTCGCCATCCGCCTCGAGCCCTACCTGCTCGCGACGGCGCGGCGCCATCCCGACCTCGCGCCGGTGCTCGAGCGGCTCGTCGCGACGACCGCGGCGACGAAGCGCGCGCTCGTCCACGGCGACGTCAGCCCGAAGAACATCGTCATCGGGCCCGACGGGCCGGTGCTGCTCGACGCCGAGTGCGCGTGGTGGGGCGACCCGGCGTTCGACCTCTCGTTCTGCCTCAACCACCTCCTGCTGAAGTGCCTGTGGACGCCGCCGGCGACGACGGCGTTCCTCGCCGCGTTCGATTCGCTGGCGATGTCGTACCTCGACGCGGTCGACTGGGAGCCGCGCGAGGCGATCGAACGCCGCGCCGCGGCACTGCTGCCTGGCCTTCTTCTCGCGCGTGTCGACGGCAAGTCGCCGGTCGAATACCTCGGCGACGACGCCGATCGAGAGCGCGTGCGGCGCGTTGCCGGCGCGCTGCTGCGGCAACCGGTGTCCCGCTTGCATGGGGTCGCCGACGCCTGGCGCGAGGAGCTGTCGACACGATGAGCACCACCGACGATCGCGGCGCCGGCGCCGATTGCACGATCCGCACCGTCCGCGCGCGCCGCGTCTGGGACAGCCGCGGCCGGCCGACCGTCGAGGCCGAGACCCTTCTCGCTTGCGGCGCGACCGGTCGGGCCATCGTCCCGGCCGGTGCGTCGAAGGGAACGCGCGAAGCGCACGAGCTTCGCGACGGCGGTGCTGCGTTCGGCGGCCTCGACGTGATGCAGGCCGTGGCGAACGTCGAGGGCGAGATCGCGCGCGCGGTCGCCGGCCTGCGCGCCGACGACCAGGCCGCGCTCGACGCGCGCCTGATCGAGCTCGACGGCACGCCGAACAAGTCGCGCCTCGGCGCCAACGCGACGCTCGCCGTCTCGATGGCCGCAGCGCACGCCGCCGCGGCGGCGCGCGGCGTGCCGCTGTACGAATACCTCGGCGGCGCCGGCGCGACGCTGATGCCGATGCCGCAGATCCAGATCTTCGGCGGCGGCGCGCACGCCGGCCGGCGCGTCGACGTCCAGGACTTCATGGTCGTCTGCCCGGCGGCGAAGACCTTCGCCGAGGCACTCGAGTGGGCGGCCGAGGTCTATCGCCACGCCGGTCTCGTGATGAAGGAGCGCAGCTCCAGCCTCGGCGTCGCCGACGAAGGTGGCTGGTGGCCCGACTTCGCGAGCAACGAGCAGGCGCTGGCGACGCTCGTGCAGGCGATCGAGCGCGCCGGCTACGCGCCGGGCGAGCAGGTCGCGATCGCGCTCGACATCGCCGCCTCCGAGCTCGGCCGCGCCGGCCGCTACACGCTCGGCCTCGACGCCAGGGAGCTCGACAGCGACGGCCTGATCGAGCTGCTGCTGCGCTGGGTCGACACCTATCCGATCGTCTCGATCGAGGACCCGCTCGGCGAAGACGACCCCGACGCGTTCGTTCGCTTCACGCGCGCCGCCGGCGCCCGGCTGCAGATCGTCGGCGACGACTTCCTCGTCAGCGACGCCGCGCTCGTCCGCGACGCCGCTGCCCTCGGCGCCGCCAACGCGGTGCTGCTGAAGCCGAACCAGCGCGGCACGCTCAGCGAGACGCGCGCGGCCTGGGACGCGGCCAGGGAAGCGGGCTACGCCGGCATCGTCTCGGCGCGATCGGGCGAGACCGAGGACACGACGATCGTCCACCTCGCCGTCGGCTGGGGCACGGGCCAGCTCAAGGTCGGCTCGTTCGCGCGCGGCGAGCGCATGGCGAAGTGGAACGAGGCGCTGCGCATCGAAGAGCGCCTGTCGACGCGGGCGACGCTGGCGCGGCCGCTGCCGCGCCGGACGCGGTAAGGTCTGGGGCCTGCCGACGACGATGAGCGAGCTCCCCACGACCGATACCAAAGCAGCGTCCGAAGCGGGACTCGGCCCCCGCCTTCGCGCCGCCTTCGTCTACTACCTGCCGAGCGTCGTCGTCATGCTCGCGCTGCTCGTCGTCTGGCAGCTCGGCGTGCAATGGCTCGGCGTCAAGGAGTACATCCTGCCGACGCCACTCGCGGCGCTGCGCACGCTCGCCGACCCGAACTACCGCTGGACGGCGAACTTCCTGGCAACGCTCTATTCCGTCCTCGGCGCGTTCGCGCTCTCGGCCGTGCTCGGCGTGCTGCTGGCGATCGTCGTCGTCTGGAACGACCTGCTGATGCGCACCGTCATGCCGGTGCTGATCCTCTTCAACACGCTGCCCAAGATCGCGCTCGCGCCGCTCTTCGTCGTCTGGCTCGGCTACGGCATCTGGCCGAACATCGTCATCGGCACGACGATCGCGTTCTTCCCGATGGTCGTCAACACCGCAGTCGGCCTGGCCAGCGCCGAGCCCGAGATGCTCGAGCTGGTGAAGACGCTGCGCGCGAGCCGCTGGAAGGTGCTGACCAAAATCCGCTTCCCGAACGCGGTGCCGTACATCTTCGTCGGCCTGAAGCTGGCCGCAACGATGAGTGTCATCGGCGCGCTGGTCGGCGAGTTCGTCGCCTCAGAGCGCGGCCTCGGATCGCTCATCATCACCGGCGGCGTGACGATGCAGACGGCGTCGATCTTCGCCTCGCTGACGCTGATCTCGGTCCTCGGCCTCGTCCTCTACGGTTTGGTCGTGGCGGTCGAGCACATCGTCGCGCCGTGGGCGCACCGAGCCTAGAGACTTTCGATCGACAACGACCAAGGAGACCCCCATGAAGACATCGACTCCCGGCACCCCCCGAGCCCACTGGCCGCGCGCGCTCGCGGCCGGCATCGCCGTGCTGGCGGCCCTGCCGGCCGCGGCCGAGGACAAGGTCCAGCTGCAGCTGAACTGGTTCCACCTCGCCGACCACTCGCCGATCTACCTGGCGATGAAGAAGGGCTACTACAAGGAAGAAGGGATCGACCTGACCGTGCTGCGCGGCAGCGGCTCGTCCGACAGCGCCAAGAAGATCGACCTCGGCCAGTCCGACATCGGCATCTCCGACGCGCCGACGGTGCTGACGGCGATCAGCAAGGGCGCCAACCTGAAGATGGTCGCGGTCGTCTACGACAAGGCAGGCAACAACGTCTTCTTCAAGAAGAGCGCCAACATCAAGTCGCCGAAGGACCTGGCCGGCAAGAAGATCGCCGTGCCGCCGGCCGATTCGCACCGCGTCCTCTGGCCCGCGTTCGCGGCGACGCAGGGCATCGACGCCAACTCCGTGACGATGGTCAACGTCAAGCCCGAGGGCAAGCAGGCGATCGTCGCCGCCGGCGAGGTCGACGCCGCCTTCGACCTCTACACCAGCTTCGCGATCTGGGAAAAGGTGCTCGGCAAAGGCGAGGTCGGCCATCTCCTCTGGGCCGACTACGGCCTGCCGATCTACGGCCACACCTACTTCGTCAACAACGACCTGGTCAAGAAGAACCCGAAGCTGATCGAGCGCTTCCTGCGCGCGACGCACAAGGGCTGGCGCGACGCCAAGGCCAACCCGGCGGCGTCGATCGACGCGATGGTCGAGCAGGTGCCCGGCCTCGACCGGGCGACGCTGCTGGCGACGATGCCGGCGATCCTCGACCTGTGCGTGACCGAGCGCTCGAGCAAATACGGCCTCGGCTGGATCGAGCCCGAGCTGATGCAGAAGACGATGGACATCACCTTCGCGACCGCCAAGCCCGACAAGCCGATGGTGCTCGCCGACGTGTTCACGAACGAGTACAACAGCCGCATCAAGCCGTAGCGGCGCGCTTCGCCGACCGCGCCGGAGGCCGCCATGGGCAGCGTCCGCTCGCTCGTCTCGTCCGCCTCGCTGGCGGGCCTGCTCCTGATGCCCAACTTCCAGCCGCGCTGAGGGGCGGCGGGCTCGAGCCGCTTCGGCCCGCCGAGATCTACAGGGCCTCGACCTCGCGCTGCTGACGATCGCGGATCATCCGGCCCACGCATTCGCCGAGCAGGCGCGCGTTGCACGGCTTCGGCAGGAAGACGTCGTAGCCGTCGAAGCCGGTGCGGACGTCGGCCTCGTCGAGGCTCGTGTGCATGGCGATCATCGACGACCGCGTTCTCGGATCGCCGCGCAAGGCACGCCCGACCGCGAGGCCGTCGATGCCGGGCATGTCGACGTCGAGGATCACCGCATCGAAGCTCTCGCGCCAAGCTGCGGCGAGGGCAGCCTGCCCGCTGGCGACGGCCTCGACGCTGTAGCCCGCGGCTTCGAGCGACGCGATCAGAAGTTCGCGTATGACCGACGAATCGTCGACCGCGAGGACCCGGCCGCGGCTGTGAGGTGTCGAAGACATGCGCCCACGTTAGCGGAGCGACGACGATCCGCAAGCCCACCCGGACCGGATTTCGGCGCGGCAGGGCGGCTGCCCTAAAAGATGGCGTCGGCGCGAAAGCCACAGCCACCGAGATTTGCCGGAGATCTCAACCGGGTTATGCACAAGGTTATCAACGGCGGCGAGTCGAAAAAATATTTTGGGTGATGTTTGCCCGTCACGGAGTGCGATGGTCGAGCGGCGCGACGGTGACTACTTGACTCCGTCGCCGTAGGCGATCTCTTCGACTCGCCCCGGGACCCGCGGCGAGGCGGTGGACTCGATCCATGCGTCGACGAGCGCCAGCAGCGCATCAGGGTCGGCGGGCTTGGTCAGGTGGTGATCGAACCCGGCGTCGCGGGCGCGCTCGCGATCGGCGGGCTGGCCGTAGCCGGTGAGGGCGATCAGGCACGACGCACGCGTTTCCGAGAGCTCGCGCAGGCTCTTCGCCACCAGGTAGCCGTCTCTTCGAAACTCGATCTGCCGCATCATCGGCGGTGTGAATTTCGGAACACTTCGACCGACCATGAGCGACCCGCGCAAGAACAGACCACGCACCCCGGAAGACAACGATCTTTCCCGGCGCGACTTCGTCGCCCTTTCCGTCGCGACCGGGCTGGCGGCGACGATGCGTCCGGCCGACGCCGCGCTCGCCATCACCGAGACCGACATCTCGATCGAGACCCCCGATGGCACCTGCGACGCCGCCTTCGTCCACCCGCAAACGGGCGCCCATCCCGGCGTGCTGATCTGGGCCGATGCCTTCGGCCTGCGCCCGGCGATGCGCGAGATGGGCCGCCGCCTCGCCGGCGAAGGCTTCGCGGTGCTGGTGCCCAATCCCTTCTATCGCATCGCCAAGGCGCCGCTGTTCGAGACCGCGGCCAACGTCGACTTCGGCGATCCGGCGACGCGCGCGAAGCTCGGGCCGCTGATGGGGTCGATCAACGCCGCGGGCGCCGTCGAGAAGGACGCCGCCGTGTACGTCGCCTTCCTCGATGCCCAGCCGCAGGTCGATCGCAAGCGCGGGATCGGCACCCAGGGCTACTGCATGGGCGGCGCGCTGGTGATGCGAACGGCCGCCGCCGTCCCGGACCGCATCGGCGCCGGCGCCTCGTTCCACGGCGGCGGCCTGGTCACCGACAGGCCCGACAGCCCGCACCTGCTGGCAGCGCGAATCCGGGCCCGCATGTACTTCGGCGTCGCCGCCACTGACGATCAGCGCCAGCCCGACGCGAAGGACAAGCTGCGGGCGGCGTTCGTCGCCGCGAAGGTGCCGGCCGAGATCGAGGTCTATCCCGCGCGCCATGGCTGGTGCGTTCCTGACATGCCGACCGAAGCCGGCACGCCGATCTACAGCGCTCCCGACGCCGAGCGCGCCTGGGGCAAGCTGCTCGCCCTCTACCGGACCGCGCTGGCATAGCCTTGGTGGACGACCCGTTCGAGCAGGCCAAGGCCCATTTCTTCGCGGCGCTCGCCCGCCAGCAGGCCGGCGATTTCGCGCAGGCCGAGCGCCACTACCGGGCCTCGCTCGGCCTCGTCCCCGGCCGCGCCTCGACGCTGATCAACCTCGCCGCCGTCCAGCTGCGGCTGGCACGGCCGCGCGACGCGTTGCAGAGCGCCGACGCGGCGCTCGCCGCCGAGCGCGACAGCGTCGACGCCTTGCTTCATCGCGCCACGGCGCTCGCCCAGCTCGGCCGTCCGGACGAAGCGCTGGCGGCATTTCGACGCCTCCTCGCCATCGATCCGCATCACGCGGCGGCGTGGAGCGGCAGCGGCACTCTGCTGCGCGAGACGCACCGGCTCGACGAGGCGGCGCACGCCTTTCGCGAGGCGCTGCGCCACGGCGCGGCGGACGACCTGCACGACTTCTACCTCGCTTCGGTCGAAGCCGGCGCGGCGCCGCCGACGGCGCCCAGGGCCTACGTGACGGGTCTCTTCGACAGCTACGCCGAAGAGTTCGACGGCCACCTCGTCGGTCAGCTGCGCTACCAGGCGCATCGCCGGCTGGTCGAGCGACTCGTCGCAACCGGCGGCGCGGACGCGCGCTACGACTCGGCGCTCGACCTCGGCTGCGGCACCGGACTGTGCGGCCCGCTGGTGCGGCCGATGGTCGGGCGGCTGTCCGGCGTCGACCTGTCGGCGCGAATGCTCGACAAGGCGCGCGCGCTGGGTGTCTACGACCGCCTCGAGAACGCCGACATCGTCGAGTTCCTGACCCGGAGCGAAGAACGCTACGACCTCGTCCTCGCCGCCGACGTCTTCATCTACGTCGGCGACCTCGCGCCGGTGTTCGCCCTGCTCGAGCGTGCCATGACGCGCGGCATGTTCTGCTTTTCGGTCGAAGCGCTCGAAGGCGACGACGCCGACCTGCGCCTGCTGCCGAGCCTGCGTTACGCGCACTCGCGGCCCTCTCTCGTTCGCCTCGCCGCACGGCACGCCTTCGAAGTCGTCGCGATGGAGCGCGCGCCGGTGCGGGAGGATCAACGCGAGGTCGTCGAGGGCCTCTACGTGGTCCTGCGCCGGGTCGCTCGCTAGCCCGGACATTTCATCAGTAGAGGGTCGGCAGCCTCGTGCGTGAGCGCGTTGTCATAGGTATTCGACGCCAATGACAACCGAGGACTGCCGATGCCAAAGTGTACCGATAGGACCATCGAGTTCGGGCGCCTTGGGCGCCGCGTGATCGAGGCCAACTTCGAAGGCGGCGATCTCAGTTCGGACGGCGGTCTACTGCTGTTGAGGCGCGTCGATGAGCGGATCGGTCTGAGCCGCGCGGCGGCCGCTGTATTGAGTGATCCGCGCGATCCGGTGCGCATCACGCATAGCCTGCGCGACCTGCTGGCCCAGCGCATCTACGGGTTGTGTTGTGGCTACGAAGACCTCAATGATCACGACGCGCTGCGCGACGACTTGCTGATGCAGACCGCGGTCGGCCGGCTCGATGCTCTGGCGAGCTCGCCCACGCTGAGCCGCCTGGAGACGCGCGCCACCCGGGCGCAATCGGTCGCGTTGCACGGCGTGCTCATCGAGCAGTTCATCGCCAACCACAAGAAGCCGCCCGCAGAGCTCGTGCTCGACATCGACGCCTCCGATGTGCCGTTGCACGGCAACCAGGAGCGTGCAGAGTTCCACGCCTACTACGACCACCACTGCTACTTGCCCCTGTACGTCTTCTGCGGCCAGGCGATGCTGGCGTGCGTGCTGCGGCCCAGTCGCATCGACGGGGCCAAGAACGCTGCGGCCGTGATCAAGCTGCTCGTCACCCGGTTGCGCCAAGCTTGGCCCGAGGCAAGGATCATCGTGCGCGGCGACTCCGGGTTCTGCCGCCAGCGCCTGCTGCGCTGGTGCGAGCGCTCGGGCGTGAGCTACATCATCGGGCTGGCACGCAACGCTCGCCTGGAAGCGCGTGTGCGCTACGCCGAATTGATGCTCGCCGACGAGTACGAGCGCAGCGGCATCAAGCAGCGGCTGATCGATGAGTTCACCTACGCGGCCGATACTTGGGACATCGAGCGTCGCGTGATCACTCGGCTCGAGCACGCCAGCCTGGGCAACAACCCGCGCTTCATCGTGACCAATCTCGAAGGCAACGCCGTACAGCTGTACGAGCGGCTGTACTGCGCCCGGGGCGAGGCCGAGAACCGCATCAAGGAGGCACAGCTCGACCTGTTCGGAACCCGGGCGAGCTGCCACCGCTTCGCGGCCAACCAGCTGCGCTTGCTGCTCGCAGCACTCGCCTATACGCTGATGCAGCGGCTGCGCGAGCTCGCGCTCAAAGGCAGTGAACTCGAACGAGCAACAGCGGCGACGATCCGCACACGGCTGCTCAAGATCGGCGCGGCCATCGTGCGCAACACCCGGCGCGTGCGCGTGCTGCTCGCTTCACACCATCCGATGCGCAGCGTGTTCCTCAGCGCCGCACAGGCCCTGGCCCCTTGAACCTCATCCAGTGCTGTCCCCGGCACGCTGACAAACAACGGGGGTAAGGGGGCTCTGTCTCCAAACATAGCCCAATCCTCATCCAGTACATGCCTTCGACCCCAAGCCGGGCATGACCCGCGCCAATCAGCCTCGCATCGGCAAAGATCGGTCAACTCGTGAAATGTTCGGGCTAGCTTTCAGCCGCGAGCTGCATGAATTCGGCCATGGACTTTGCGATGCGCTGAGCCTGCGTGGCTTCGATCTTGCGCTGGTCGTAGAGAAGGTTGAGATGCATACCTTGGGCGAAGGTCGCTGCCGTAACGCAGATCGGGTGCTGAGCCGGGGGTGACACCAGGAACGCCAGCGAGCGAACCCTTGCACCGTTGCCAAGCACGATGGGGTCGAACTTGCCCACATTCGTCAACATCGACGACGGCGGTGCGAGGGCTACGAGCGCCTGCACCATGCGTGCGCCCACTTCATTGGGTGGGAAAAGGGCTCCCTCGCGATGAATGGTGTGAACGAGATTCGCATCACCACTGTTGAGAATCGCCTTGAGCTGACTCGCAATATCGGCCGCGAGCATCCACAAATCCGGCTTTGCGGGAATGGCATGAACCGTGGTGACCGTGGCGATATACAAGCCCAGGTCC
>JADGRJ010000241.1 GCA_017881025.1 Rhizobacter sp. | reverse complement strand
CGCCGGAAACCACAGCATGCCCGATCCAGCGAGACTGCTGGCGCATGGGGCAGCGGATGAACTCAGCCTCCAACTCCGCCAACTCCTGATCGGAGAGGCCGGCGAGCTCGCGGGCCGCCCCCAGGGCGGACTGCATCGACACCCGTTGAGTCCAACGCGCAAAAGCGACTTGGGTCGGGAGCCTCTTGTCAATCGGGGAATAGAACTCACGAGCGCGCAGCAATCGGTCGCCGCTGAGGAGTGAACCATCGATGATCTGATTGAGGAAAGGCATCACGTTCTCTTTCGGACGGCCAGGACAGATAGGCCACAGCCTCAGCTTCGTCGCGCTGACGCGTAACAGCCACCCCTCAAATGAGTGCTGCCTAACCAACCCACGGGTGCGCCACACTTGTGACGCCTCGATCTTCTGGACGAGCGGATCCCTTGTGATGGATGCTCGGTCAGTCTTGCCTCGAGACGCTGGGAGTCGTCCGCTCATTGATCAACCAGTCGGGGCCGCTCATTTAAGGGCTTGTAATGCGGCTGCCGACACCTACAGTCAGTTCGACGGTGGCGAGGCGAGACCCACACCCTTGCCAAGCAGCCCGGCAGTGACCCGTGTCGGCACCGTCTCCAGCGCCGCTGTTGCAGCCGGCGCTTGCCGATTCGCGAGGAAAGTCGCGGCGTCCCTCCCTCGTCTGCTTAGGTATGGGCCGGTCGGGTCGAATACGAAGCCATGCAAGGGCCCAGTAAGTTCGTCGAGTACTGGCGGTGGCGCTACCGTGACGCGAAGACTGGCCGCACTTGTCGGACCATGTTCCAGCTCACCGAGAGAGAAGCCGCGGAGCTGCCCCAAGCCGAGCGAATCGAAGGCTCGATGCTGTTGCGCGAAGTCGAGGCCGATGACTTCCCGGACACAGGTGCCGAAGTTCATCGGGTCACCCCCGAGTCACAACAGAGCCCATGAGCGCGCCCGCCCCGCTGCCTGGCAGCCGCTCCGACCACTTCCCGCTTCTACTCTGCGTCAAGTGCAAGCGGCCACAAGAGAGAAGCGGCGGAGTGATCTGCGGAGCGCGGTTCATCTGCCGCGCGTGCTTCAGCAGCCGGAATTTCAAGTCCGTCTTGGCACGGCAGGGCTAGTTCCGGGCACGTTGCCAGCGGTCAGCCGCGAGAGGCGGTGAAAGCGGCGAAGGCGACGGACCGTTCTCAGACGGCGCCCCTCGCCTACGACCGTATCGAGCATTTCGGGCAACGCTCGGTAGTGCATCAAAGCGCTCTACAAATGATCGCTATCCCAATCCACCTGGGATCGTCGTAGCGAAGTCGCTCACTGAATGGTTGGCGCCTCGCGCGGAAGGTATGCCTGCGAGATTCACGAACTCCAGGACGCAAGGGATATCCATGCCTGCCGCGGAAATCGATGGCAGCGGCGTCTGCACGACACGTTGCAGCTTGTCGTTGGGTTCTTTTGCAGTGAACTCGCTCCCGCGCACCGCACGCACCACAGTGAAAGTCATCGACTCACCAAACTCTCTTGATTCAGGGAAGGCTCGCCCCGACACGTGGTCGCGGCGGTCCCGATGCCCTGAGGATAGGTAAGCACTTGTTAGTTTCATATCCCGCGAAGCAGGGTACGGGCGCCCACTCGTCCTCGACCTTCGGCCGCTCATCCGGGCGATGGCTACTCCTCTCCAATGGTGCGGCTCACGCCGGCGGCTGGGTCGCTGCAAGTGTCGACCACAGAAGCTAGACGGTCTCACTGAGCCTCAGTGCAGGGAGTGTTGGTTGCGGCGCAACATCAGGAGTCCGCGGCAAGGCGGATGGACCTAATACGTCCCTGGTTCGAGCCCAGGTCGGGGAGCCAAGAAATTCAAGGGGTTACGTCGAGAGGCGTAGCCCCTTTGTCTTTCTATGCCGAGCGAGATGAGTCCAATGCAGGTTTCGGGACAGCGCCATCGTCGAGTGCCGTCGTTAGGGGCCCGGGCTGGGATTGTTGGGCAACGAAGGAAGCGCGCGCAGGTACTCATAGATCGCGGCCAGATCCCTGTCTGTCTTCTTCCCGAACACCGGCCAAGGCATGACCTGCAAGATCTGCCCCTTGGGATCATGGGGGTTATGTCCGGTATGAAGCGTCTTGATGAATTCCTTGAGCGTAAGGCCCGCCGGCTTACCGGTCCCGTCCGGAGTCAGATTGGCTGACGTAAAGGGGCCGAACTGCCGGCCCCCAGTCATGTACTGCGCAAAATTGATCACTTCCGCTTGTCCCAGGAAAGGATCGCCACCCTTCATGTACGACGGATACGTGTGGCAATCGTTGCAGCCCGTCGTATTGACGATGTAGCTGCCCAACCCCACCAGTTCTCTGTCCTTGCCGTGCAAATTCAGGAACACCCCCGCCGGCACGATCTGAAATCCGCGTCGGACTTGGGAATCGTCTCGATCATCATCAGCGCGCGCTGCGGTCGCGACGGCCAAGGTCATGAGCGATGCAGCGCTTAGAGCAGCAACAAGTCGAATCGAGATCATGAATTCCACCCCCTGTGTTGTCGGCAACAGAGCCTGGACCTCGATGCACCGACCTCAATTGGTATTTCCTCGCATGCGCACCGGAAAGAGAAAGGACGGCGAGCACGTTGCCGACATGGCTACCGCAAGGGCCTTGCGCTCTGAGAATTGAGCGAGCACGATCGCGGCTTTCTTAGTCAATGCGAGCCGTGGAACCGAAGAAACCTCCGATGCCGCGTCGCATTTGGCGCATGACGCCTGATGCGCCCCTGGGCAAGCTCGTCGACTTCGACCCCACTGAAGCGGCTGGCGGTCCCGCGGACGCTCCCCTAAAGGTGCTCGATCCGGCGCCGGTAATCGATTGGCGTGGCTCATCCTTCGACCTCCTCAACGGTGTCGAGGTGCGCGACCACACGGAATCGATTCCCGGGGAGTTGTTCGACAGGCTGTTCAAGCGATGACGCCTCTAGACACAGCCGACCGATCCCCTTGTCTTTGCGAAAAGAGCGCGTAGCATTTGCTGCATCACCGAGCAGCGAAGTCCTTTGTCGCCCGCCAATGAGCTCGAGCGGCTTGCAAGTCAATTCGTTGTTGGTATCTTGAGCAACGCATGGGCGCCGCGTCGATTCGAGTCCAGTGGCATGGCGCCCATAGCGCAATTGACAGGACACCTCAATGATCACGTACATCGGCTTGCTGAGCTTTACCGATAAGGGCCTTCAAGGGATCAAGGACACAACGAAGCGCGCAGTCGCGGCCAGGGAAGTTGCAAAGAAATTCGGCGTAAATATCCGCGAAATGCTTTGGACGATGGGCAAGTACGACCTTGTCTGCGTGCTGGAAGCCGAAGACGAGCAAGCCTTGGCGGCTTTCAATCTGGCCACGGCGATGCAAGGCAACTTGCGTTCACATTCGATGCGGGCTTATTCAGCCGGCGAGATGGACAAGATCCTGGCCAAGCTGCCGTAGAGCATGACTCCTCTAGGTTGAGCGTCTACGGCCTGCTATCACTACGTCCCTGGTTCGAGCCCAGGTCGGGGAGCCAAGAAACACAAGAGTCAGCCGGCTAACGCCCGCTGACTTTTTTGTTTTGTGGGCGATGCCGGTGCCAGTCTGGTGCCAGTTTTGCGGCCATTGATCTTCAGCCATCAGCGCACGAGGCGTTGTGTGTGCGCGCCTATGACCGCTTACGGCGAACTGCATTGAGCCAGAGCAATATGCCAAGAGTCGAACGGGATCGAATGGCGTCAACCATGGCGAGCGGTGCATTCGATTTCGACTGGTTGGTGATCGGATCCGGCTTCGGCGGCAGCGTCTCGGCATTGCGACTGGCCGAAAAGGGCCACAAGGTGGGCGTGCTCGAGTGCGGGAGGCGTTTTCGCGACGAGGATTTCGCTGAAACGACTTGGCAACTCGGGCGTTTCCTGTGGGCACCGGCCCTCGGTTTGAAGGGAATCCTTCGCTTGGCGCCCTTCAGGGACGTGTTCGCCGCCAGCGGCTCAGCCGTCGGCGGCGGCAGCGTCGTCTATGCGAATACCTTGTACCGCGCCAAGCCCGAGTTCTTCCGCAACGCCCAGTGGGCTGGACTCGACCAATGGGAGCAGGTTCTGACCCCGCACTACATCACCGCCGAACGCATGCTGGGGGTGAAGACGGTGCCCTTCGACTCGGTCAATCAACAATTGATCCGCGAGTTGGCGCGGCACTTTGGCACCGAAGATACCTTCTGCCGCACGCCTTGCGCCGTCTTCTTCGGCGAAGCGGGCAAGACGGTCAGCGACCCCTACTTCGATGGCGAGGGCCCTGCACGCACAGGATGCACGCGATGCGGCGCCTGCATGGTGGGCTGCCGCGTTGGCGCCAAGAACACGCTTGTCAAGAACTACTTGTGGTTTGCCGAGAAGCGCGGGGCCGTCGTTCTGCCGGAGCATGAGGTGACCGACGTTGCCCCTTTGGGTGCGTCCGATGGCAACGACGGCTACCGCGTGACGACCGAACGACCCGGGGCCTGGATCTTCAAGCGGCGCCGCCGCTTCACCGCGCGCGGTGTCGTCTTCGCAGCGGGCTCGCTGGGCACCAACCGATTGCTTGCCAACTGCAAGCTCGGCGGCTCATTGCCTGGGGTCAGCAACCGCCTGGGTGAACTGGTGCGCACCAACAGCGAATCCATTCTCGCTGTTCGCTTGCCGGAAGATCGCAAGACCTGGAACGATGTCGCCATCAGCTGCAGCATCCACGTCGACCAGGACACCCACATCGAGTTTGTCAACTATGGCCGGCATGCGGATTTCATGTCGCTGCTGTGCACGGTGCTGGTCGGTCAAGGCAATCGGGCGACCAGACCGCTGTTGTGGCTGGGCAGCATTGCGCGCCACCCGCTGCGCTGGCTGACAACCCTGTGGCCGGCAGGCTGGAGCCGGCGGATGGTGATGCTGCTGGTGATGCAGTCGCTGGACAACGCGATCGCGCTGCGGGCCAAGAAGCGCTTGTTCGGCCGCGGCTACCGCCTGCGCACCGAGCAGAACCGCGAAAAGCCCAACCCGACCTTCATCGCCGCGGGCAACGCCGCCGCGAACTGGCTGGCCGCACACACGGGTGGCATCGCGCAGAGCAACTCGCTCGAGGCCTTGGCCAACATCCCGACAACGGCGCACCTGTTGGGCGGCGCCGTCATCGGCGCCGACACGACCCGTGGCGTGATCGACAGGGAACTTCGCGTCTTCGGATACCAGAATCTGCTGGTTTGCGATGGTTCCGCGATGCCTGCCAATCCGGGCGTGAATCCATCGCTGACGATTACGGCGCTGGCTGAGTACGCGATGTCGAAGGTTCCGTCTGCTGTAGGCCCGTACTCTTGATTTCGATCATGCTGTTCGTGCTGCCACGGCCGGAGCATAGACACTTCATCCAAGTGAGGAGAGTGCCATGGCTCAGGCGCATGCACATCTTGGTTTCGCGCCCCGCGGCGCGGGACTGCTCTACGCCATGCTCTGGCTTGAGCATGAGAAGGACATACTGGGATGGCTCATTGGTGACAAGGACGGTGAGCCCGTCGCGGCCTACTTTGTGCTGCAGGACTACTACGAGGCCGGTAGGCCGCACTTCCTGCATACGCTGCAGGACAACGTCTACGGACCCTGGGTGGAGGCCACCCCGAGTGGCGATGCCCCGCGGCTGCAGCCGGCCGCCATCTCCGAAACGATATGCCACGAACTGCAGCAGTTACAGCAAGAGTTCTGCCGGCACTGGCTGTTCTTCGGTGACGATCCGGGGGTGAGCGCCGAGGCTGCGGCCTTGGCGGCCCGCGAGCTGGCAGTGCGCCGGGTCAACATCCGCCCTAACCGACTGGACAAGCTTCATCACGGCGCGGCAGTCTGGCGCTACGACGGACCAGGTGCCGATATTCACGTTCTGGAACGGCTGTCGCGGCTTTGGCCGCTGGACTATCGCGTCGAAGCCTGAGCATGGATCCGCTGAGGCTCCATGCGTCGCGCATGTGATCGTGCCTGAGTCCGTCTTTCGATTGAAGATCTTCGGGGTCGTTCAGGGAGTCGGCTACCGCTGGTCGATGGTCGAGGAGGCTCGCCGATTGGGCGTGCGCGGCGGGGTGCGCAACTGCCAAGACGGATCAGTCGAAGCGATC
>JADGRJ010000052.1 GCA_017881025.1 Rhizobacter sp. | reverse complement strand
CTACGATGCCCTCTTCCTCCAGGACCACGTATTCGGCCAGCATGCCGTCGATGCCGCCGCCGAGCGCGCTCGCGTGCACATCCGGGCTCGGCTCGCCGGCGGGCCACCGCTGGAAGAAGCAGCCGGCCACCTTGTCGCCGACTTTGACGCGCTTGACGCCGTCACCGATTTCGATCACCTCGCCGTTGTTCAACTCGACCTGGTAGACGACCGAGGGCGCGGTGGTGATCAGGTCCTGGTCGAATTCGCGCTCGAGCCGCTCCTGGACGATTTCCATGTGCAGCAGGCCGAGAAAGCCGCAGCGAAAGCCGAAGCCGAGCGCCTGGCTCACCTCGGGCTCGTAGCGCAGCGACGAATCGTTCAGCTTGAGCTTCTCGAGGGCGTCGCGCAACTGGTCGTATTCGCTCGCCTCGGTCGGGTAGAGGCCGGCGAAGACCTGCGGCTGGATTTCCTTGAAGCCCGGCAGTGGCTGGGTGGCGACGCCGGCGTTGTTCGGCAGCTTCTTCTCGAGCGTGATCGTGTCGCCGACCTTGGCCGTCTGGAGCTCCTTGATACCGGCGATCACGAAGCCGACCTCGCCGGCCGAGAGCTTGTCGCGCTGCACCGAGTTGGGGGTGAAGACGCCGAGCTGGTCGGCGCCGTAGACGGCGTCGCTGGCCATCAGGCGGATTCGCTCGCCGCGAACGAGCTGGCCGTCGACGACCCGCACCAGCATGACGACGCCGACGTAGTTGTCGAACCAGGAATCGATGATCATCGCGCGCAGCGGGCCGTCCGGGTTGCCGCGCGGCGCCGGCATGCGGTGGACGACCGCCTCGAGGATCTCGTCGATCCCCTCGCCGGTCTTGGCGCTGCACGGGATGGCGTCGTCGGCGTCGATGCCGATCACGTCCTCGATCTCGGCGCGAGTGCGATCGGGGTCGGCCTGCGGCAGGTCCATCTTGTTCAGGACCGGAACGACCTCGACGCCGAGGTCGAGCGCGGTGTAGCAGTTGGCGACGGTCTGCGCTTCGACGCCCTGGCTCGCGTCGACGACCAGCAGCGCGCCCTCGCACGCCGACAGCGACCGGCTCACCTCGTACGAAAAGTCGACGTGGCCCGGGGTGTCGATCAGGTTGAGCTGGTAGGTGCGCCCGTCGCGCGCCGTGTACTGAAGCGCCGCGGTCTGCGCCTTGATGGTGATGCCGCGCTCGCGCTCGATGTCCATCGAGTCGAGCACCTGCGCCTCCATTTCGCGGTCGGAGAGACCGCCGCAGCGCTGGATCAGGCGATCGGCGAGGGTCGATTTGCCATGGTCGATGTGGGCGATGATCGAAAAATTGCGGATCTGATCCATGCTCACAGCGAACTACGAAGAACTGCGGACGTCGGCGACGGCAGCCTGCGATCGCGGCAAATGAAGGACACCCGGCGCCGCGATTTCAGGGGCGACGATGCACGCCGCCGAAGACAAAAAAAAGGCACGTCGAATCTATGACGCGCCTTCCAACAAAACGTATGGCAACTGCTTGTTGGGTCTTCATTGTAGTCAAAACACCCCTCGCGCAAGCCGCGCCAGGGCTTGATTTCTCTACGTTGCAGCGTGCCAACACGAATTCTATCCACAGATTGTCCACAAATGGTTGTGGACGCCCTGGGGGCAATTTTCGGCCGCTCGAAGGCCTCTCCCCGCTCGCGCAACGACCCTCTAATAGAAGCAGCTGAAAACGCCTTTGGATCTGCAAGACCAGATTGTTAGCGAGCGCTTACGACTATTGCCTCAACGGCCGGACGATCACGAACTTGGCGACGTCGCCCTGGCGGATCAGGATCGTGACCGGCTTGGCCTTGTCGAGCTTGGCAAGCGCCGTCTCGAACTGCTTGGCGCTCGTGACTTCAACGTTGTCGACGCTGAGGATGACGTCGTTCTCGCGGATCCCGGCGCGTGCCGCGGCGCCGTCCGCGCTTTCGACTCTGACGCCGTTCTTGACCTTGAGCTCGCGCTTCTGCGCATCGGTCAGGTCTGACACCGCGACGCCGATGCTGCTGACGGTCGGGGGCTTGGCGCTGTCGCGCTCGGGCGCCCTGCGGGCGACGACGCGCTCCGGCTCGAACTCGGCCACCACGACGCTCAGCTCGCGGTTGCTGCCGCGCCGGAACACCTGCAGCGCCGCCTTCGTTCCCGGCTTGATGCTGCCGACGATGCGTGGCAGCTCGACCGAGCTCTCGACCGTGCGACCGTCTACCTTGGTGATCACGTCGCCCGGCTCGACGCCCGCCTTCTCGGCCGGGCCGCCCGCTTCCACCGACTGCACGAGCGCGCCGACCGGCTTGCCGAGGCCGATCGATTCGGCGACCTCGCGTGTCAGCCGCGCGATGACGACGCCGATCCGGCCGCGGATGACGCGCCCGCTGACGCGCAGCTGCTCCGAGACCCGGGTCGCCTCGTCGATCGGGATCGCGAACGAGATGCCCATGTAGCCGCCCGAGCGGCTGTAGATCTGCGAGTTGATGCCGACGACCTCGCCGCGCATGTTGATGAGCGGGCCGCCGGAGTTGCCGGGGTTAATGGCGACGTCGGTCTGGATCAGCGGCAGCAGGTCGCCGGTGTCGCGCGACTTGGCGCTGACGATTCCGGCCGTGACGGTGCTTTCGAGGCCGAACGGCGAGCCGATGGCGATCACCCACTCGCCGACCTTCAGCTTCGAGACGTCGCCGATCCGCACCGTCGGCAGGCCGCTCGCTTCGATCTTGACCAAGGCCACGTCGGAGCGCTTGTCGGCGCCGATCGTCTTCGCCTTGAACTCGCGCTTGTCGGCGAGCGTGACGATCACCTCGTCGGCGCCATCGATGACATGGGCGTTGGTGAGGACGTAGCCGTCGGCGTTGAGGATGAAGCCGGAGCCGACGCCGCGCTGCTGCGGCTCGCCGTCAGGCTGCGGGCCGCGCGGATTGGGCCGGTTCGGCTGCCCCGGCACGCCGAAGAAGCGCCGGAACAGCTCGGCCATCTCGTCTTCCTGCTCGTTGCCGGAGGCGCGCGCCGTCCGGCCCCGCTCGGTCGTGCGGATATTGACGACGGCGGGGCCGACCTTTTCGACCAGGTCGGTGAAATCCGGAAGGCCTTGCGCGCCGACCGGCGTCGGCGCGGCGGACGCGAACAGGCTGAAGGACAGCGCGAGCGCGGCGTACGCCAGGCGGTTCGCGGGCGAGCGGGGCGAAAGCAGGAAGAGCGGCATGGCGTGAGTCCGTCGGGGACGACGAGGTTGGCGAAGCAGGCGAAGCGGTGGCGCAGGAGCGAAAGCCTAGGGCTTTCTTCGCTCGAGCGCTGCGGCGAACATTCTGAGCGTCGCCGGCGGCGTATCGCCGACGACCGTCACCCACCAGTCGCCCTGACGCTGCGCCAGGGTCGACGTCGCGCCGAGAGCGGCGAACATCGGCTTCGAATGGCGCGCGGGGCGAAACGGCTCGATGAACACGGAGACGTAGGTCAGGCCGTCGGAGTAGATGCTCTGGATCACGGGCGGCGCGGCCGTCTCGCCGGCGACGTCGCTCGGCGCCTCGATCTGCCGGCTGACGCAGCTCACCGGGCGAAAGCCAGGCGCCACCTGGCGCATCGTCCAGCCTTCGGCCTCGAGGCGCGTCGGCGTGAGGACCGGGCGAACGACGCGATACCCGTCGAGCTTGCGCATCGCGCTCAATACGCTCTCGGGCTGCGGCCGGATACCGATGACGACGTCGGAAAACGCCGACGTCTCGAGGATGTCGCCGCGCTCGCCGACGACCTCGGCGCGCAGCAGCAAGCCGGAGGCACGATCGGCCCAGAGGCGGTAGCCATAGCGGAGGCCGTCGCGGGCGCGAATCGCCAGGACGTTGGCCTCGTGGCCGGCGACCCGCTCGCTGCCCTCGGCGCGAACCTCGTACCAGTCGGCGATGCCGTCGTCGCCCGCCTGCAGCAATGCCGGAAACGAGCTCAGCATGCCGCGCTGCTCGATCATCGCCACATGGCTGACCGGCCAGACGGTATGGACGACATCGTTGTGGCGATAGACCCGGCGCTGCCGGCCGTCGAGCGACTCGATCCGCTCGTACTGGTTCGGGCCTTCGCAGAAATGGGCGATCCGGGCGCTGGCGACGTTGCCGCCGCCGCTGACCACGAACGTGCCCTGGAAGTTGCGCCGGCTGGCGGCGTCGTGGATGCGCAGCAGCCAGGCACGCACCTCGCTCGGCGCCGTCGGCGAGGCGGTCTGCGGCAGCGCCTGGCTGCACGCCGGCGCCGCATGGGCCAGCGCGGCCCATGTGAAGGTCAAGACAGCGGCGGCGCGCAGGAACACGATCGGCCGCGATCAGCGCGAGGCGGAATCGACCGTCGCACTGCGCAGGAATGCCGACGGCACGCCGAGCGCGGACGTACCGGAGAACTGCTTGTGGGCCTCGAGGTAGCGGTCGAGCTGGGCGTCGTGGATGACCTTGCTGTCGGCGACGATCGCCACCTGCGGCTCCGGCGTGGCGCTCGGCGCCCGGGCGACGGCGGAGGCAGCCACGACGGCGCCATCGCCGAGCGCGATCCGCGCCGGCACCGGCGACTCGCCGGGTCGGATCAGGGCGAAAGTACCAGCGACGAGCACGAACCCCGCGGCAACCGCTGCGCCGGCCGTCCACCGGGTGGGACGAGCGGCGCGGGCGAAGCGCCGGCCCTCCGAAGCGGGCAGCGCGGGCACGAGCGCGAGGACGACCGGTTCGCTCCGAAGCCGCGCCCGCACCACGAGTTGCAAACGGCGGTCGCGCTGCGGGTCGGAGGCGAGATCTTCCGAACGGAGCACGTCGCCGATGAGATGCCAGGCGTGCCAGTCGGCACGCAGCCCGCCGTCGCTGCTCCAGGCGGCACAGGACGCTGCCGATTCAGCCGGGTCGAGCTCGCCATCGACCAAAGCCGACAGCCGCTCTTTCGCCGGATCGTCAAAACCGCCTATCGCCATGTCATTTCTCCGAAACCAACGTCAAAAAGCACTTTTCACGCAATCTCGCCAGGGCCCGGTCACCAACGATCGCCCTCGCGCGTGTCCAGCAGCGGGCGCAGCCGTGCCGCAATGGCTTCGCGCGCCCTGAAGATCCGCGACCGGACGGTGCCGATCGGGCAGTTCATCAGTTCGGCGATTTCCTCGTAACTGAGGCCCTCGATCTCGCGCAGCGTGATCGCCTGCCTCAAATCTTCCGACAACGCTTCGACCGCAAAGTTCACCGCCGCCGCGATTTGCTTGCTGGCCAGGACGGCGTCGGGGGTGGCGGCGTCGCTCGGCTCGTTCTCGACCCGCGGATTGTCGTCGTCATCCTCGCGGCTCGCGCGCGCTGATTCGGTGACGAGCGGATCGCGCTTGAGCTCCATCAGGGTCTTCTTGGCGGTGTTGACCGCGATCCGGTAGAGCCAGGTGTAGAACGCGCTGTCGCCGCGGAACTGGGGCAAGGCGCGGTAGGCGCGGATGAACGTCTCCTGCGCGATGTCGGGGACGAGGTCGACGTCGCGAACCATTCGACCGATCAGCCTTTCGATCCTGCGCTGGTACTTGACGACCAGCATCTCGAAAGCCTTGACGTCGCCTTGCTTGACGCGCTCGACCAGCGGCGCGTCGGCGTCCGGAGCGTTCATTCAGGGGTGAGCGAGGAGGCCGTCGGCGCGACCCCGGCGACAGGCGGCGGCGAATATGCCGCGCAGCGCAAGGCGTGCCATTCGCTCTCCAGGCCCCGGCGCTGCACCGGCAGCCAAGCACTCGCCCGGCGGCGGTCGCCGACGCGAAGCAGCAGGAAGGCGCCGAGGTCGATGGCCACCTCGAGCGCGCCGGAGCGGACGGCACCGACTTGCGGGGCGAAGGACCAGACGCCGTCGCGGCAGGCGAGAACGCCGCCTTCGATTCGCGCCAGCGACAGCGCGACCGCGACGGTCGACAGGGCGAGCAATGCGGCGAGGCCGACGACGAGCGCGCGACCGGACTCCTGCTGCGTGTCGAACATCGCCACTGCCCACGCAGCCACTGCGGCGATCGCCAAAGCGGCGACGACACCCACCGACAGCTGCCAGACGTCGAAACGACGAAGCCTCACCTCGAAAAACACGCTCTCGCGCATGGCCAGCACCGCCGCGAGCGCTCAAGCCCGCTTGAAGACGAGGGTACCGTTGGTGCCGCCGAATCCGAAGTTGTTCTTGACCGCGTGTTCGATCTTCATCGGCCGCGCCGTGTTGGCGCAGTAGTCGAGATCGCACTCCGGGTCCTGGTTGAAGATGTTGATCGTCGGCGGCGAGACCTGATCGTGCAGCGCCATCACCGTGAATACCGATTCGATCCCGCCGGCGCCGCCGAGCAGGTGGCCGGTCATCGACTTGGTCGAGTTGACGACGAGCTTTTTCGCGTGATCGCCGAACGCGAGCTTGATCGCGTTGGTCTCGTTGACGTCGCCGAGCGGGGTCGACGTGCCGTGCGCGTTCAGGTACTGCACCTGGTCGGCGTTGAGCGCCGCCGAGCGCAGCGCCGCCTGCATCGATCGCTTCGGGCCGTCGACGTTCGGCGCGGTCATGTGGAAGGCATCGGCGCCCATGCCGAAGCCGATCAGCTCGGCGTAGATCCTGGCGCCGCGCCGCTTCGCGTGCTCGTACTCCTCGAGCACCAGCACGCCGGCGCCCTCGCCGAGGACGAAGCCGTCGCGATCCTTGTCCCATGGCCGCGAGGCGGTCGCCGGATCATCGTTCCGCGTCGACAGCGCGCGCGCCGCGGCGAAGCCGCCGATGCCGAGCGGCGACACCGTCGCCTCGGCGCCACCGGCGATCATGACGTCGGCATCGCCGTGCTCGATCAGCCGGCCGGCCATGCCGATCGAATGCAGGCCCGTCGTGCAGGCGGTGACGATCGCCAGGTTCGGGCCCTGGAAGCCGAACATGATCGAGACGTGGCCCGAGATCATGTTGATGATCGACGCCGGCACGAAGAACGGCGTGATCCGGCGCGGCCCGCGCTTCTCGAGCTCTGCCTTGGTGTCCTCGATGAGCGGCAGGCCGCCGATCCCCGAGCCGATCAGGCAGCCGATTCGCTGCGCCTCCTCGGCGCCGAGCTGGTCGTTGGTGGGCAGGCCGGCGTCGCGAACCGCCTGGATCGACGCGGCCAGGCCGTAGTGGATGAACGCGTCCATGTGACGCGCTTCCTTGGCCGGGAAATAGTCTTCGACGTTGAAGCCCTTGACCTCGCCGGCGAAGCGGCACGCGAAGGCCGAGGCGTCGAACCTGGTGATGTCGGCGATGCCGGAGCGGCCCGCGAGCAGGTTCTTCCAGCCTTCGGCGACGCTGTTGCCGACCGGGCTGATCAGGCCGAGGCCGGTGACGACGACACGGCGCGAATTCATCGAGAGAAGGAAGGAATCGGTCAGGCCGCCTTCTGGTGCTTGGACGCGTAGTCGATGGCGAGCTGGACCGTGGTGATCTTCTCGGCCTCTTCGTCGGGGATCTCGATCCCGAACTCGTCCTCGAGCGCCATCACGAGCTCGACCGTGTCGAGCGAATCGGCGCCCAGGTCGGCGACGAACGCCTTTTCGTTCGTCACGTCGGCCTCGGGGACTCCGAGTTGCTCGGCAATGATCTTCTTGACTCGTGCTTCTATGTCGCTCATGACTCCTCCGGGAGCTTTGTGAAAAAGTAGACGCGGATTCTAAGGCGTGGCGCCTGCCGCGCCCGGGTAGGCGAGCCGCCGTCAGGACATCAACATGCCGCCGTTGACGTGCAATTCGGTGCCCGTGATGTAGGACGCTTCCGGCGAAGCGAGAAACGCCACCGCGTGCGCCACCTCGCTCGCCTGGCCGAGCCGGCCGAGCGGGATCTGCGCCAGCAGCGCCGCCGATTGCGCCTCGGCGAGAGAGCGCGTCATGTCGGTCTCGATGAATCCGGGCGCGACGCAGTTGACGGTGATGCCTCGGCTGCCGACCTCGCGCGCCAGCGATCGCGTCATGCCGGCGACGCCGGCCTTCGCCGCCGCGTAGTTCGCCTGCCCCGGGTTGCCGCTCGCGCCGACGACCGACGTGATGTTGACGATCCGGCCGTAGCGCTGCTTCATCATCGGCCGGAGCGCCGCGCGGCTGGCGCGAAAGACCGCGGTCAGGTTGGTCGCCACGACCACGTTCCAGTCGTCGTCCTTCATCCGCATCGACAGCGTGTCGCGCGTGATGCCGGCGTTATTGACGAGCACGTGCAGGGCGCCGCTGTCGCGCACGACGGCGTCGATCGCGGCGCCGACGGCATCGCCGTCGGTGACGTCGAGGACGATGCCGCGACAGCCCGCATGGGCAGTGAGCGCGGCGCCGATCGCGGCCGCGCCGGCCTCGGTCGTCGCCGTGCCGACGACGCGAAAGCCCTTGCCCGCGAGCTCGAGCGCGATCGCCCGGCCGATGCCGCGCGAGGCACCGGTGACCAGCGCGATCTGGCCCGAGGCGGCGGCGGGATCGCTCATCGCAGCAGCGCCGCGGTGGCGGCGAGCGAGGCGGGTTCGGAGACCGCGGCCGAGACCGCGTCGGGCTCGATGCGTTTGACCATTCCGGCGAGGACGCGCCCCGGCCCGCATTCGAAGACGTGGCTGATGCCGCGGGCGCGGATCGCCTGGATCGTCTCGACCCAGCGAACCGCGCCGAACGCCTGGCGATAGAGCGCATCGCGGATCGCCGCCGGCTCGCTCTCGCTCCTGACGTCGATGTTGTCGATCACCGGAATGAAGGGCGCATCGATCGGCGTCGTCGCCAGCCGCTCGCGCAGGCGCTCAGCCGCCGGCTTCATCAGCGCCGAATGGAACGGCGCCGAGACGGCGAGCGGCAGCGCCCGCTTGGCGCCGGCCGCCTTGAGCAACTCGCAGGCCGCGTCGACCGCCGCCTTGGTGCCGGCGATGACGGTCTGCTTGGGGTCGTTGAAGTTGGCCGCCTGGACGGTCTCGCCGGTGTCGCGCGCGGCCTGCGCGCAGCCTTCACGGACGGCGGCGGCGTCGAGACCGAGGATCGCGGCCATCGCGCCGGTGCCGACCGGGACCGCCTCCTGCATCGCCTGGGCGCGAAAGCGCACCAGCGGCAGCGCGTCGGCGAAGCTCAGCGCGCCGGCGACGACGAGCGCCGTGTACTCGCCGAGCGAATGACCGGCGACGACGTCGGGCGCGGCATGGGTCTCGGCGAGCCAGGCGCGATAGCAGGCCACGCCCGCGGTCAGCATCACCGGCTGGGTGTTCGTCGTCAGGTCGAGCTGCTCCTTCGGGCCTTCGCGTATCAGGCGGCCGATGTCGAGGTCGAGCGCCGCCGACGCTTCTTCGAGCGTCTGGCGCACCGCGGGGTGGTCTCCCCACGGGTCGAGCATGCCGACCGATTGCGAGCCCTGGCCTGGAAAGACGAAAGCGAAGGGAGTCATTCGGAATGCGAAGTCAGAAGTCGATCAGCGCCGCGCCCCAGGTGAAGCCGCCACCGACGCCTTCGAGCAACACCGTGTCGCCGCGACCGATGGTTCCGGCGCGCACCGATTCGTCGAGCGCGAGCGGGATCGAAGCCGCCGAAGTGTTGCCGTGCCGGTCGACGGTGGCGATGAGCTTGCTCGGCGCGAGCTTCAGCTTCTTCGCCGTGCTCTGCATGATGCGGATGTTGGCCTGGTGCGGGATCAGCCAGTCGATGTCGGCGCCGGTCCGGCCCGCCTTCTCGAGCACCGAGCGAGCGACGCTCTCGAGCACGCCGACGGCGAGCTTGAACACCGCCGGGCCGTCCATCTTCAACAGCGGGTCGCCGAGGACGTTGCCGCCCGAGACGTGGCCGGGCACACACAGGATGTCGACGTAGCGGCCGTCGGCATGGAGCTCGGTCGCGAGGATCCCGGGCGTCTCGCTCGCCTCGAGGACGACCGCCCCGGCACCGTCGCCGAAGAGGACGCAGGTGGTCCGGTCCTTGAAGTCGAGGATGCGCGAGAACACTTCGGCGCCGACGACGAGCGCCTTCGAGGCGGAGCCGGTCTTGATCATCGAATCCGCGACGGTCAGGGCGTAGACGAAGCCCGAACAGACCGCCTGCACGTCGAACGCGGCGCAGCCGGCGATGCCGAGCTTGGCTTGCAGGATGCACGCCACCGACGGGAACACCATGTCGGGCGTCGACGTCGCGACGATGATCAAGTCGATCGCGCCGGGGTCGCAGTCGGCGGCCTCGAGGGCGCGACGCGACGCGATCAGGGCGAGATCGCTGACGGCGACGTCGGCGGCGGCGAAATGGCGAAAGCGGATGCCGGTGCGCTCGACGATCCACTCGTCGGAGGTCTCGATGCCGTCCCTGGCGAGCCGCGCCGCGAGGTCGGCGTTGCTGACGCGGTCCGGCGGCAGGTAGCTGCCGGTACCGCTGATGCGCGAGTAGCGAGGAAGAGCGGTCGTCATGCGGACTGGATCGAGCCGAAGGCGGTGGTGTCGCCGAACGCGGTCGCCTCGCCGTGCGGTGCCGCCGCGGGCATCGCCGCGAGGGTGGCGCGAATGCGGTGCTGGACGCGGTCGAGCAAGCCGTTTCGCGCCGCATCATAGGCGCGGTTGAGCGCCTGCTCGAAGGCGAAGGCATCGGCCGAGCCGTGGCTCTTGAAGACCAGGCCGCGCAGGCCGAGCAGCGCGGCGCCGTTGTAGCGGCGCGGGTCGACGCGCCGCTTGAAGCGGTTCAGGACCGGCAAGGCGGCGAGCGCGGCGAGCTTCGTGAGCGGCGTGCGCCGGAACTCCTGCTTGATGAAGGTCGTCAGCATCGCGGCGAGCCCCTCGGCCGTCTTCAGCATGACGTTGCCGACGAAGCCGTCGCAGACGACGATGTCGGTCGTTCCCTTGAAGATGTCGGTCGCCTCGACGTTGCCGTGGAAGTTGACGAAGCCGGCCGCCGCGGCCTCGCGCAGCAGCTCGCCGGCGGCCTTGATCGCCTCGCTGCCCTTGATCGCCTCCTCGCCGATGTTGAGCAGGCCCACCGTCGGCTCTTCCTTGCCCCACACGGCGGCGACGAGCGCGCTGCCCATGACCGCGAACTGGAGCAGGTGCTCGGCGCTGCAGTCGACGTTGGCGCCGAGGTCGAGCACGGTCGTGAAGCCGTCGCGCTCGTTCGGCATCACGGTGGCGATCGCCGGCCGATCGATGCCGTCAACGGTCTTCAGGACGTAGCGCGAGACCGCCATCAGCGCGCCGGTGTTGCCGGCCGAGACGCACGCCTGGGCAAGCGAGGCGCGGTCGGCGTGCGGCTTGACCTGGCTCACCGCGACGCGCAGCGACGAATCCTTCTTGCGGCGCAGCGCCGTCTCGACCGAGTCGGTCATCTCGACGACCTCGCTCGCAACGACGCGCGTGCAGCGCGGCCAGCCGGCCGCCTGCGCGAGCGCGTCGTCGCGACCGACGAGGACGAGCTCGGCCTCGGGGTGGGCGGCAAGGAAGGCGCGGCACGCCGGCAGCGTCACCACCGGGCCGTGATCGCCCCCCATCAGGTCGACGGCCAGGCGGATCGGTGAGGCGGAGGCGGCCGCCATGGGGCGCTGCGTGACGGTCGGGTCAGGGTCGGCGGCCGTGCTCACTGGAGTACCTTCGTGCTCCGCACTCCGGTGTTCGCCCTTGGGGCGGCCCGGCGTGCTCACGCGAACGGCTCGACCCGGGCTCGCGGTCAGGCTTCGACTTTGGTCTTCAGCACCTTTCGGCCGCGATAGAAACCGGTCGGGCTGACGTGATGGCGCAGGTGCGTCTCGCCGGTGGTCGGCTCGATGGCAAGCCCGGGCTTGGCGAGCGCGTTGTGAGCGCGGTGCATGCCGCGCTTGGAAGGCGACTTCTTGTTCTGTTGAACAGCCATGGAATTCTCCTGAAACCCGCCTCAAGCCCGAATTTGGGCGGGCGGCGCGACCGGGGCTCCGGCACGGGCCGGGCAGTCGCTGAAAAGCCGAGCATTGTAGCAGCGGCGCCCCTCGCGCCACGGGCCCCTCAGTTGGGCTGCGGCCCGCGCTTGAGCGCTGCCAGCACCGAAAACGGGTTGTCGGCCGGGTCGATCGCCGGTTCGTCCTCGACCAAGGCGCGCGGCAGCGGCTTCGGGCAGTGCTCGTGGCGCGGCACCAGCGGCAAGGCGAGGAGCAGCTCGTCCTCGATCAGCTCCGTCAGGTCGAGCGCCGGCGTCAGCGCGAGGACGTCGTCCTCGCTTTGCGCATCGAGCGCCGCCGCCGCGTCCTCGCCGTCGACGAAGAAGATGCGCCGCTCGGCGTGCAGCGGCACGCACATCGGCTGCAGGCAGCGCTGGCATTCGAGCGTGATTTCAGTGTCGGCGCCGATCGAGAGCGAAGCCTGGACGCCGGCGCCGGCGAGGACGCGGCGATCGCCGTGCGCGTGCCAGGCGATCGCCGGCCGCGCCGTTCCGTCTTCGGGCGGCAGCGTCGCCGAGGTCAATCGCCTCAGGCGGTCGGCGGGCCATTCGCCGGCGAGCTCGGCGCCGGCCGCGGCGAGCGCGGCGACGTCGAGGCGTCGCGGGTCGAGGTCGCGTGAAGAGGATGCCATCGGCCCAGTTTAGGGTGCCATCCGACCACCCACTGCGGCGATGGAAAATGCCGGATGCCCGGCCGCCGCCTCGTCCTCGCCTCGACCTCGCCCTACCGGCGTGAGCTGCTCGCGCGGTTGCGCCTGCCCTTCGTCGTCGAGTCGCCCGAGGTCGACGAGCGCCCCCGGCCCGGGGAAGCGCCGGTCGAGACCGCTTCGCGCTTGGCGCTCGCCAAGGCGCACGCCGTCGCCGCGCGGCACGCTGACGCGGTCGTGATCGGCTCGGACCAGGTCGCCGACCTCGACGGTCACGGCGTCGGCAAGCCCGGCGACCACGAACGAGCGACCGCCCAGCTGCGCGCGATGCGCGGCCGGGTCGTCGTCTTCCAGACCGCGGTCGCCGTCGTCTGTCGCGCGACCGGCTTCGCCGAGTCGGCCCTGGTGCCGGTGGCCGTCCGCATGCGCGACCTGAGCGACGCCGAGATCGAGCGCTACCTGCGCGCCGAGGTGCCGTACGACTGCGCCGGAAGCGCCAAGATCGAGACGCTCGGCATCGCCCTCGTCGAGAGCGTCGCCTCCGACGATCCGACCGCGCTGATCGGCCTGCCGCTGATCCGCACCTGCGAGTTGCTGCGCCGCGCCGGCATCGATCCCCTCGGCGAGCCGGCGGCGCCGGCGGGCGCATGACCGCCAGGGGTACTCTCTACCTCGTGCCGAACGGGCTCGACGTCGGGACGACCGACGTCGAGGCCGATCTCGGCGAGCGCCTGCCGCTGGGCACGCTGCGCGTCGCAGCGCGGCTCGGCCACTGGGTCTGCGAGAACGCGAAGACGACGCGCGCCTTCCTCAAGCGAGTCGACGCCGTCTGCGCGCTCGCAGGGCCGCTGCAGCAGATCGCGATCGTCGAATTGCCGCGCCCGCCGAAGGGTCGCCCCGACATCGCCGCGTTCGACGGCGAGCGGTTGCTCGCGCCGGCGCTCGCAGGCAGCGATCTCGGCCTGATCTCCGAGGCCGGGTTGCCGGCCGTCGCCGACCCCGGCGCGCGCCTGGTCGCGGCGGCGCACGGCGCGGGCGTTCGCGTCGTCGCCCTGCCCGGCGCGAGCTCGATCACGCTCGCCGTCGCCGCCAGCGGCCTCAACGGCCAGAGCTTCGCCTTCGTCGGCTACCTGCCGATCGAGGCCGAAGGGCGCAACGCGAGGATCCGCGAGCTCGAGTCGACGTCGCGGCGACTTCTGCAGACGCAGGTGATGATCGAGACGCCCTACCGCAACCCGGTACTGCTCGGCGCCCTGCTCGCACAGCTGCATCCGGCGACCGTGCTCTCGGTCAGCGTCGGCCTGACGCTCGCCAACGAGTCGACGCGGAGCGATTCGATCGAGCGCTGGCGCATGAGCCCAGGCACCCTGCCCGCCGACGTTCCGGCGGTGTTCTCGTTCCTGGCGCGCTGAGCGCGTCAGGTTTCGGCGGCTTCGGGGACCTTGCCGCCGAACAGCGCGGCGACCTTCTTCTTCGGCTTGATGTTCGGCGAGAGGCCGCGGCCGACAGGCGTCGCGCGCGGCTCCCAGGCCGGCTCTGCGGCGGTCGCCGTCGGCTCGTAGGGCTTGTCGAAGAAGGGGTCGCTCGACCGCGTCGGCTCGCGCGCCGGGCCGCGCGACGGCGCCGCTGGCCGAGGCTCGCGCGACTCGCGCGCCGCGCGGATGTCGCTGTTGCCGACGCGCGGCTCGTCGTCGTCGCGGCGGGCGCGCTCGCGAAACGGCGGCCGCTGCGGCTCGTCGAGCTCGAGCGGCTCGATCTCGATCTTCTTGCGGATCAGCCTCTCGATGTCGGCGACCAGCCGGGTGTCGTCGCGCGAGACGAGCGTGATCGCCAGCCCCGAGGCGCCGGCACGCGCGGTGCGGCCGATGCGGTGAATGTAGTCCTCAGCGTTGTACGGAACGTCGAAGTTGAAGACCGCCGGCAGGTCGACGATGTCGAGGCCGCGCGCGGCGACGTCGGTGGCGACGAGGACGTCGACCTCGCCCTTCTTGAACGCCTCGAGCGCCTTCAGCCGCTCGTCCTGAGACTTGTCGCCGTGCAGCGCGTTGGTGCGCAGGCCGTCGCGCTCGAACGAGCGCGCCAGGCGGGCGCAGCCGAGCTTGGAGTTGACGAAGATCAGCGCCTGGGTGATCGAGCGCTCCTTCAAGAGCTTCAGGACGGCACGCCGCTTGTCGTCGGTCGAGACGCTGTAGAAGTGCTGCTCGACGTTGCTCGCGGTCGCGTTCGGCCGCGCCACCTCGACCAGGATCGGATCCTGCAGGTAGCTTTCGGCGAGGCGACGGATCTCGGGCGAGAACGTCGCCGAGAAGAGCAGCGTCTGGCGCTGCTTGGGCAGGTACGAGAGGATCCGCTGCAGGTCGGGCAAGAAGCCGATGTCGAGCATCCGGTCGGCCTCGTCGAGGACGACGTACTCGACCTGATTGAGGACGCAGTTCTTCGCCTCGATGTGGTCGAGGAGGCGCCCCGGCGTCGCGACGAGCACCTCGACGCCGCCCTTCAGCTCGAGCGTCTGCGGCTTCATGTCGATGCCGCCGAAGACGACGGCGACGCGCAGCTTCGAGTGCGACGCGTAGCCCTTGATGTTGTCGGCGACCTGGTCGGCGAGCTCGCGCGTCGGCGTGATGACGAGGGCGCGCACCGGGTGCCGGGCCGGCGACATGCTCGAGTTCTCATGCGGCAGCATCTTGTGCAGGAGCGGCAGCGAGAACGCCGCCGTCTTGCCGGTGCCGGTCTGCGCCGCGCCCATGACGTCGCGCCCGGCGAGGACGATCGGGATCGCCTTCGCCTGGATCGGCGTCATCGTCGTGTAGCCCTGGTCGGCGACGGCGCGCTGCAGGATCGGCGACAGGCCGACTGCGGAGAACTTGAGGGAGGGGGCGTCGGCGTCGGGGCCGGCAGGAGGGGGCGAGGCCGGCTCGCCCGAAAGCGCGGCCAGCGCGCTGTAAGGGTCATTCATGACGCAATTATCGCGCCGCGGCCCGGCGAGCGCCGGACGGGGCCTTGGCGGGCCGGCGTGCGAAAAGCCGCAGATACACTCCGCCGTTCAGCCTCTGAACACTTCTGCCGCTCCCTTTGCGCGATCCTCGAACATGATCCTCGTCACCGGCGGCGCCGGCTTCATCGGCTCGAATTTCGTCCTCGACTGGCTGACGCAAAGCGACGAGCCGGTCCTCAACCTCGACGCCCTCACCTACGCGGGCAACACCGATAACCTGGCGTCGCTCGCCGGCGACCCGCGCCACGTGTTCGTGCGCGGCGACATCTGCGACCGGGCGCTGGTCGATCGCCTCTTCGCCGAGCACCGGCCGCGCGCGGTCGTCCACTTCGCGGCCGAGACTCACGTCGATCGCAGCATTCACGGGCCGGCCGAGTTCATCCGCACCAACGTCCAGGGCACGTTCACGCTGCTCGAGGCGGCGCGGGCGCACTGGTCCTCGCTCGCCGCCGCCGAGAAGGCGGCGTTCCGCTTCCTCCACGTCTCGACCGACGAGGTCTATGGCACGCTCGGCCGCGACGATCCGGCGTTCTGCGAATCCGATACCTACGAGCCGAACAGCCCGTATTCGGCGAGCAAGGCGGCAAGCGACCACCTTGTCCGCGCCTGGCACCACACCTACGGCCTGCCGGTGCTGACGACCAACTGCAGCAACAACTACGGACCGTTCCATTTCCCGGAGAAGCTGATCCCGCTGATGATCGTCAACGCCCTCGCCGGCAAGCCGCTGCCGGTCTACGGCGACGGCCAGCAGGTGCGCGACTGGCTCTACGTCAAGGACCACTGCGCGGCGATCCGCGGGGTGCTGGCGCGCGGCCGCGTCGGCGAGACCTACAACGTCGGCGGCTGGAACGAGAAGCCCAACCTCGAGATCGTCCACGCGGTGTGCGGCCTGCTCGACGAGCTGAAGGCGCATCCCGAAGGCCCGTACGCGCGCCTCGTCACCCACGTCGCCGACCGCCCCGGCCACGACCGCCGCTACGCGATCGACGCGAGCAAGATCGAGCGCGAGCTCGGCTGGCGGCCGGCCGAGACCTTCGAGTCGGGCCTGCGCAAGACGGTGCGCTGGTACCTCGACAACGCCGTCTGGGTCGAGCGGGTGCAGAACGGCGCGTACCGGGAGTGGGTCTCGACGCAATACGGATCGCCGGCCGCGTGAAGATCCTGCTCTTCGGCAAGGACGGGCAAGTCGGCTGGGAGCTGCAGCGATCGCTGGCGCCGCTCGGCGACGTCGTCGCCCTCGGCTCGACCGATCGCGCGCCGCTGAGCGGCGATTTCGGCCAGCCCGAGGCGCTCGCTGCGACGGTGCGCGCGGTGGCGCCGCAGCTGATCGTCAACGCCGCCGCCTACACCGCAGTCGATCGCGCCGAGGCCGCGCCGGAGCTCGCCACGCTCATCAACGCCACGGCCGTCGGCGCCCTGGCGCGCGCGGCGAAGGCGGCGAATGCCTGGCTCGTCCACTACAGCAGCGACTACGTCTTCGACGGCAGCGGCTACGCGCCCTGGACCGAGCTCGACGTCCCGGCGCCGCTCGGCGTCTACGGCCGCAGCAAGCTCGAGGGCGAGGAGCTGCTGCGCCAGAGCGGCTGCCGCCATCTCCTCTTTCGCACCAGCTGGGTTTACTCGGCGCGCGGTGCCAACTTCGCGAAGACGATGCTGCGGCTGGCGCGCGATCGCGAATCGCTTCGCGTCGTCGACGACCAGATCGGCGCGCCGACCGGCGCCGAGCTGCTCGCCGACATCACCGCCCACGCGAGCCGCCGCGCGATCCTCGACCCTTCGGTCAACGGCACGTACCACGCTGTCGCCACCGGCACGACCAGCTGGTTCGACTACGCCCGCCATGTGATCGACGTCGCGCGCCGCCGCGGCGCCCCGATCCGCGTCGCCCAAGCCGCGATCGAGCCGATCGCGAGCGCCGCTTATCCTCAGGCCGCCCGCCGCCCGCTCAACTCGCGCCTCGACACGACGCGGCTGCGCACGGTCTTCGACCTGGCGCTGCCGCCATGGCAGGCCGGCGTCGACCGCGTCGTGAGCGAGCTGGTCGACACACCCGACACTCCCCAGAATCGCGCATGAGCACCACGCCCGCCCGCAAGGGCATCATCCTCGCCGGCGGCTCGGGAACGCGCCTGCACCCGGCGACGCTCGCGCTCAGCAAGCAGCTGCTGCCGGTGTACGACAAGCCGATGGTGTACTACCCGCTCAGCACGCTGATGCTCGCCGGCATCCGCGACATCCTCCTGATCAGCACGCCGCAGGACGTGCCGCGCTTCGAGGCGCTGCTCGGCGACGGTTCGCGATGGGGCATCTCGATCAGCTACTGCGTCCAGCCCAGCCCCGACGGCCTGGCGCAGGCGTTCATCCTCGGCCGCGCCTTCGTCGGCGGCGGCACCAGCGCGCTCGTCCTAGGCGACAACATCTTCTACGGCCACGACCTGCAGCGCATGCTCGAGTCGGCGGCGGCGCGTCCGTCGGGGGCGTCGGTGTTCGCCTACCACGTGAACGATCCCGAGCGCTACGGCGTCGTCGCCTTCGACGACCAGCGCCGGGCGCTCAGCATCGAAGAGAAGCCCGCGGCGCCGAAGAGCAGCTACGCCGTCACCGGCCTCTATTTCTACGACGCCGACGTGTGCGACATCGCCGCCTCGATCCGCCCCTCGGCGCGCGGCGAGCTCGAGATCACCGACGTCAACGCCCGCTATCTCGAGCGCGGCGACCTCAACGTCGAGGTGCTCGGCCGCGGCTACGCCTGGCTCGACACCGGCACGCACGACAGCCTGCTCGAGGCCGGCCAGTTCATCGCCACGCTGGAAAAGCGCCAGGGCCTGAAGGTCGCCTGCCCCGAGGAAGTCGCCTATCGAGCCGGCTGGATAAGTCGCGAGCAGCTCTGCGCGATGGCGCAGCCGATGGTCAAGAGCGGCTACGGCAAGTACCTGCTCCAGATCGCCGACAGCCAGGTCTTCTGATGGAAGTGACGCCGACCGCGCTGGCCGGGGTGCTGATCATCCAGCCCAAGGTTTTCGCCGACGCGCGCGGCTTTTTCCTCGAGAGCTTCAACCAGCGCCAGTTCGACGCCGCCGTCGGCGCGCCGGTCACCTTCGTCCAGGACAACCACTCGCGCTCGGCGCAGGGCGTCCTGCGCGGCCTGCACCTGCAGGTGGTGCCGCACGTCCAGGGAAAGCTGGTGCGGGTGACGACAGGCCGCATCTTCGACGTCGCGGTCGACGTTCGCGCCGGCAGCCCGACGTACCGGCAGTGGGTCGGCCTCGAGCTCGACGACGTCGGCCATCGCCAGATCTGGATCCCGCCGGGCCTGGCACATGGCTTCCTGGTCATGAGCGAGAGCGCCGACGTCCAGTACAAGACGACCGACTACTACACGCCGGCGGCCGAGGTCGGCATCCGCTGGGACGACCCGGCGCTGGCGATCGCCTGGCCCGACATCGGCGTGCCATATACCCTCTCGGCCAAGGACCGGGCGGCGCCCGGGCTCGACGCGGCGCTGCCAAGCCGCTAGCGAGTGCCAACAACTGCCGCCATTTCGGCCCTCCGGGCCGGTGTCGATAGCCTGTACACTGCTGCGTTCAGCCATTGAACACAGGCCTGCGTTGCACCCCGAGTCCTCCGCTTCCGACGAAGACGCCGCCGTCGCGTTGCTGCGCCTGCTCGAGGAGCATCCCGAGTATTCGCAGCGCCAGCTCGCGAGCGCGCTCGGCGTCAGCCTGGGCAAGACCCACTACCTGCTGAAGGCCCTGCTCGCCAAGGGCTGGGTCAAGGCGCAGAACTTCCAGCGCAGCGACCGCAAGCTCGGCTACCTGTACGTGCTGACTCCCACCGGCATCCGCCAGCGCCTGCAGCTGACGCAGGCCTTCCTGGCCCGCAAGGAGCGCGAGTACGTGGCGCTGCGCTCGCAGATCTCGGGCCTGCGCAAGGACCTCGCCGACCAGGGAGGAACGCCGCCGTGAGCGATGTGGTCCTCACGGTCGTTCCGGTGATCCTCGCCGGCGGCAGCGGCACGCGCCTCTGGCCGCTGAGCCGGTCGCTGCATCCGAAGCAGTACTTGTCGCTCGGGGTCGGCGGCGGGCCGCGCAACGAGACGCTGTTCCAGCAGGCGGCGCGCCGCGTCG
>JADGRJ010000051.1 GCA_017881025.1 Rhizobacter sp. | reverse complement strand
GGCGCGCGGCGTCCTCGGCGCGCGGGGCCTCGTCGCGAGAGATCGGGCGCTGCCCCTTGGGCCACGACGGCGGCGGTGCTGTCATACTGTTAATATATACAGTATCGCGATGTTCCCCCAACGGCGTGAAGACTCTGGCCCGGCCGTTGCTTGACAATGGTTCTTCGTCCCGCGGGAGGTCGATCCATGAAACACGTCTTCAGCGTCGCCGGCCTCGGCCTGGCGGCTGCGTTCGTCGTCGTCTTCTTCACCGGCCGGGTCGATTCGAAACACCTCACCGCGGTGGCGCCGCGCGTCGGCATGCACGTCGACGAGCTCGACGCACTGGTCCCGCGCATCGCCGCGCAAACCGGCGCGACCGCGGGCACCTCGCGTCGCGTCGTCTACCTGCTCGCGTGCAGCGGCATCCCGACGAGCGCGACGATCGAGGACAAGGCGCGCGAAGCGGCGACGATCACCGAGACGCAGCGGATGACGGCGCGTCAGGCGGCGGTCGTCGTTTTGTCCGGCACGCGGGTCGAGGGATTGGCGAGCCCGCTCAAGGATTGTTGAGCGTCAGTCGGGGTGGAAGCGAGTCCCGAGTCGGCCGACGATCTGGATGTCGTGCTTGGCGGAGCCGGAGGGATTCGAACCCTCGATGCAGGTTTTGCCCACATACTCCCTTAGCAGGGGAGCACCTTCGGCCACTCGGTCACAGCTCCGTCGCTGTCGATTCTAACGGGCATGACCCGTGCCGGCCCACCAAGGTACGCGGTCTAAGGCTTGCCCGGCGCCTGGTCGAGATCGAAGGCCTTGTGCAGCGCGCGCACGGCGAGCTCCATGTACTTCTCGTCGAGGACGACGCTGGTCTTGATCTCGCTCGTCGTGATCATCTGGATGTTGATGCCTTCGTCGCTCAGGGCGCTGAACATCTTGCTGGCGACGCCGACGTGCGAGCGCATGCCGATGCCGACGATGCTCACCTTGCAGATCCGGTCGTCGCCGATCAGCCCAGCGGCACCGGTCTTCGGGATCACAGCGCTCTTCATCAACGCCATCGTCCGGCCGTAGTCGTTGCGGTTGACGGTGAACGAGAAGTCGGTCCGGCCGTCGTGCGAGACGTTCTGGATGATGACGTCGACGTCGATGTTGGCCTCGGCGACGGGGCCGAGGATCATGTGGGCGATCCCGGGCTTGTCGGCGACGCCCACCAGGCTGATCTTGGCTTCGTCGCGGTTGAAGGCGATGCCGGACACGACGGCTTGTTCCATCTTGACGTCCTCTTCGAAAGTGATCAGGGTCCCGGAGCGGGCTTCCTCGTCGATGTCGATGTCCCACGGCGTGAAGCTCGACAGCACGCGCAGCGGGACGCGGTACTTGCCGGCGAACTCGACCGAGCGGATCTGCAGCACCTTCGAGCCGAGGCTCGCCATCTCGAGCATCTCCTCGAAGCTGATGGTGGTCAGGCGGCGCGCGTCGGCGACGATGCGCGGGTCGGTCGTGTAGACGCCGTCGACGTCGGTGTAGATGAGGCACTCGTCGGCGTGCAGCGCCGCGGCGATCGCCACCGCCGAGGTGTCCGAGCCGCCGCGGCCGAGGGTCGTGATGTGGCCGTTCGGATCGACGCCCTGGAAGCCCGTGACGACGACGACCTTGCCGGCGGCGAGATCGGCGCGCACGCGCGCGTCGTCGATCTTCTCGATGCGCGCCTTGGTGTACGCGACGTCGGTCGCGATCGGCACCTGCCAGCCGGCGTAGCTCACCGCTGCCACGCCCTCGGCCTGGAGCGCGAGCGCGAGCAGGCCCACCGAGACCTGCTCGCCAGTCGAGGCGATCATGTCGAGCTCGCGCAGGACGGGGTCGGTCGTCGTCTCGGGCGCGAGCTGGCGCGCGAGGGCGAGCAGGCGGTTGGTCTCGCCGCTCATCGCCGACGGGACGACGACGAGCTGATGCCCCGCCCTTACCCATTTTGCGACCCGGCGCGCGACGCTCTGGATCCGCTCCGGCGAGCCCATCGACGTGCCGCCGTACTTGTGAACGATCAATGCCATGGGAAAGACGGCACGCGTCGCTGCGGCCGATGAAAGAAGCCCGGCACGGGGCGCCGGGGGAAAGCGATTCTAGCCAGCGGTCTCCGGCGAGCTCGACCGCGGGCGGCGTCCTCGGCCCGGCAGCCAGACGAGTGCAACCTGCGCTTGGCCAGCGGCAGCGAGAGCGCGCGCGTCGACGCCGAGCCCGGGAACGAAGACCGGCACGCCGTCGCGGCAGACGATCGGACCGCTGCGCAGCGCCGGGGCGACGCCGCTTGCCTGGAACTGCAGCTTCAGGCTGCGCGGCGGACGGCGGGGGCCGGCCTGGAAGCGATCGCCCGGAGCGCGCGCGCGCAACTCGAGGCGCGCCGCGCTGGCGACGGCGATGCCGCCCTCTTCGACGCGATCGACGCGAAACGCGCCGCCCCAGGCGGCGATCTCGTGCCGGCCGGCGCGGCTGAGGTCGACGACCATCGGCGCCGCCTCGGTCGGCGCTGTCCAGGCGGCTTCGCGCTGCAGTCGGCCGCGAAAGCTGCGCAGCTCGCCAGTCGCGACCGGCCAGCGGCGTTGCGGTCCGGAGGCGCTCGCTTCGCGCATCAGCCGATCGACCAGGCTCGCCGGCGGCGATTCGGCGAGCTCGCCGCGCAGCCATCGCAGCAACGCCTGACGTTGCCGGGCGCCCGACAGGCGACGCCAGGCGGCGAGATCGAGCCCGGCGTCATCGGCGATCGCGGCCAGGTCGAGCGCTGCGATCTCGTCGACCACCGCCGCGGCGTGCTGGACGCGCTCGGCTGCGGCAGCGAGCGAGCCCTCGACGTCGGCGAAGGCTTCGACGAGCGCAGGCCAGACGCGAAGACGCAGGCGATTGCGCGCGAAGCGGTCGTCGTCGTTGCTCTCGTCGTCGATCCAGCGCAGGCGATGCCGGCGCGCGTAGGCATCGATCGCCTCGCGCGGCTGCTCGAGCCAGGGACGCGCCCACGTGATGCCGTCGCGGCGCACGACCTTGGGCATCGCCGAGAGCGCCGCGACGCCGCCGCCGCGCAGCGCCTGCAGCAGGAAGGTCTCGGCCTGGTCGCGCCGGTGATGGGCGAGCAGGACGAGGTCGACCCCGCGGGCGACCGCCATCTCGCGCAGCGCGTCGTAGCGGGCGCGGCGCGCCCATGACTCGACGCTTTCGCCCGCCGCCGGGCGCGCGTCGATCCGGCGCGCGACGAGCTCGACCGGCAGGCCGCGCCGCGCCCAGCGCCGGCAGAGCGCCGTGGCATGGGCGAGCCAGGCATCCGCGTTCGCGCTCAGGCCGTGGTGAACGTGCAGCGCCAGCACCGACAGGCCGAGCGTCGCCGCTGCGGCGAGCGTCGCGTGGAGCAGCGCGGTCGAATCGCGCCCGCCGCTGAAGGCGACGGCGACGACGCGCGCGCGCTCGCCCTCGTCAGCGCGCGGTGGTGTCGCTGAACCGGCCGTAGGACTGCAGCCGGTCGTAGCGGCGCTGCACAAGCTCCTTCACCGGCAGGTCGCTCACCTGTCGGAAGGCGTCGTTGAGGGCACGCTTGAGGAAGGCGGCCATCTGCTTCGTGTCGCGGTGCGCGCCGCCGACCGGCTCGTTGACGATCTTGTCGACCAGGCCGAGCGCCTTCAGCCGATGCGCGGTGATGCCGAGCTGCTCGGCCGCCTCGGGCGCGCGCTCGGCGGTCTTCCACAGGATCGAGGCGCAGCCCTCCGGCGAGATCACGGAGTAGATCGAATACTGCAGCATCAGCAGCTGGTCACCGACGCTGATCGCCAGCGCGCCGCCCGAGCCGCCCTCGCCGATGATCGTGACGATGATCGGCACCTCGAGCTGCGCCATCTCGAAGATGTTGCGGCCGATCGCTTCCGACTGGCCGCGCTCCTCGGCGCCGATACCGGGATAGGCCCCCGGCGTGTCGACGAACGAGAACACCGGCAGGCCGAACTTCTCGGCCAGCTTCATCAGCCGAAGCGCCTTGCGATAGCCCTCGGGCCGCGACATCCCGAAGTTGCGCGCCGCGCGCTCCTTGGTGTCGCGCCCCTTCTGGTGGCCGAAGACGATGCAGGGCTGGCCGTTGAAGCGCGCCAGGCCGCCGACGATCGACTGGTCGTCGGCGAAGGCACGGTCGCCGTGCAGCTCCTGAAAATCGGTGAACACCTCGTTGACGTAGTCGAGCGTGTACGGACGCTGCGGATGACGCGCGATCTGCGTCACCTGCCAGGGCGAGAGGCCCGAGTAGATGTCCTTGGTGAGGAGCAGGCTCTTCTTGCTCAGCCGGTCGATCTCTTCCGAGATGTCGACCGCCGACTCGTTCTGCACGTAGCGAAGCTCCTCGATCTTCGCTTCCAGCTCGGCGACCGGCTGCTCGAAGTCGAGGAAGTGTCTCTTGCTCATTCAGTAGCTCACCGGCATCGGATCGAGGCTGCGCCAAATGTACCAAGTGGCGACCGACCGGTACGGGATCCAGCCGTCCCCCACCTCGCGCGCTTCGGCGCGCGACACCGGCTCGCCGCTGAAGTAGTTGACGCTGATCCCCTTGATCAGGCCGACATCGTCGAGAGGCAGCACGTTCGGGCGCAGGAGGTGGAAGATGAGGAACATCTCGGCGGTCCAGCGGCCGATGCCGCGGATGCCGACGAGCTCTTCGATGATGGCCTCGTCGTCCATCTCGCGCCAGCGCCCCGGCCGCACCGCGCCCGACTGGAAATGCTCGGCGAGGTCGCACAGGTACTCGACCTTGCGCGCCGACAGGCCCGCGGCGCGGATGTGCGGCGCGTCGAGGGCGAGCACCGCGTTCGGTGCGAGCTTGCTCGACGGCCCGGCCGTGAGCGCGACGAAGCGGTCCCAGACGGCCTGCGCCGCCTTGACCGAGATCTGCTGGCCGACGATCGAGCGCGCCAGCGTCGTGAACGCGTCGCCGCGGCTTTCGAGGCGGCCATCGCCGAGGCGCGGGATGAGCTTCTTCATCACCCGGTCGCGCTTGACGAGGTGCTTGCAGGCGTCGTCCCAGAATTCGGCGACGAGGCTCGGCGTGGTGGCGGACGGCAAGCTCAGCCCTTCACCCAGGTCGTGCCTTGCGCGCTGTCCTTGAGGACGACGCCGAGCGCGGCGAGCTCGTCGCGGATCGCGTCGGCGCGGGCGAAGTTGCGGACAAGCTTGGCCTCGGCGCGCGCGGCGATGCGCTGGGCGATGTCTTGCTCCGAGAGGGCGGCGCCCGATTGCAGGAACGCGCGCGGCGCCTGCTGCAGGACGCCGAGCGTCGCGCCCAGCCCCTTCAGCAGCGCGGCGTCCGACGCCTTTCGGTCGCGATTCACTTCGGCGGCAAGCTCGAAAAGGATCGACACCGCGATCGGCGTGTTGAAGTCGTCGTTCATCGCCTCGCGGAACGCCGCCGCGCGCGAGTCGTTCCAGTCGACTTCGGCCGACCCCGCGAGGGGGACGGCGTCGAGCGCGGTGTAGAGCCGGCGCAGCGCGCTCTTCGCATCGTCGAGACCGCCGTCGCTGAAGTTGAACTGGCTGCGGTAGTGCGCGCGGACCATGAAGAAGCGGATCGTCTCGCCGTCGTAGCGCTTCAGCACGTCGCGGATGGTGAAGAAGTTGCCGAGCGACTTCGACATCTTCTCGTTGTCGGTGTTGAGCAGCCCGTTGTGCATCCACACGTTGACGAATGGCCCGCCGCTCGCGCCCTCGCTCTGGGCGATTTCGTTCTCGTGGTGGGGAAACTGCAAGTCCTGGCCGCCGCCATGGATGTCGAAGTGCTCGCCGAGGAGCGCCTTGCACATCGCCGAACATTCGATGTGCCAGCCGGGACGGCCGGGGCCGTACCGGCTCGGCCACTTGGCGTCGTCGGGCTCGCTCTCCTTGGCCGACTTCCACATCACGAAGTCGAGCGGATCTTCCTTGCCGTCGAGGACGGCGACGCGCTCGCCAGCGCGCAGCTGGTCGATCGACTTGCCCGAGAGCTTGCCGTAGCCGGGAAAGCGCCGCACCGCAAAGTTGACGTCGCCGTTCGTGCTGCGGTAGCCCAGGCCCTTGCTCTCGAGCGTGGCGATCATCTCCAGCATCTCCGGCACGTACTCGGTGGCGCGCGGCTGGTGCGTCGGCCGCTCGAGGCCGAGCGCGTCGGTGTCCTGCTGGAGCGCTTCGATCATCTCGTCGGTGAGGGCGCGGATGCCGATGCCGCGCTCGAGCGCGCGGCGGATGATCTTGTCGTCGATGTCGGTGATGTTGCGCACGTAGGTGACGCGATAGCCGATCGTCTTCAGCCAGCGCTGGGCGACGTCGAACGCCAGCATGAAACGGGCGTGCCCCATGTGGCAGAGGTCGTAGATCGTGATGCCGCAGACGTAGAGCCGGACGTGGCCCGGCTCGATCGGCGTGAAGCGCTCGGTCGCGCGGGTCAGCGTGTTGTGGATGCGAAGTGTCATGCAGCGGGGGCCTGCTTCGCACCTCACGCCGCGTCGCGCATCGCGGCGAGAAGGGCTTTCGGCATCGTGTGCGTACCCTACAATCGATTCAGTATAGCGGTCCTCCCGAGCGTGAATTCGACGTTCGCGGCACTGTTCGAGCGCTCCGTTCCCACCGATGCAATTCAGGATCCTCGCTGCCGGGTTGCCTCTCTGGCTGTTGCTTTGCGCGGTCTTCGCGATGCCGGCGAGCGCCGCGATCGCCGACGAGCTGAGCGAAGTCACCCGGCTGCACCACGCCGGCCAGACGGCCGCGGCGCTCGAGCGCGCCGAGCGAACCCTCGCCGCTCAGCCCAAGGATGCCCAGATGCGATTCCTGAAGTCGGTCATCCTCGCCGACATCGGCCGCACGGCCGAGGCGCAGGCCATCCTGCAGCAGCTCGTCCAGGACTACCCCGAGCTCGCCGAGCCGCACAACAACCTCGCCGCGATCCACGCCGCCGCCGGCGACTACGGCAAGTCGCGCGCCGAGCTCGAGGAGACGATCCGCCTCAACCCCGCCTATGCGCCGGCGCATGAGAACCTGGGCGACGTGCACGCCCTGCTCGCGGCGCAATCGTACGCGCGCGCGCTGCGTCTCGAGCCGGGGAGCGCGAGTCTGCCGAAGAAGCTCGCGCTGGTGCGCCAGCTGACGGCGGTGTCGTCCGAGCCGAGGGCGGCGCCGCCGCAGCCTGCCGCCCGGCCGGCGTCGGCAGCGCGTCGCTAGCCGCGTGAATCCCCTTTCCCTTCAACGATCGGAGTCTTCGATGCAGTCGTTCGTCTCGCGCCTAGTCATCGCCACCGCCGCAACCGTCGCGCTCTGCGCCAGCGGCGCGGCGCTCGCCCAGAAGGTCAGGCTGGCCACGTCGGCCGGCGACATCGTCGTCGAGCTCGACGCCGCCAAGTCGCCCAAGACCGTCGCCAACTTCCTCGAGTACGTGAAGTCCGGGCACTACAACGGCACGATCTTCCATCGCGTGATCGAGAACTTCATGATCCAGGGCGGCGGCATGACGGCCGACATGAAGGAAAAGGAGACGCGCGCGCCGATCCCGCTCGAGAGCCGCAACGGCCTGACCAACCAGCGCGGCACGCTCGCGATGGCGCGAACGCCCGATCCGAACTCGGCGACGGCGCAGTTCTTCATCAACGTCAAGGACAACGACTTCCTCAACCAGGCGCAGGCCCGGGACGGCAATGGCTACGCCGTCTTCGGCAAGGTCGTGCAGGGCATGGACGTCGTCGACAAGATCCGCGTCACCCCCACCGGCGCCGGCGATGTCCCCCTGCAGCAGGTCGTGATCAAGAAAGCAACCGTGGAGAAATGAGCGATGAGACAAGTCGATCTGGAAACGAGCGCCGGCACCATCCGGGTCGAGCTCGACGATGAGAAGGCCCCCGAGACGGTCAAGAACTTCCTGACCAACGTCGAGAATGGCCACTTCGACGGCACGGTGTTCCATCGGGTCATCAAGGGCTTCATGGTCCAGGGCGGCGGCTTCGAGCCCGGCATGAGCCAGAAGCCGACCGGCTCGACGATCAACAACGAAGCCAACAACGGCCTGAAGAACGACCGCTACACGCTGGCGATGGCGCGCACCTCGGCGCCGCACTCGGCGACGGCGCAGTTCTTCATCAACGCCGCCGACAACGAGTTCCTGAACTTCAAGTCGGAGACGCCGCAAGGCTGGGGCTACGCGGTGTTCGGCCGCGTCATCTCGGGCCAGGACGTCGTCGATGCGATCGAGCGCGTTCGCACCGGCAACCGCGGCGGCCACGCCGACGTGCCGCTCGACGACGTGACGATCACGCGCGCGACCGTCGTCTCCTGACGGCGCGCCGGTCGAGCCCAGCGCCGGCCGCCATGGCAGCGTCGTCACCGCGCCTGCCGGCGCTGCCGCAGGCCGGGTCGCAGGCGACATTCGTCGCGCCGGCGCACTGGCGCGCGATCGACCTGCTTTCGGACCTGCACCTGGCCGAGAACACGCCGCGCGTCTTCGAGGCGTGGGCAGCGCACCTGCGCCATACCGATGCCGACGCCGTCTTCATCCTCGGCGACCTGTTCGAGGTCTGGATCGGCGACGACATGGCCGAGCGCGGCTTCGAAGCGCGCTGCGTCGAGGTGCTGAGCGCGGCGGCGGCCGAGCGGACCGTGGGCTTCATGGCCGGCAACCGCGACTTCCTCGTCGGCGATGCGATGCTCGAGGCGAACGGCGTGCTCCGCCTGGCCGATCCGACCGTCGTCGTCGCCTTCGGCGAGCGCGTGATGCTGTCGCATGGCGACGCGCTGTGCATCGACGATATCGACTATCAACGTTATCGATCGATCGTCCGCAGGCCGGGCGTGCAGCGCGCGTTCGCCGCCCTGCCCTTCGCGGCGCGGCGCGCGATCGGGAGGGCGCTCAGGCGCCGCAGCGGGCGGCGCGAGCCGGCGCAACGCGGCAGCTTCATCGACGTCGACGCCGGTGCCGCGCTGGCCTGGATGCGGGGCGCCGAGACGCCGACGCTCGTCCACGGCCACACCCACGCGCCGGCGAGCCACGACCTGGCGCCCGGCGCGGTCCGCCACGTCCTGAGCGATTGGGAGCTCGACGGCAGCAGCGCACCGCGCGCTGAGATCCTGCGCTGGAGCGCGAGCGGCTTCACCCGCATCGCGCCGCTCACCGCGCCTTCGTCGCAAGCGTCGTGACCGGCTGGTGGCAGCGATGGCGCCGTTCGCGAACGCTCGAGCGCAGGGCGATCCCCGATGCGCTCTGGCAGCTGACGCTGGTTCGCTTCCCGTTTCTCGCCGCGCGGAGCCCCACGCAGGTCGCCGCCCTGCGCGAGATGACGACGCTCTTTCTCGCCGAAAAGGAGTTCAGCGGCGCGCGCGGCCTCGTCGTCAGTGACGAGATGGCGGTGGCGATCGCCGCCCAGGCGTGCCTTCCCGCGCTCGCGCTCGGCCTCGACTGGCTCGACGGCTTCGTCGGCATCGTCGTCCATGAGGACGTCGTCGTCGCCCGGCGCGAGGTCGAGGACGACGACGGCGTCGTCCACGCCTACGACGAGGAGCTGAGCGGCGAGGCGATGAGCGGCGGGCCGGTGATGCTCGCCTGGCGCGACGTCGACGACGCCGGCGAATCGGCGGTCGACGGCTACAACGTCGTCGTCCACGAGTTCGCCCACGTCATCGACATGCGCCGCGGCGTCACCGCCGGCGTCGAGACGGTCGACCCGGCGAGCGATCGCGGCCGCTGGCTGCACGCCCTCGCCGACGAATACGAGCGCTTCGCCGACCAGGTGGAAAACGGCGAGGAGACCTTCCTCGACCCCTACGGCGCCGAAGCGCTCGAGGAGTTCTTCGCCGTCGGCGCGGAGGCGTTGTTCGTCGCGCCTGCCGCGCTGCTCGGCGAGTCGCCGCACCTGTACCGTCTGCTGACCGAGTTCTTCCGCCAGGACCCGGCGGCGCAACCTTGAAGGGGGCCGCAGGCCCCCGCTTCCCTGTCCGGCGAAGCCTTTACGCGGTCGCCGGCTCCGACTTCGGCTTGTCGCTCTTTCGCGCCGGCTGGATGTCGAGGAGCGGCTTGCCCTCGGCATCGACGTCGACCGTGAGCCTGCCGCCGTCGACCAGGCGGCCGAAGAGCAGCTCGTCGGCGAGCGCGCGCCGGATCGTGTCCTGGATCAGGCGCTGCATCGGCCGCGCGCCCATGAGCGGATCGAAGCCCTTCTTGGCGAGGTGCTTGCGCAGGGCGTCGGTGAACGTGACCTCGACCTTCTTCTCGGCGAGCTGGCCTTCGAGCTCGAGCAGGAACTTGTCGACGACGCGCAGGATGACCTCCTCGTCGAGGGACTTGAAGCTCACGGTCGCATCGAGACGATTGCGGAACTCGGGCGTGAACAGCCGCTTGATGTCGGCCATCTCGTCGCCCGCCTCGCGCGAGTTGAGGAAGCCGATCGTCGCCTTGTTCATCGTCTCGGCGCCGGCGTTGGTCGTCATGATGATGATGACGCTGCGGAAATCGGCCTTGCGCCCGTTGTTGTCGGTCAGCGTGCCGTGGTCCATGACCTGCAGCAGCACGTTGAAGACGTCGGGGTGAGCCTTCTCGATCTCGTCGAGCAGGAGCACGGCGTGCGGCTTTTTGGAGATCGCCTCGGTGAGCAGCCCGCCCTGGTCGAAGCCGACGTAGCCGGGCGGCGCGCCGATCAGGCGGCTCACCGCATGGCGTTCCATGTACTCGCTCATGTCGAAGCGGATCAGGTCGACGCCGAGGACGAAGGCCAGCTGCTTGGCGACCTCGGTCTTGCCGACGCCGGTCGGGCCGCTGAACAGGAACGAGCCGATCGGCTTGTCGGGGCGGCCGAGGCCGGAGCGCGCCATCTTGATCGCCGACGCCAGGGCGTCGATCGCCGGGTCCTGGCCGAAGACGACGCTCTTCAGGTCGCGGTCGAGCGTCTTCAGCTTCGAGCGGTCGTCGCTCGACACCGACGCGGGCGGGATGCGCGCGATCTTGGCGACGATCTCCTCGACCTCGAGGCGGTTGATCGTCTTCTTCTGCTTGTTCTTGGGCAGGATGCGTTGCGCCGCGCCGGCCTCGTCGATCACGTCGATCGCCTTGTCGGGCAGGTGGCGGTCGTTGATGAACTTGGCCGAGAGCTCCGCCGCGGCCTGCAGCGCCGCCGGTGCGTACTTGACGCTGTGGTGCTCCTCGAAGCGGCTCTTCAGCCCCTTCAGGATCTCGACCGTCTGCTCGATCGAGGGCTCGACGACGTCGACCTTCTGAAAACGACGCGACAGGGCCGCGTCCTTCTCGAAGATGCCGCGGTACTCGGTGAAGGTGGTCGCGCCGATGCACTTCATCGCGCCCGAGCTGAGCGCGGGCTTCAAGAGGTTGCTGGCGTCGAGCGTGCCGCCCGACGCGGCGCCGGCGCCGATCAGGGTATGGATCTCGTCGATGAAGAGGATCGCGTTCGGCTGGTCCTTGAGGTTCTTCAGGACGCCCTTCAGGCGCTGCTCGAAGTCGCCGCGGTACTTGGTGCCGGCGAGCAGCGCGCCCATGTCGAGCGCGTAGACGACCGACTCGGCGAGCACCTCGGGAACCTCGGACTGGGTGATGCGCCAGGCCAGGCCCTCGGCGATCGCGGTCTTGCCGACGCCGGCCTCGCCGACCAGGAGCGGGTTGTTCTTCCTCCGGCGGCAGAGGATCTGGATGACGCGCTCGACCTCGTGATCGCGGCCGATCAGCGGATCGATCTTGCCGTCGCGGGCGAGCTGGTTGAGGTTCTGCGTGAACTGGTCGAGCGGCGAGCCCTTGCCGTCGGACTCTTCCTTCTCGCCTTCGGTGCTCGCGCCGCCGCCTTCGCCGGGCTTGGCCGACTCGGGCGGATCGCTCTTCTTGATGCCGTGGGCGATGAAGTTGACGACGTCGAGCCGCGTCACGCCCTGCTGGTGCAGGTAGTAGACGGCGTGCGAATCCTTCTCGCCGAAGATCGCGACGAGCACGTTGGCGCCGGTGACTTCCTTCTTGCCGCTGCCGGTCGACTGGACATGCATGATCGCGCGCTGGATGACGCGCTGGAAGCCCAGCGTCGGCTGCGTGTCGACCTCGTCAGCGCCGCCGACCGTGGGCGTGTTTTCCTTGATGAAACCGAGCAGGCTCTTGCGCAGGTCGTCGAGGTTGGCCGAGCAGGCGCGCAGGACCTCGGCGGCCGAAGGGTTGTCGAGCAGCGCCATCAGGAGGTGCTCGACGGTGATGAATTCGTGGCGCTGCTGCCGGGCCTCGACGAAGGCCATGTGCAGACTGACTTCAAGCTCTTGCGCGATCATGCGGACTCCATAATGCATTGCAGCGGGTGGCCGCCGCGCCGTGCGGCGGCGAGCACCAGTTCGACCTTGGTCCCGGCGACGTCCTTGGAGTAGACGCCGCAAACGCCGCGACCGTCGTGGTGGATCTTCAGCATGATTTGCGTCGCCGTCTCGAGATCCCGGCTGAAATACTCCTGCAGCACCATGACGACGAACTCCATCGGGGTGTAGTCGTCGTTCAGCAGGATCACCTGGAACATCGGCGGCGGCTCGGTCTTCTGCTCCTTGCGCTCGGCAACAACCGCTCCCTGGCCGTCGTCCGTACGCGGCCGGACGACAGGTACAGGCGGCTTGTCGGCGGGCATGAAATCATTCTATCGAGTTGGCGCTCTCACGCTTCGGTCGAATGCATATGCCCCTCGGGGCTTTTTTCACAAGGCCGGGTCGCAGCGCCTGGCCCTGCCTGTTTGGCGGGCCCCGGTCGTGCCGCAAGTCGCGTTTATGGCCCCCGCATGCGCGCCGGCGCGCTACATGTTGTCGATCATCACCTGACCGAAGCCCGAGCACGACACCTGGGTCGCGCCGTCGAGCAGGCGGGCGAAGTCGTAGGTGACCTTCTTGGAGAGGATCGACTTCTGCATCGAGCCGATGATCAGGTCGGCCGCCGGATGCCAGCCCAGGTGGCGCAGCATCATCTCCGCCGACAGGATCTCCGAGCCCGGGTTGACGTAGTCCTTGCCGGCATACTTCGGCGCCGTGCCGTGGGTCGCCTCGAACATCGCGACCGAGTCGCTCATGTTGGCACCCGGGGCGATGCCGATGCCGCCGACCTGGGCGGCGAGCGCGTCGGAGACGTAGTCGCCGTTGAGGTTGAGCGTCGCGATCACCGAGTACTCGGCCGGGCGCAGCAGGATCTGCTGCAGGAAGGCGTCGGCAATGACGTCCTTGACGATGATCTCCTTGCCGCTCTTCGGGTTCTTGAACTTGCACCACGGGCCGCCGTCGATCTCGGCCGCCTTGAACTCCCGCTGCGCCAGCCCGTAGCCCCAGTCGCGGAAGGCCCCTTCCGTGAACTTCATGATGTTGCCCTTGTGGACGAGCGTCACCGAGGGCTTGTCGTGATCGATCGCGTACTGGATCGCCTTCCTGACGAGCCGCTCCGTGCCCTCGCGCGAGACCGGCTTGATGCCGATCCCCGAGGTCGCCGGGAAGCGGATCTTCTTGACGCCGAAATCGTCCTGCAGGATCTTGATGAGGCGCTTGGCCTTGTCGCTCTCGGCCTCGAACTCGATGCCGGCGTAGATGTCTTCCGAGTTCTCGCGGAAGATCACCATGTTGGTCTTCTCGGGCTCCTTGACCGGCGAGGGGACTCCCTTGAAATACTGGATCGGCCGCAGGCACACGTAGAGATCGAGCTCCTGGCGCAGGGCGACGTTGAGCGAACGGATGCCGCCGCCGACCGGCGTCGTCAGCGGGCCCTTGATCGAGACCACGTAGTCGCGCAGGACCTCGAGCGTCTCGGGCGGCAGCCAGACGTCGGGGCCGTAGACGCGGGTCGACTTCTCACCCGCGTAGATCTCCATCCAGTGGATCTTCTTCTTGCCGCCGAAGGCCTTGGCGACCGCCGCGTCGACCACCTTGATCATCACCGGGGTGATGTCGACGCCCGTGCCGTCGCCCTCGATGTAGGGAATGATCGGCTCGTCAGGCACCGTCAACGAGAAGTCGGCGTTGACCTTGATCTTCTGCCCGGCTTCGGGCACCTTGATGTGCTGATACATGAAAATGGAGCTCCGTTGGGCGCGGCCGTGGTGGCAATGCTGCCGGAAATTCTAAGTCGGATGACGCATCATGAATGACAGCTTGCCGCGCAGGGCCGGCGCGATCGCCGCGCTCTGCTTCGCCGCGCTCGCCGCGGCTCAGGACGGCGCGCAAAAGCTGGCGCAGGTCCGCCTCAACGCCGGCATCCACAACATCAACGCCGAGCTCGCGTCGACGCCCGAGCAACGCGAGATCGGCCTGATGTTCCGCACCTCGATGCCGACCAATGACGGCATGCTGTTCGTCTTCGAGCGTCCGGGCCAGCAGTGCTTCTGGATGAAGAACACGCTGATCCCGCTGTCGATCGCCTTCCTCGGCGACGACGGCAGCGTCGTCAACATCGACGACATGAAGCCGCAGACGCTCGCCGGCCACTGCTCGGCCAAGCCGGTCCGCTTCGTCCTCGAGATGAACGAAGGCTGGTTCGCCAAGCGCGGCGTCAAGACAGGCAGCCGCCTGCGCGGCGCGCCCTTCGCGAACTAGCGGCGCCGGGTGTCGTCAGCGGCGCCAGGCCCTGCTCAGCCGAAGTTCCTGGCCGCGAAGTCCCAGTTCGCGAGCGAGCTGAGGAAGGTCTCGGCCCACTTCGGCCGCTGGTTGCGGTAGTCGATGTAGTAGGCGTGCTCCCAGACGTCGATCGTCAGGAGCGGCGTGTCACCGGTGGTGAGCGGTGTTCCCGCGGCGCCCATGTTGACGATGTCGACCGTTCCGTCGCCCTTCTTGACGAGCCAGGTCCAGCCCGAGCCGAAGTTGCCGACGGCGCTCTTCGCGAACGCTTCCTTGAACGCCGGGTAGCCGCCCCACTTGCCCTTGATCTGCTCGGCCAGTGCGCCCTTCGGCTCGCCGCCGCCGCCCGGCTTCATGCAGCTCCAGAAGAAGGTGTGGTTCCAGATCTGCGCGGCGTTGTTGTAGATGCCGCCGGTCGCCTTCTTGACGATGTCCTCGAGCGCCATCGATTCGAACTCGGTGCCCTTCTGCAGGTTGTTCAGGTTGTCGACGTACGCCTTGTGGTGCTTGCCGTAGTGGTACTCGAGCGTTTCCTTGCTCAGGTGCGGCGCGAGCGCGTCCATGGCGTACGGAAGGGAGGGAAGCTTATGTTCCATGAGAGTCCTCTCGAGGGATGTGGTCTGTTCCGACGATTGTAGGGAGCTTCCCTTTCCGCGCCGCCGGCGCTGTCAGCGCGGCGCGGGTGCCGGCTCGATCGCCGTCGTCGTGAGCTCGGCCCGGCCGTCGGCGAGCCGGGCGGTGACGGCTTGGCCGACGGTCAGGCGGGTGACCGAGGTTACCGGCCGATCGTCGCGATCGACGAGAAGCGCATAGCCGCGCGCCAGCACCCGGTGCGGGTCGAGCGCATGCAGGCGAAAGGCGGTGCCGTCGACGCGCGCGGCGATGCGCGAGCGGGCGATCGCGAGGGCGTGGCCGAGGCGGGCCGCCGCCGTGTCGGCGCGCGATCGGCCGTCGACCAGGGCTCGCGTTGGCGCCGCCGCCAAGCGCCGGGCGAGCAGATCGAGAACGTGCGCGCGCCGGACCAGCGCTTCGCTCGGACGCGCTAGGCGCAAGGCCAGGCGGTCGAGCCGCTGCGCCTGCGTCTCGAGCGCGGCGACGCTGCGCCGCGCGAGGGCGGACGCGAGACCCTGGAGCACCTGGTTCTGTGCTGCGGTCGCCGGCGCCACCAGCTCGGCGGCCGCGGTCGGCGTTGGCGCGCGCAGGTCGGCGACAAGGTCGGCGAGGGTCACGTCGGTTTCGTGGCCGACGCCGCTCACCACGTGCATCGGCGCCGCCCGGATCGCGCGGACGACGCGCTCGTCGTTGAACGCCCAGAGGTCCTCGAGCGAGCCGCCGCCGCGGCAGACGACCAGGACGTCGACCTCGTTGCGCTGCCCGGCCAGCGTGATCGCCGCGCAGAGCGCGGCAGGTGCATCGCTGCCCTGGACGACGCTCGGATAGATCACGACCCGGACGTGCGGCGAACGGCGCGCCAGCGTCGTCGCGACGTCGTGGAGCGCGGCCCCGGCCAGCGACGTGACGACACCGATCGCGCGAGGATGAGCGGGCAGCCGGCGCTTCAGCGCCGGGTCGAACAGCCCCTCGGCTTCGAGACGTGCGCGCAGGCGAAGGAAACGCTCGTACAGCGCACCGGCGCCGGCCGACTGCATGGCCTCGGCAATGAATTGCAGCTCGCCGCGCGGCTCGTAGACGGCGAGGCGGCCGCGCAGCTCGACGCGCTGGCCTTCGACCGGCGAGAAGTCGAGCAGCGACGCGGCGCGGCGGAACATGGCGCAGCGCAACGCGGCGCCGCCGCCCGGATCCTTCAGGGTGAAGTAGCAGTGGCCGCTGGCGGCGCGCGAAAAGCTCGAGATCTCGCCGCCAACGGTGCAGGCGGGAAGCTCCTGCTCGAGCAGCGAAGCGACCGCGTGGACGAGCGCGCCGACGCTCCAGACGCGGCTGGAAGCGCGGTTCTCGAAGAGCTCACCCATCGATAGAACGACGGCCGGCGCGAGGCGACAACTCCACAGCCGCGCCAATACTGGCGTTGCGGACCGTTGTGGCCTCGGCGGCCGCGGTGCTGTGCTGCAAGTCGTTGATATACAAAGGATTTCTTGTGCCGTTTTTTTGAGCAGCGACCCCGGCGAGCCCGCCCGTGCTGGCGCTTGGCAGCGCCGGGGGGACTTGTCCACAAAGTTGTCCACCTGTGGCGGGGACAGGCGCGACACGGTTTTCGAGGATGGCGGATGTCCGGAATGTCACGCGCGGCACGACGCTGTTTCGACGGCCGCCGACGGCACGCCATAATTGAAGCGACCGGTGCGGCCCAGCCGCCTTCGTTCGACGGAAAGGGCCATATTGCTTTCGATCATACAAGCCGCTGGTTGGCCGATCTGGCCGCTGCTCATCTGCTCGATCGCCGCCCTGGCATTGATCATCGAACGATTCTCGAGTCTGCGTCCGATCCGCGTCGCGCCCACCCGGCTGCTCGACGAGGTGATCTCGGTGACGCGCGCGCACCTTCCCGCGCCCGACGTCGTCAACAAGCTGTCGCAGAATTCGGTGCTCGGCACCGTGCTCGCCAGCGGCCTGCGCGCGGTGATCGCCGAGCCGCGGATCACCGAGGCGGGGCTGCGCGCCGCCTTCGAGTCCGCCGGTCGCGCCGCCGTGCACCGGCTCGAGCGATACCTGAACACTCTCGGCACGATCGCCTCGGCGGCACCGCTGCTCGGCCTGATGGGCACCGTCATCGGCATGATCGAGATCTTCGGCTCGCAGGCGCCGAGCGGCGGCAACAACCCCGCGCTGCTCGCGCACGGCATCTCGGTCGCGCTCTACAACACGGCCTTCGGGCTCATGATAGCGATCCCCGCGCTGATGTTCTACCGCTACTTCCGCGGCCTGGTCGACAGCTACACGCTCGAGATGGAGCAGGCGTCGGACCGGCTCGTCCCGCACCTGATGCGCTTCGCGGTGCCGCGCAGCAGCTGATCGCGATGGCGCTCAACTTCAGGCGGCAGCGGCCCGACGAGCCCGAGATCAACCTGATCCCGTTCATCGACGTGCTGCTCGTCATCCTGATCTTCCTGATGCTGTCGACGACGTACTCGAAGTTCACCGAGCTGCAGATCAACCTGCCCGTCGCCGACGCCGATCAGGCGCGCGACCGGCCGCACGAGATCATCGTCGCGGTCGCGTCGGACGGTCGCTACGCGGTCAACAAGAAGCCTGTCGACGGGCGCAGCGTCGAGTCGCTGGCGGCCGAGCTCGTCGCCGCCGCCGGCGGCTCGAACGAGATGATCCTGATCGTGTCCGCCGATGCGACGGCGGCGCACCAGAGCGTCATCAACGTCATGGACGCGGCACGCCGCGCCGGCATCGCCAAGCTCACCTTCGCGACGCAGTCTTCGGCCGGCGCCGCGCGCTGACGCCGCCATGGTCGCGCCGGCTCGGGCGACGCTGCGCGACCGGGCCGCCGTGACGCTGCAGCGAAGCTGGGAAGGACGCGGTGCGTTGAGCACGGCGCTGTTGCCCGCAGCCGCGGCCTTCGCGGTGATTTCCGCGGCACGGCGCCAGCTGTTCGCACGCGGCCTGCGCGAATCGGCGCACCTGCCGGTGCCGGTGATCGTCGTCGGCAACCTCGTGGTCGGCGGCGCAGGCAAGACGCCGACGACGATCGCGGTCGTCGAGCTCCTGCGCCGGCGCGGCTACACGCCCGGAATCGTCTCGCGAGGCTACGGGCGAAGCGGCGCCGGCGTGGTCGTCGTCGATGCCGCGGCGAGCGCGCAGGAGGTCGGCGACGAGCCGCTTCTGTTGCAGCGCCGGACCGGCGTTCCCGTCGCGGTGGGCGCCGATCGCGTCGCCGCGGGACACGCCCTCCTTCGTTTCCACGCCGAGATCGACGTGATCGTCAGCGACGATGGCCTGCAGCACCTGGCGCTCGAGCGCGACGTCGAAGTCCTGGTCTTCGACGAGCGCGGGGCAGGCAACGGCCGCCTGCTGCCGGCCGGGCCGCTGCGCGAGCGCGTTCCCAAGGCGCTCGGTCCGCGCAAGATCGTCCTCTACAACGCCGACGCACCGACGACCTCGGTGCCCGGCTACCTGGCGCAGCGCTCGCTGGCCGGCGTGACGCCACTCGATGCCTGGTGGAGCGGGGCGGCCCCGTCGCGTCAGGCGCTCGAATCGCTGCGCGATCGCCAGGTCGTCGCCGTCGCCGGCCTGGCGCGGCCCGAGCGCTTCTTCGCGATGCTGCGCGGAGAAGGTCTTCGCATCGTCGAGCGTCCGCTCGGGGATCATGCCGACTTCACGGTGCTGCCCTGGCCACCGGCCACGACCGACGTCGTCCTGACCGAGAAGGACGCCGTCAAGCTGCCCGCATCGCGGCGGCTCGGCACGCGCGTCTGGGTCGCGCGGCTAGACTTCGTTCCCGAGCCGGCATTCGACGCGGCGCTGCTGGCGCTGCTGCCGCCCCTTTCATCGATCGATCCGAATGGAAACACGCCTGCTTGACCTCCTGGTCTGCCCGCTCTGCAAGGGCCCGCTGCAGCATTGGCGGCCGCCCCAGCACGATCGCCAGGAGCTCGTCTGCAACGCCGACGGCCTCGCCTTCCCGGTGCGCGATGGCATCCCGGTGATGCTCGAGAGCGAGGCACGAGCGCTCGGCCGCGAGACCGCCCCGACGCCACCCGCCGCGACGACCGACTGACGCGTGGCGTTCGTCGTCCTCATCCCGGCCCGCCTCGCCTCGACGCGACTGCCGCGCAAGGCGCTCGCCGAGATCGGCGGCGTGCCGATGATCGTCCGCGTCGCGCAACGAGCGGCCGCCTCGAAGGCGTCGCGCGTCGTCGTCGCCGCCGACGACGCCGAGATCGTCGCAGCGTGCACGGCGCACGGCGTCGCCGCGCTGCTGACGTCGCCGCGGCATGCCAACGGCAGCGACCGGATCGCCGAAGCGAGCGCTGCGCTCGGGCTCGGCGACGACGAGATCGTCGTCAACGTGCAGGGCGACGAGCCGCTGATCGAGCCGGCGCTGATCGATGCCTGTGCCGGGCTGCTGGCACAGCGAAGCGAGTGCGTGATGAGCACGGTCGCGCATGCGATCGACAACCGCGCCGACTTCGAGAACGCCAA
>JADGRJ010000050.1 GCA_017881025.1 Rhizobacter sp. | reverse complement strand
TCGTCGCCGCGCCAGCCGAGCTCGACCGGGCACATCGTCGTGCGGCCCGGCGTCGCCGGCAGGATGCGCCGGCCGGTGTCGGCGAAGAAGATCGCGTTGATCAGCTCCGACTTGCCGCGCGAGAACTCGGCGACGAAGGCGACGACGAGCTTTTCGTTACCAAGTCGCTCGCGCAACGCGGCGATCTGCTCGGCCGCCTCGCCGTGGGCGAGGTCGTGCTCGGCGAGGAAGCGCGCGAGCGCCTCGACGCGTTCGCCGAGGGCGGCACGCCAGCCGCCGAGGGCGTCGAGACTGGTGGCGAATGAGGGCGTCATCGAGTGGCGCAAGGCGTTCGAGTCATGGTAGCGCACGAGTTCACGAACGAGCCGTGACGAAACGATTCCTCACACGCGGGGGCGGGCCTTTCGCACGGCCGGCACCGGCTTGGCTCCCGACATCGGCCGCGCGGTTGTCAGCGCCGCTGGCACACCGGGCAGAAGAACGTCGCCCGCGCGCCCTGGACGACGCGCCGGATCGGCGTGCCGCAGCGCACGCACGGCTTGCCGGCGCGGCCGTAGACCTTGGCCTCGAGCTGGAACGCGCCGGCCGCGCCGTGGGCGTCACGGAAGTTGCGCAAGGTCGATCCGCCGAGCTCGACGGCGCGCGCCAGCGTCGACCGCACGGCATCGGCGAGGCGCCCGGCGCGCGCGCGGCTGATGCGGTCGCTGGGCGTGCGCGGATCGATGCCGGCTTCGAACAGTGCCTCGCACGCATAGATGTTGCCGGCACCGACGACGATCCGGCCGCCGAGAAGCGCGGTCTTCACCGCGACCCGCCGCCGCCGCAGCGCAGCGTGGAGATGCGCGCCGTCGAAGCGGTCGTCGAACGGCTCGAGGCCGAGGCCGGCGAGCAGCGTCGCCGCCGGCGCCGCATCGGCCGAGGCCGACCAGACGACGGCACCGAAGCGGCGCGGGTCCGTCAGGCGCAGCGTGCCGCGCGCGGTGACGAGGTCGAAGTGGTCGTGCGGGCCGGGCTCGCCGGTCGCGTGCCCGAACGAGAGCGATCCCGACATGCCGAGGTGCATGAGCAGGCCGCCGCGCTCGAGCGCGAGCCAGAGGTACTTGCCGCGCCGGCTCACCTCGCCGACGCGCTGGCCGACGAACGCCTCGGGCGCGCTGCCGAGCGGCCAGCGCAGCGGCTTGCCGACCCGGACGGCGGTGACGCGCGCGCCGCGGATGCGTTCGGCAAAGCTCAGCCGGGTGACCTCGACTTCGGGAAGCTCGGGCATTGGAGTGGGTGCGCGGGGGCTCGCCGTGCGGCCGAGACGACCGCTTTTTCACGAGGCACGGGGAATTATCACGATCGGCCGAGATCGCACGTTCGGACACCGTCCGGCCGCGCCCGCGCACCGGGCTGCGGCGCGCCCCCCGCACTAGAATCATCGTTCGCCTGAGGAGTCGTTCATGCCGGCGTTTCGCATCGCTTCCGCCTCGCGCCGCAGGCCGGTCCTCGTGCTGGCGCTCGTCGCGCTGTCCGCCGCCGTCGGCACGGCCGTCGCGGCCGAGCCGCCCGCGAGCAAGGTCCAGAACTCCAATCTCGACGCACCGCTCTTCTACCAGCTGCTGCTCGGCGAGATCGAGCTGCGCGACGGCCAGGTCGGCACCGCCTACCAGCTCATGCTCGACGCCGCCAAGCGCGGCAAGGACGAGCAGCTGTTCCGGCGCGCCACCGACATCGCGCTGCAGGCGCGTGCCGGCGATCAGGCGCTCTCGGCCGCGCTCGCCTGGCGCCAGGCGCTGCCCGAGTCGACCGACGCCTTGCGCTACCAGATCCAGCTGCTCGTCGCGCTCAATCGCATCGCCGACGTCGAAGAGCCGCTGACGGCGCTGATGCGCCTGACGCCGCGGCCGGCGCTGCCGATGCTGATCGAGGCGCTGCCTCGCTTGCTCGGGCGCGCGACCGATCGCAACGCCACCGCGGCGCTCGTCGAGCGCACCCTGCGGCCGTTCGCCGACGCGTCCGACACGAAGGCGCCGGCGCTCGTCGCCAGCGGCCGCGCCTGGCTTGCCGCCGGCGATTCGGCCAAGGCGCTCGCCTTCGCGCGCCGCGCGAGCGACGCCGATCCCGGCGCCGAAGGCGTGGCCCTCCTTGCCCTCGACATGCTGCCGGCGACGCCCGAGGCCGAGGCGATCGTCAAGCGCCAGCTCGCGGCGCGGGCGAACAGCCCGACGGTTCGCCTGCTGTACGTGCGGACGCTGGCGACGTCGCAGCGCCTCGCCGAGGCGACGACCGAGATCGAGGTGCTGACCAAGAACGATCCGAAGCTCGCGCCGCCGTGGCTCACCCTCGGCGCACTCGAGCTCGAGATGAAGCGGCCGCGCGAAGCGGCGGCGGCGTTGCGCAACTACGTTCGCCTGGTCGAAGGCGGCGCGTCGGTGAACTTCGGCGTCGCCGCGAGCGCGCCGCAGAGTGCCGGCGGCGACGACGAGGACGACACGCCGCCGAACGCGAGCACGGCGCTGACGCAGGCGTTCCTGCTCCTCGCGCAGGCGTCCGAGCAGCAGCAGGATTTCGTCGGCGCCGAGCGCTGGCTGGCGCGCGTCGACAGCCCGCAGCGCGCGCTCGAAGTACAGGCGCGGCGCGCCTCGCTGCTGGCGCGGCAGGGCAAGATGAAGGAAGCGCGCGAGCTGATCCGACGCGTTCCCGAGCAATCGCCCGGCGACGCGCGCGCCAAGCTCCTCGCCGAGACCGAGCTCCTGCGCGACCGCAAGATGTACGCCGACGCCGAGCAGGTGATGGCGCAGGCGAACAAGGCGTTCCCCGACGACACCGACCTCCTCTACGAGCAGGCGATGCTCAACGAGAAGCTCGACCGCGTCGACGAGATGGAGCGGCTGCTGCGCCGCGTGATCGCGCTCAAGGCCGACCACCAGCACGCCTACAACGCGCTCGGCTACTCGCTCGCCGAGCGCAAGATCCGCCTGACCGAGGCGCGCGCGCTGATCCAGAAGGCGCTCGAGCTGAGCCCGGGCGAGCCGTCGATCACCGACAGCATGGGCTGGGTCGAGTACCGGCTCGGCAACCGCGAGGAGGCGATCCGCCTGTTGCGCGGCGCCTACCAGGCGCGCCCCGACCCGGAGATCGCCGCCCACCTCGGCGAGGTGCTGTGGAGCGCCGGGCAGGCCGAAGAAGCGCGGCGCGTCTTCCGCGAAGCGCGCTCGCGCGACGCGCAGAACGACGTCCTGCGCGAAACGCTGGCGCGCCTTCGCGTCGACCTGTGACGCGGCGCGGCGCGATGCCGCTGCCGATGCTCGCGCCGCCCTGGCGGCTCGCCGCGGTGCTCGCCGTCGCCTGTCTCGCCGCGTGCACGACCGTGCCGCCGGCCCGGCCCGCGGGCACGAGCGACGTCCTCTCGGGCCGCCTCGCGCTTCGCGTCGAGCCGGTCGGCAGCGAGGTGCCCCGCGCCGTCTCGGCGGCGTTCGACCTGCGCGGCGATTCGACCGCCGGAACGCTTGGCCTGTCGACGCCGCTCGGCAGCATGCTGGCGCAGGCGCGCTGGTCGCCGGCCGAGGTCGTGCTGACGACGCCGCGCGAGACGCGCCGCTTCGTCAACCTCGATGAGCTGACGCGCGAGGCGCTCGGCGAAAGCGTGCCGATCGAGGCGTGGTTCGACTGGCTGCGCGGAAGGCCGTGGCCCGGCGCGCCGAGCGCGCCCGTCGAGGTCGCGCCGAGCGCGACGTCTGACTCGCCGGCGCAGGGCTTTCGCCAGCTCGGCTGGCGCGTCGACCTCGCCCAGTTCCCCGATGGCACGATCGCGGCGACGCGAGAATCGCCCGCGCCCGTCGTCACCGTGCGAATCCGTCTCGATCGGTCGTGACGCGATGACGATCGCGGCGATCTACGACATCCCGGCGCCGGCCAAGCTGAACCTCTTCCTGCACGTCGTCGGCCAACGCGCCGACGGCATGCACCTGATCGAGTCGCTGATGGTGCTGATCGACTGGTGCGACACGCTCCACGTCGAACCACGCAGCGACGGCCTCCTCCGCCGCCACGACACCGCGGCCGCCATGCCCGCCGACGACCTCAGCCTGCGCGCTGCGCGCGCCCTGCAGGCCACGTCCGGCACGACGCTGGGCGCCGACATCACGCTCGACAAGCGCGTGCCCTGGGGCGCCGGCCTCGGCGGCGGCAGCTCCGACGCGGCGTCGACGCTCCTGGCCCTGAACCGCCTCTGGCGCCTCGACTGGCCGCTCGAGCGGCTCCTGCCGATCGGCCTGGCGCTCGGCGCCGACGTCCCGTTCTTCCTCGCCGGAGCCAATGCCATCGCCGCGGGCATCGGCGAGCGGCTCGTCCCGGTCGAGGTCGAGCCGGCGTGGTTCGCCGTCGTCAAGCCGGCCGCCGGGCTGGCCACGGGCGAGGTCTTCGCCCGGCCGGAGGTCGCCGAGCGCGTCGCCGCTGCTAGAATCGCGGGCTTTTCCGAAGCAATCCCGGGCGTCGATGCCGTGCCGGGGGCGCTGGGGAAAACCGGGCCTCGACTTGCCGAAGGCTTCGGGACGAACGACCTCCAGGCCGCGGCCGAGGGTCTTTGCCCCGATGTCGAACGCGCCGCGGCCGCTCTGTCGCGAACCTTCGGCAACAGCCGGATGACGGGTTCGGGAAGCGCGGTCTTCGCGCGGGCGGGAAGCGGCCCGGCGCCATCGGCAGCGATGCCGAGCGATTGGCCCTCGGGCTGGTCGGGCCGGATGTGCCGCTCGCTGCGGCGCCACCCGCTCGAAGCCTGGGCCGGCCGCGGGCGGGGCTTGTGATTCGCGGACAAGCCGCGAAGGTTTCAAGGTGAACGGCGCGAGCCGGGCACCGGTGTAGGGGAGTCGCCAAGCTGGTTAAGGCATCGGATTTTGATTCCGACATGCGAAGGTTCGAATCCTTCCTCCCCTGCCAAATTCGCTGAATCGCCGCCCTCCGGAGTTGTCGTGCTCTTCAATACCGTTCTCTTCACAGGCAATGCGAATCCCGCCCTCGCGCAGGACATCGCCACGCACCTGTCGATCGGCCTCGGCAAGGCCAAGGTCGGGCGCTTCTCGGACGGCGAGGTCGACGTCGAGATCGAGCAGAACGTGCGCGCGCGCGACATCTTCGTCGTCCAGCCGACGTGCTCGCCGACCAACGAGAACCTGATGGAGCTCTGCATCATGGTCGACGCGCTCAAGCGCGCGTCGGCGCGCAGGGTGACCGCGGTGATCCCGTACTTCGGCTACGCCCGCCAGGACCGCCGGCCGCGCTCGACGCGGGTGCCGATCAGCGCCAAGGTCGTCGCCAACATGCTCGAGGCCGTCGGCGTCGAGCGCCTTTTGACGATGGACCTGCACGCCGACCAGATTCAGGGCTTCTTCAACATCCCGGTCGACAACATCTACGCCTCGCCGGTGCTTCTCTCCGACCTGCAGAGCAAGCGCTACGACGACCTCGTCGTCGTCTCGCCCGACGTCGGCGGCGTCGTCCGCGCGCGGGCGCTCGCCAAGCAGGCGGGCTGCGACCTGGCGATCATCGACAAGCGGCGTCCGAAGGCCAACGTCTCGGAAGTCATGCACGTCATCGGCGAGATCGAAGGCCGCAACTGCGTGATCATGGACGACATGATCGACACCGCCGGCACGCTCGTGAAGGCGGCCGACGTGCTGAAGGAGCGCGGCGCCAAGAAGGTCTATTCGTACTGCACGCACGCAGTGTTCTCGGGGCCGGTGATCGAGCGCATCCAGGCCTCCAAGCTCGACGAGGTCGTCGTCACCGACACGATCCCGCTCGCCGAGGAAGGCAAGCGCTGCGCCAAGGTGCGCCAGCTGTCGGTCGCCTTTCTATTTGCGGAGACGATCCGGCGCATCTCCGACGGCGAGTCGGTCACCTCCCTCTTCGCGGAACAGAACAGTAATTTCTAGTCGGACAAGCGGGCTTCGCTGCGCGAAGCCCTTCTCGGTTGCGGGGCTTCGCCCCGTTGTAACGAAGCGCCTGGTCGCGGGCCTTCACTTTTTGGAGTTGTCATGAAATTCACCGCTTTCGAGCGCACTGTGCAGGGGACCGGAGCGAGCCGCCGCCTGCGCAACGCGCAAAAGGTTCCCGGCATCGTCTACGGCGCCGGCATGCCGGCCATGATCGAGCTCGATCACAACGCCCTCTTCTTCGCGCTCAAGAAGGAGGCCTTCCACTCGTCGCTGCTCGACATGGAGCTCGCCGGCAAGACCGAGCAGGTCCTGCTGCGCGACTACCAGATGCATCCGTTCAAGCCGATCGTGATGCACATCGACTTCCAGCGCGTCGACGCGACGACCAAGGTCACGAAGAAGGTGCCGCTGCACTATGTCAATGAGGAGAACTCGCCGGCGGTGAAGACCGACGCCTGCGTCGTCAACCACATCGTCAACGAGCTGAATATCCAGTGCCTGGCGTCGCAGCTGCCGGAGTTCATCACCGTCGACCTCGGCAACCTGACCAAGGGCCAGTCGCTGCACATGAGCGACATCCAGCTGCCCCCGGGCATCAAGATCGTGACCCACGGCAAGCCGAACCCGGTGATCGTGTCGGCGAACGTCCAGGCCGCCGAGGTCGAGGAAGTCGCTCCCGCGCCGGTGGTGGCCGCCGCCGTGCCCGCACCGACCAAGGCGAAGAAGACCGAGAAGCAGAACAAGAAGTAGACCCCTCGACGAGGGATCCGAAGCCCCGCCTCGGCGGGGCTTTTTTTTGCGACCGTCCTTCGATAATGGCCACACCATGATTCGACTCATCGCCGGCCTCGGCAACCCCGGCCCCGACTACGCGGCGACGCGGCACAACGCCGGCTTCTGGTTCGTCGACGAAGTCGCCGACCGGCTCAAGGTGAACCTGTCACCCGAGCGCAGCTACTTCGGCATGGCCGCGCGCGTCAGCGTCGGCGGCCGCCCGGTCTGGCTGCTCGAGCCGACGACCTTCATGAACCGCTCAGGCAAGTCGGTCGCCGCGCTGGCGCGCTTCTACAAGATCGAGCCGAACGAGATCCTTGTCGCCCACGACGAGCTCGACCTGATGCCGGGCCAGATCAAGCTCAAGCTCGGCGGCTCGCACGCCGGCCACAACGGCCTGAAGGACATCCACGCCCAGCTCGGCAGCGGCGACTACTGGCGCCTGCGCATCGGCATCGGCCACCCGGGCGTCAAGAGCGAAGTCATCAACTACGTGCTGAAGAAGCCGTCGGCCGAGGACCGCGTCGAGATCGAGAAGAGCATCGAGCAGGCGCTCTCGGGTCTCGACCTCCTGCTCGACGGCGACATGGAGCGCGCGACCATGAAGATCAACGCCCGGCCGCCTCGGCCGAAGCCGGAGAAACCGGAAAAGCCGAAGGCCGACGCTCCGGTCGAGCCGGCGCAGACCACCAAGGCCGACACGCCATGAAGCAACTTCTGATCGCCATGGCTGCGCTCGCGGGCCTGGCAAGCAACGCAGCGCACGCCGAAACGATCTTTCGCTGCGGCCACGAGTACACGAGCGTCCCCTGCCCCGAGGCGAGAACGCTCGTCGTCGCCAGCGCGGTCACGGCCGGGCAGCGCGCCGAGGCGCGCGAGGTCGCGCGGCGCGAAAAGGCGCTGGCGGCCGAGATGAGCCGAGACCGACGCGTCCAAGAAGCGCTCGTGAAGCCGGCGCTCGCCGGCTCGTTGAGCGCGCCGCGCGTCGCAGCGGCGGCGCCGACCGGGGCCGCGAAGAAGCACCCGAAGAAGCGGAAGAAGACCGCGTCATTCGACGAGGAGCGCGACTTCGTCGCCGCCGTCCCGAAAGCGAAGAAGGCCGGAACCTAGCCGACGCCGCGCTTCACGCCGCGGCCGGCGAGCTCACGCGCGGACCGCAGCCTCCGCCTGCAGGCGCCGGTACTTCGCCCAGAGCGTCTCGCGCGATTCGACGTTCGCCGCGTCGAGCGGGATGCAAGCCACCGGGCAGACCTGGACGCACTGCGGCTCGTCGAAGTGGCCGACGCATTCGGTGCACTTGCGCGGGTCGATGACGTAGATCGACTCGCCCATCGAGATCGCCGCGTTCGGGCACTCGGGCTCGCACACGTCGCAGTTGATGCACTCGTCAGTGATGATCAGAGACATGATGTCAGCGCGCGACCGGCCGGGCGCCGGGCCGCCCCAAGCCCGGCCGCGCCCCCTCGGGGGGCAGCGAACAAGGTGAGCGTGGGGGCACCATTCCTAGGGTTCGGCGCGCTTGACGCGCTGTTGCAGCCGGTCGAGCACCAAGGGTGACACGAATTTGGAAACATCGCCCGCGAGGTTGGCTATCTCGCGGACGAAGGTGCCGGAGACGAACTGGTACTGGTCGCTCGGCGTCAGGAAGACGGTCTCGACGTCGGGCATGAGCTGGCGGTTCATTCCCGCCATCTGGAACTCGTACTCGAAGTCGCTCACCGCGCGCAGGCCGCGGACGACGACCTTGCCGCCCTGCTCGACGACGAAATCGCGCAGCAGGCCGCGGAACGCCCTCACCTCGACGTTCGGGTACTTGGCGGCGAGCTCGGTGGCGATGTCGAGGCGCTCGGCGATCGAGAACATCGTCCGCTTGTGGTGGCCGGCGGCGACGGCGACGAGAAGGCGCTCGAACAGCCGACTCGCCCGGCGCATGAGGTCCTCGTGCCCGAGCGTCATCGGATCGAAGGTGCCCGGGTATACGGCTGTCAGTCGGGTCGCGGACGTCACGTCGGTCTCCACGTGGCGAGGCGACGGCAGGCTCTTCCCGCCCGCCGTTGGCCCTCGATGCGGCGCAGTGTAGCCGCGCGCCTCACCCCGGGATCGCCTTGCGCAGGAGCTGGAAGTGGACGGCACCGGCCCGGCCGGCGCGCCAGGGCTCGAGGCCCCCGGCCGCCATCGCCTCCGCGTCGACCGGCACCGGCCCCTCGGCGTAGACGTAGCCGCCCTCGGCGACGATTCGCGCCGCGGCGGCGAGCGCCGGTGCCAGCAGCGGCGAATCGAACGGCGGATCGAGGAAGACGACGTCGAAGCCGGCCGCTGGAGCCCGGCCCATCCATTGCAGCGCGTCGGCGCGCTCGATCCGCACCGTCTCGGCGTGGAGGCGCTGCCGGGTCGCGGCGAGGCTGGCGACCAGCACCGGGTCGCGCTCGACGAGGACGACCTCGGCCGCTCCACGCGACGCCGCCTCGAAGCCGAGCGCGCCCGAGCCGGCGAAGGCGTCGACGCAGCGCCAGCCATCGAGCGCCTGGCCGAGCCAGTTGAAGAGCGTCTCGCGGACTCGGTCGGGCGTCGGCCTCAGGCCCGGCCGGTCGGCGACCGGCAGCTTGCTGCGCTTCCAGGCGCCACCGATGACGCGAACCTCGTTCGCCAGCGACGCCGCCGCGCCGCGCGTGGCACGCTTGGGCGCCGGGCCGGCGCGCGCCTTCACGGCCGGACGACGATGCCGTCGCGGGCGAGCTGCGCCTTGGCGTCGCGCACCGAGAACTCGCCGTAGTGGAAGATGCTCGCCGCCAGCACGGCGTCGGCGCCGCCGATGCGGATGCCCTCCGAGAGGTGCTCGAGCGCGCCGACGCCGCCCGAGGCGATCACCGGCACCGCGACCGCGTCGGCGACGGCGCGCGTCAGGGCGAGGTCGAAGCCAGTCCTGGTGCCGTCGCGGTCCATGCTCGTCAGCAGGATCTCGCCGGCGCCGAGCGCTGTCACCCGGCGTGCCCACTCGACCGCGTCGAGCCCGGTGTTCCTGCGGCCGCCGTGGGTGTAGACGTCCCACCCCGGCGCGCCGTCGCCGCGCCGCTTGGCGTCGATCGCGACGACGATGCACTGCGAGCCGTACTTCGCCGACGCCTCGCGGATGACCTCGGGCGAGGCCACCGCCGCCGAGTTGAAGCTGACCTTGTCGGCGCCGGCGTTGAGGAGGCGGCGCACGTCGGCGACGCTGCGCACGCCACCACCGACCGTGAGCGGAATGAAGACCTGCGACGCGACCGCCTCGATGATCGACAGGATCAGGTCGCGGTCGTCGCTCGTCGCCGTGATGTCGAGGAACGCGAGCTCGTCGGCGCCCTGCTCGTTGTAGCGGGCGGCGATCTCGACCGGATCGCCGGCGTCGCGCAGCTCGACGAAGTTGACGCCCTTGACGACGCGGCCGGCGGTGACGTCGAGGCAGGGAATGATCCGTTTGGCGAGCATGGCGGCGGGGCGGCGGGGCGGCGCCGCAGGGCGCATCGCGAAGCCGCGAGTATCAGGCGCTGGCCAGCTCGTCGGCGCGCGCCTGCGCCACGGCGAAGTCGAGCTCGCCGCTGTAGATCGCGCGGCCGCAGATGACGCCCTCGATGCCGACGTCCTCGACGGCGCAAAGCTTCTCGATCTCGGCGAGCGACGAGAGCCCGCCCGAGGCGAACACCGGGATCGTCAGCACCTGGGCGAGCTTGACCGTCGCGTCGATGTTGACGCCGGTGAGCATGCCGTCGCGGCCGATGTCGGTGTAGACGATGCCTTCGACGCCGTAGTCCTCGAACTTCTTCGCCAGGTCGGCGACCTCGTGGCCGGTGAGCTTGCTCCAGCCGTCGGTCGCGACCTTGCCGTTCTTGGCGTCGAGGCCGACAATGATGTGGCCGCCGAACGCGCTGCACGCGTCGCGCATGAAGCCGGGGTTCTTGACTGCGGCGGTGCCGATGATGATGTAGCTGAGGCCGTCGTCGAGGTAGCGCTCGATCGTGTCGAGGTCGCGGATGCCGCCGCCGAGCTGGACCGGGATCTCGTCGCCGACCTCGGCGAGGATCGCCTTCACGGCCGCCTCGTTGACCGGCTTGCCGGCGAAGGCGCCGTTCAGGTCGACCAGGTGCAGGCGCCTCGCGCCGGCGTTGACCCAGCGCCGCGCCATGGCGGCGGGGTTGTCGCTGAAGATCGTCGAGTCGTTCATGTCGCCCTGGCGAAGGCGCACGCAGTGCCCGTCCTTCAGGTCGATCGCAGGGATCAGCAGCATGGCCGGGGCGAACGGTGGCGAGCGGAACGGGCGACGAGCGGGCCCGCGTCTCTCGCGGCGTCCGCAATCACGTCAAGGTGTCCAGTGGAGGAAGTTTCGGTACAGCGCCAAGCCGTGGGCAGCGCTCTTTTCGGGGTGGAACTGCGTCGCGAAAATGTTACCTGCCGCGAGCGCCGAGGTAAAGCGGCCGCCATAGTCGGTAACGCCTGCACTGTGGCGCTCATCCGACGGGCGGGCGTAGAAGCTGTGAACGAAATAGAACCATGCGCCGTCGGGAATGCCGTGCCAGAGGGGATGCGGCTGCGCCTGGACGACCTGGTTCCAGCCCATCTGCGGCACCTTGAAGCGGCTGCCGTCGTCCTGAAGGCGCCCGTCGAGCCGGAACCGGACGACCTCGCCGGCGATCAGGCCGAGTCCCGGCGTGCCGGCGGCGCCCTCGCCCTCCTCGCTGCGATCGAGGAGCATCTGCATGCCGATGCAGACGCCGAGCAACGGCTTGCTCGCGGCGGCATCCAGCACTGCCGCCTGCAGGCCCGACTCGCGCAGCTCGCGCATGCAGTCAGGCATGGCGCCCTGGCCCGGCAGGACGACGCGCTCGGCGGTGGCGACGACGGCCGGGTCGGACGTGACGACGACCTCGATCTCGTCGCCTGACTTCGACGTCTCGCGGGCGACGTGCGCGACCGCCTGCGCGACCGAGCGCAGGTTGCCCATGCCGTAGTCGACGACGGCGACGGTTCGCTTGCTCACGTGGCGGGCCAGAGAATGACCTAGAGCGACCCCTTGGTCGACGGGATGGCGTTGCCCAGACGCGGATCGACCGTCAGCGCCGTTCGCAGCGCCCGCGCGAACGCCTTGAAGACGGTCTCGCACTGGTGGTGGGCGTTGTCGCCGCGCAGGTTGTCGATGTGCAGCGTCACCAGGGCGTGGTTGGCGAAGCCCTGGAAGAACTCGTGCGCGAGCTGGGCGTCGAAGCCGCCGATCATCCCGGCCTTGAACGGCACGTTCATGACCAGCCCCGGGCGCCCCGAGAAATCGACGACGACGCGCGACAGCGCCTCGTCGAGCGGCACGTAGGCGTGGCCGTAGCGCGTCAGGCCGCGCTTGTCGCCGACCGCCTCGGCGACCGCCATGCCGAGGGCGATGCCGACGTCCTCGACGGTGTGGTGGCCGTCGATGTGCAGGTCGCCCTGGGCGTCGATGTCGAGGTCGATGGTGCCGTGGCGGGCGATCTGCTCGAGCATGTGGTCGAAGAAGCCGATGCCGGTCGAGATGCGCGCGACGCCGCTGCCGTCGAGGTCGACACTGACGCCGATCTTCGTTTCCTTGGTATCGCGGCGGATCGTCGCGCGCCGCGGCGGCACGGTGGTCGGGATGGGAAGGACGGCGGTCATCGCAGGCTGGCGCGCAAGGCGGAGATCATGAGGGTATTTTCCTCCGCCGTGCCGACGGTGAGGCGAAGGCAGTCGGCGAGGAGCGGATGAAGGCCCTCGACGTTCTTGACCAGGACGCCGCGCGCCTTCATCGCCTGGAACACCGCCGCTGCGCCGGGAACGCGGACGAGGATCATGTTCGCCTCGCTCGGGAACGCCGTCACGCCCGGCATCGCGGCGAGCTCACGCTGCAGGCGCGCGCGCTCGCCGCGCAGCAGCGCCGCCTGCCGCGCGAACTCATCGGCGTGCGCTAGCGCGAACAGCGTCGCCTCGGCGTTGAGGGCGCCGATGTTGTAGGGCGGGCGGACCTTGTCGACCTCGTCGATCAGCGCCGCCGGCCCGGCGAGGTAACCGAGGCGAACGCCGGCGAGGCCGAACTTGCTCAACGTCCGAAGCACGAGGACGTGCGGCAGCGTGCCGACCTTGGCCATCCACGAGCGCGAAGAGAACGGCTGGTACGCCTCGTCGAAGACGACCAGCCCGTCCTGCGCGCCGACCGCGGCGACGATGCGCTCGACTGCGCGCTCGTCGAACAGGTTGGCGGTCGGGTTGTTCGGATAGGCGAGGTAGGTGAGCGCGGGGCGATGCGTCTCGATCGCCGCGAGCATCGCCTCGGCGTCGAGCTCGAAGGTCGCGGTCAGCGGCACGCCGACGAACTTCAGCCCCTGCAGCCGCGCCGACATCTCGTACATCACGAAGCCGGGCAGCGGCGCGAGGATCGACGCGCCGGGGATGTCGCAGGCGAGCGCGAGCAGCGAGATCAGCTCGTCGGAGCCGTTGCCGAGCATCAGCTTGCAGCCAACAGGAAGGTCGACGTACTTCGAGAGCGCCGCGATGACGTCGCCGACGCAGCGCGTCGGGTAGCGGTTGATGGCGACCCGGCCGAGCCGCTCGCCGAGCTCCTTCTGCAGCGCCTCGGGCAGGCGGAACGGGTTCTCCATCGCGTCGAGCTTGACCAGGCCCTCGCTCGGCTGGATCGCGTAGGCGTGCATCGAGCGCACGTCCTGGCGGATCACGCGTGCGTAGCGGGCCGCCGCGCTCGCCGCGTTGCTCACGAATCGCCTCCCTCGAGCCGCAGCTCGGCCGCGCGCGCGTGCGCCTCGAGCCCCTCGCCGCGCGCGAGCACGGCGGCGATCGGGCCGAGCGACGCGGCGCCGCGCTCGCTCACCTCGATCAGGCTGGTTCGCTTCTGGAAGTCGTAGACGCCGAGCGGCGACGAGAAGCGCGCCGTTCCCGCAGTCGGCAGGACGTGATTCGGCCCGGCGCAGTAGTCGCCGAGGCTCTCGCTCGTGAACGCACCGAGGAAGATCGCGCCGGCGTGCGTCAGCAGCGGCTCCCAGCGGTGCGGCTCGCGCGCGCTGACCTCGAGGTGCTCGGGCGCGATCCGGTTGCTGATCGCGCACGCTTCTTCCATCGAGCGGGTCAGGACGAGCGCGCCGCGGCCTTCGAGCGACGCGCGGATGACGTCGCGGCGCGGCTGCGCCGGCAACAGCCGCTCGATCGCGGCGCGAACGCGATCGAGGTACGCGGCATCGGGGCAAAGCAGGATGCTTTGCGCGAGAGCGTCGTGCTCGGCCTGGCTGAACAGGTCCATCGCGACCCAGTCGGCCGGCGTCGTGCCGTCGGCGAGGACGAGGATCTCGCTCGGGCCCGCGATCATGTCGATGCCGACCGTGCCGAAGACGCGCCGCTTGGCGCTCGCGACGTAGGCGTTGCCGGGCCCGGTAATCTTGTGGACGGCGGGGATCGTCGCCGTCCCGTACGCGAGCGCACCGATCGCCTGCGCGCCGCCGATCGTGAACAGGCGGTCGACGCCGGCGAGCGCGGCGGCGGCAAGGACGAGGCGGTTGCGCTCGCCTCCCGAGCCTGTCGAGATGCCGTCGCTTCGCGCCGGCATGGGCGCGACCATGACGATCTCGCCGACGCCGGCGACCTTCGCCGGCAGCGCGTTCATGAGGACGCTCGACGGATACGCGGCCTTGCCGCCCGGCACGTAGATGCCGACGCGCTCGATCGGCGTCACCTTCTGGCCGAGCAGGCTGCCGTCGCCGTCGCGATAGCTCCACGAGCGGCCCGCGGCCTCGAGTTGGCGCTCGTGGAAATCGCGGATGCGACCGGCGGCGCCGTCGAGGGCGCGGCGCTGCGCCGCCGGCAGCGCGGCGAGCGCCGCGCCCAGCTCGGCCGCGCCGACCTCGAGCGCGCCCATCGACGCGGCGTCGATGCCGTCGAAGCGGCGCGTGTACTGGAGCACCGCGGCGTCGCCGCGGGCGCGGACGTCGGCGAGGATCGCCTCGACGCTGGCTTCGATCGCGCGATCGGTCTCGACCGAATACCCGAGCAGTGCCGTCAGCGCGGCGTCGAAGCCGTTGGCGGAACTGTCGAGCGCGCGCAGGGCGAGGGTCATGGCGTCTTCGCCGCCGCGACCACGGCGGCGAGCGAATCGATCAGGGCGCGGATCGGCTCGCGGTCGAGCTTCAGCGCCGCCTTGTTGACGACCAGCCGCGCCGAGATCTGCATGATCTCCTCGACCTCGATCAGCGCGTTCGCCTTCAGCGTGTGGCCGGAGGCGACCAGGTCGACGATCGCGTCGGCCAGCCCGGTCAGCGGCGCCAGCTCCATCGAGCCGTACAGCTTGATGATGTCGACGTGAACGCCCTTGTCGGCGAAGTGGTCGCGGGCGATGCGAGTGAACTTGGTGGCGACGCGGATTCGCGAGCCCTGCTGCGCGGCGGCGGCGTAGTCGAAGTCGAGCGGCGCGGCGACGCTCATCCGGCAGCGCGCAACGCCGAGGTCGAGCGGCCGGTAGAGGCCCTCGCCGCCGTGCTCGATCAGGGTGTCGAGGCCGACGACGCCGAGGTCGGCGCCGCCGTGCTGCACGTAGGTCGGCACGTCGCTGGCGCGGACGAGGACGATGCGCAGGTCGGGCCGCGACGTCGCGACGATGAGGCGCCGGCTCGTCTCGGGGTTCTCGGCGAGGGCGATGCCGGCGGCGGCGAGCAGCGGCAGCGTCTCGTCGAGGATCCGCCCCTTCGACAAAGCGAGCGTGATCACGGTCGCTTTCTCCATTGCTCGAGCGTGATCACGATCGCGCCCTGCGTTTCTCGAGCGTGATCATCACGCCGCCACTCGCTCGACGTCGGCGCCGAGCGTGCGCAGCTTGGCTTCCATGCGGTCGTAGCCGCGGTCGAGGTGATAGATGCGATCGACGACGGTGACGCCGTCGGCGACGAGGGCGGCGATCACGAGCCCCGCCGACGCGCGCAGGTCGGTCGCCATCACGGTCGCGCCCGAGAGCTTCTCGACGCCCTGGACGATCGCGACGCGGCCGTCGACCTCGATCTTCGCGCCCAGGCGCAGCAGCTCGTTGACGTGCATGAAGCGATTCTCGAAGATCGTCTCGGTGATCGTCGCGGCGCCGTCGGCGATGCAGTCGAGCGCCATCAGCTGCGCCTGCATGTCGGTCGGAAACGCCGGGTACTCGCTGGTGCGAACGCTCACCGCGCGCGGTCGCGCGTCGGCGCGGACGCGCAACCAGCCGTCGCCGGCATCGATCGTCGCGCCGGCCTCGCGCAGCTTCTCGATCACCGCCTCGAGGTGGTCACCGCGCGCATGGCGCAGCACCGCATCGCCACCGGCGGCGGCGACCGCGCAGAGGAACGTCCCGGCCTCGATCCGGTCGCAGACGATTCGGTGCTCGACGCCGTGGAGCCGCTCGACGCCGACGATGCGGATCCGGCTCGTGCCGTGGCCCTCGATTCGCGCGCCCATCGCGATCAGCATCTCGGCGAGGTCGCCGACCTCGGGCTCCTGCGCCGCGTTCTCGAGAATCGTCTCGCCGTCGGCGAGCGTCGCCGCCATCAGCAGGTTCTCGGTGCCGGTGACCGTGATCATGTCGGTCGTGATGCGCGCGCCCTGCAGGCGCTTCGCCCGGGCGACGATGTAGCCGTGCTCGACGACGATGTCGGCGCCCATCGCCTGCAGGCCCTTGATGTGCTGGTCGACCGGCCGCGTGCCGATCGCGCAGCCGCCGGGCAGCGAGACGCGCGCCTCGCCGAAGCGCGCGAGCAGCGGGCCGAGGACAAGGATCGAGGCGCGCATCGTCTTGACGAGCTCGTACGGGGCCTCGCGCGAGGTCACGTCATTGGCGGTCAGCACCAGCGTCGGGTCACCACGGTCGCCCATCTCGAGGGCGACGCCGAGCGTCTTCAGCAAGCGCGCCATCGTCGTCACGTCGTTCAGGCTGGGCACGTTCTGCAGCTGCACGCGCTCGGCCGTGAGCAGCGCCGCGCACATCTCGGGCAGGGCGGCGTTCTTGGCGCCCGAAATGACGATCTCGCCTGCGAGCCGGCGGCCGCCGCGAATGCGGAGTTGGTCCATGTGTGTGGCGACGCGAGCGCCGCTCAGGGTCTAGGCCGGGTGTCGGGGGCTGGCGTACTCGGCGGGGGTGAGCGTCTTCATCGACAGCGCGTGGATCTGCTCGCGCATGCGGTCGCCGAGGGCGCGGTAGACGCGCTGGTGTCGGGCGATCCGGTTCGTTCCCTCGAACTCCGAGGAGACGATGGTGGCGAAGAAATGGCGGCCGTCGCCTTCGACCTCGACGTGCTCGCAGGCGAGGTTGGCGGCGATGAAACGCTGGATGTCGTCCGGGGTCGGGTCGGCCATGGGCCGATGTTATCGCGACGGCCGGAAATCAGGGCTCGGCGAGGCGCCGTTCGAGCGCCTCGCGCAGCCGCTGGGCGGCCTCGGCCGCGAGCGGCTGCAGCGGCAGGACCACGCGCGCCCACGCCGGGTCGGCGTAGCGCGCCGCGAGCCCCGCCTTGACAGCCGCGATCAGCGGGTGCGCCGAGACGATCGCGCGAAGGTCGGCCGCCTTGCGGACGGCAGCAACGCCGGCCGGCGTTCCCTGCCCGCTCCACGCCGCCTGCGCGAACGGCGCCGTCAGGTTGACGGTCGCCGAGATGCAGCCGGCGAAGCCGTCGACGTCGGCGCTGTCGAGCGCCGCCTCCGAGCTCGGGAAGACATCGAAGTCGGGCACGGCCACGACGACCGCGCGCGCGTAGGCGAGATCGCCGGCGCTGTCCTTGAGGCCGACGAGGGTCGCGCCGAGCCGCTCGCGCAGGCGCGCGACAACCTCGACCGGCCAGGGCACCTTCGTGTTCTGCGGGATGTGATACAGGTAGATCGCCAGGCGCGGATGGTCGACGCGGCGCGCCAGCGCCTCGACGTACGCGACCAGGCCGTCGTCGGGCACCTGCGGGTAGAAGAACGGCGGCAGGACGAGCGTACCGGCGAAGCCGAGCTCGCAGGCGGCGCGAGTCAGCCGCACGGTGTCGTCGAGGGCCGGCAGTCCGGTGCCGACCATGAAGCGATCGAGTGGCAGGCCGCCGTCGGCGACGGCTCGCATCACGTCGAGGCGCTGCTCGACGCTGAAGGCGGTCGCTTCACCGGTGGTGCCGAGCAGGTTGATCGCGTCGCAGCCGTCGTCGAGAAGCGCGCGGCAGTGACGCAGGAGGCGCGGCAGGTCGGGACGCTGCTCGGCGTCGATCGGCGTGGCGGTGGCGGCGATCACGCCGCTCGGTCGAGGGAAGGTCATCGGGATCCTCGACCGGGCACGAGGAAATCGAAGTCGCAGCCTTCGTCGGCCTGCAGCACCGAGCGATGGAACAGCGCCGCGTAGCCCCGCGTCGGTACCGGCGCGGCGCCGCGCGCGCCGTTCGCCTCGAAGTCCTGCCGGCGCCGCGCGAGCTCGGCGTCGTCGACGAGGAGGTCGAGGCGCCGGCCGGCGACGTCGAGCCGGACCGAATCGCCGTCGCGAACGAGCGCGAGCGGCCCGCCGAGCGCCGCCTCCGGCGTCATGTGCAGGACGATCGCGCCGAACGCGGTGCCGCTCATTCGCGCGTCCGAGAGGCGCACCATGTCCTTGACGCCTTGCGTCGCCAGCTTCTTCGGGATCGGCAGGTAGCCGGCCTCGGGCATGCCCGGTGCGCCGACCGGGCCGGCGTTGCGCAGGACGAGAACGTCGTCGGCGCCGACGTCGAGGTCGGGCGAATCGATTCGCGCCGCCATGTCGTCGACCGAGTCGAAGACGACGGCGCGGCCGGTGTGCTGGAGCAGGCGCGGCGTCGCCGCCGACTGCTTGATGATCGCGCCGCGCGGCGCGAGGTTGCCGCGCAGCACGGCCATGCTGCCGCCCGCATTGATGGGATCCGAGCGAGGTCGGATCACATCCTGCGCGTCGCGGGTGTCGAGTTGGGCGAGCCGTTCGCGCAGCGACGTGCCGCAGACGTCACGCGCGTCGAGGTCGAGCAGATCGGCGAGCTCGTGAACCAGGCGCGGCACGCCGCCGGCCCAGTGGAAGTGCTCCATGTAGTGGCGCCCCGACGGCTTCAGGTCGACCAGCACCGGCACCTCGCGGCCGAGCGCGTCGACCTCGTCGAGGTCGATCGGGATGCCGAGCCGGCCCGCCGCGGCGGTGAGGTGGATGAGGCCGTTGGTCGAGCCGCCGATCGCCTGCAGGACGACGAGCGCGTTGCGGAACGCCGCCCGCGTCATCACCTCGCTCGGCTTCGGGCCGCCGCTTTCGGCCATCGCCACCGCCTGGCGGCCGCTCGCCTCGGCCGAGCGCAAGCGGTCGGCGTGGGTCGCGGGAATGCTCGCCGAATGCGGCAGGGCGAGACCCATGATCTCGACGATGCACGCCATCGTGCTCGCCGTTCCCATCACCATGCAGGTGCCCGCGGTCGGCGCGAGGCGGCCGTTGACGGCGTCGATCTCGTCGGCCGTGATGCGGCCGCCGCGGAAGTCGCTCCACAGGCGCCGGCAGTCGGTGCACGCGCCGAGCGTCTCGCCGCGGTGGTGGCCGACCAGCATCGGCCCGACCGGAACGAACACCGCCGGCACGTCTGCCGACGCCGCGGCCATCATCTGCGCCGGGATCGTCTTGTCGCAGCCACCGATCAGGACGACCGAGTCCATCGGCTGCGCGCGCAGCATCTCCTCGGTGTCCATCGCCATCAGGTTGCGCAGGAACATGCTGGTCGGATACGCGAACGACTCGTGGATCGAGATCGTCGGGAACTCCATCGGCAGTCCGCCCGCGAGCATCACGCCGCGCTTGATCGCCTCGACCAGCTTGGGCACGTTGCCGTGACAGGCGTTGTAGTCGCTGAAGGTGTTGGCGATGCCGACGATCGGCCGCGCCAGCGCGTCGTCCGACAGGCCCATCGCCTTGACGAACGCCTTGCGCAGGAAGAGCGAGAACTCGGCGTCGCCGTACGAGGTCAGGCCGCGCTTCATCCCTTGCGCAGTCATGCGACGTGCTCCTTGACCGACGAGCGCGCAAGGGCGGGGGTGGGGCCGGTGTCGCTTAGCTGCAGCGCCCGTCCCTGCGGGCTGGGTCCCCTGCGCTGCTCGCTGCTCGGCGCCGCAGATGCGCGA
>JADGRJ010000240.1 GCA_017881025.1 Rhizobacter sp. | reverse complement strand
TCGCCTTGCACCGGCTCGAGGATGAAGGCGGCGACGCGGTCGGCCTCGATGTCGTTCTTCAGGATCGTCTCGACCGAAGCCAGCGCGTTCTCGATGCTGACGCCGTACAGCGCGTTCGGGAACGCGGCGTGGAAGATCTCGCCGGGAAACGGCCCGAATCCCGCCTTGTACGGCGCGACCTTGCCGGTCAGCCCCAGGGTCATGATCGTGCGGCCGTGATAGCCGCCGGTGAAGGCGATGATGCCGCTGCGTCCGGTGTGGGCGCGCGCGATCTTCACCGCGTTTTCGATCGCTTCGGCCCCGGTCGACAGGAGCAGGGTCTTCTTGGCGAAGCTGCCCGGCGCGAGCGAGTTCAGGCGTTCCGCGAGCTCGACGTAGGGCTCGTAGGCGATCACCTGAAAGCACGTGTGCGTGTACAGCTCGAGCTGTGCCTTGACCGCGGCGATCACGTCCGGATGACAGTGGCCGGTGTTCAGCACCGCGATGCCGCCGGCAAAGTCGATGTAGCGCTTGCCTTCGACGTCCCACAGCTCCGCGTTGCTGCCGCGCGCGATGAAGATCTGGTGGGCCTGGCCGACACCCCGCGGCACGGCGGCATGCCGACGAGCCATGAGCGCGGCGTTCGTGAGGTGGGGCTCTCTGCGCATCGCGTTTCTTTCCAGAGGTGGAGGCGAGAATGTAGGCACTGAACGCGCGAGCTACCATGTACAAATCCGCCGTCCCGGCGCTGTACTGTGCAGGTGTCGCCGCCGATACACGGAAGCCCTGATCCGGGCGGCGGTGCTTCATCCGTGTCGCGATGGTCACCCTACAGCCAGACTCGCCGATCCCGCTGGTCAACCAGATCGTCGAAGGTCTGCGCACGCTGATCGCCGACCAGTCGCTCAAGGCGGACGCCAAGCTTCCCTCGATCCGCGCCTTCGCCGCATCGCACGGCGTCAGCGTCTTCACCGTCGTCGAAGCCTACGATCGCCTCGTTGCGCAAGGCTGGCTGACGTCGCGGGCCCATTCCGGGTTCTTCGTCAAGCGGCGGGCTGGCGACACAGCCTCGGCGGGAGAGGCGGCACCGGCCGATCCGCGCTTCGACGCGCGCTGGTATCTCAAACAGATCTTCGAGAACCGCAACCTGGCGCTAAAGCCCGGCTGCGGCTGGTTGCCGCACGACTGGTTGTTCGAGGAGGGCGTGCGGCGGAGCCTGCGCCACCTGGCCGCCGAGGGCGACATGCTCGGCGACTACGGCTTGCCACGCGGCCACATGGCGCTGCGGGCTGTCATCGCCGAGACGCTGGCCGAGCATCAGATTGCCGTCACGGCCGACAACGTGCTGTTGACGCAGGGCTCCAGCCAGGCCCTCGATCTAGCGGCGCGCCGGCTCGTGAAGCCCGGCGACTCCGTGCTCGTCGATGACCCCGGGTATCCGAACCTGATGTTCATGCTCCGCTTCCTCGGCGCGCGCCTGATCGGCGTGCCGCGGACGGCGACGGGCTACGACCTTGCCGCACTCGAGGCGCTGCTGGCGGAATACAAGCCGAAAGCATTCTTCACGCAGCCGCGCCTGCAAAGCCCGACCAATTCGGTGGCGCCCATCTCCCAGCTGTATCGCGTTCTGCAGCTCGCCGAGCTGCACGACGTGACGCTTGTCGAGAACGACATCTACGCAGACCTCGATCCGCAAGCGCGACCGTCGCTGGCGAGCCTGGACCAGTTGAAGCGAGTGATCTACATCGGCAGCTTCTCGAAGACCATCTCACCCAACATGCGGGTCGGTTACCTTCTGGCAGGGCCGCGCCTGATGGACGAGCTGACGCAGCTGAAGATGGTGTCGGGGCTGACGTCGTCCGATCTCACCGAGCGCGTCGCGTACGGTGCGCTGACCGAAGGCCGCTGGCGCAAGCATCTGAAGGCGCTGCGCGACCGCTTGTCGGAAGCGCACGGGCGCGTCGGCCAACGATTGACGACGCTCGGCTTCGAGTTGTTCCACGAGCCCAAGGCGGGACTGTACTTGTGGGCGCGCCACCCCGACATCAGCGACAGCACCGAGCTGTCCCAGCACGGCGTGGGCTCCGGAATGCTGCTCGGCCCGGGCCACCTGTTCCTCGTCGAGCCGCGGACGACGGGCTGGCTTCGCTTCAACGTCGCCTTCAGCGAGGACGAGCGCATCTTCCGCTTCTTGTCGGATCAAATCCAAAGGTCAGGCGGCGGCTCGACCGCGTGACGCCCTGCCTCGCCAGGCGAACTATCCCCCGCGACGACGGTCGCAGCGGTGCCGCCGCGGGCATTCCCGTCGTCGCCGATGAGGTGCTCGACGTGCGCGCGCTGCCGAGCTTCGACTCCAGCCACGCTTCTGAAGCAGATGGTTCCGGGGTTGAGGCGTGTCGCCGCTCTCATGAACCCAACAAACCCATACATGAGCCTCGGGCAGATCGAACGAGTCCAAAGGCCTGCCGAGCAGCTCGGACTGCTTCCCCAAGGCCATGTCCAATCGATCTGCCGCCTCGCGTCGATCATCGTACGTTCCTACAAATACCGTTTGTCGGTAGAACGGAGGATGAATGGGTGCGTCACCATCGGGAAGTTCGCCGCACTTGACCACTGACGGAACCGTCGCAATCGCGCTACTTGACCTACCATGTGAGCGGTGTCCAGATCGTCCTCCAAAGGCTCCATGCGGTTCAGCGCATTCATCGAAAGCGAGCTCGACGAAATCGTCACCGAATGGGGCGCTTTTGCGAGAACGATGCTCCCCTCGGCCAAGACGATGTCCGAATTGGCGCTGCGCAACCACGGTCGCGACATCCTCCTTGCCATCGCCAAGGACATGGAGACCAGCCAGTCGGAAGACCAGCGGTCCGCGAAGTCGAAGGGTGCCGAGCCCGTCCTGGGCGCGCCGGAAACCGCCGCTGCAACGCACGGGGTCTTGCGGCAGCTGGCCGGGTTCGATGTGTTGCAGCTGGTCGGCGAGTTCCGCGCCATGCGGGCCAGCGTTCTGGCGCTCTGGCGTCACCGCCAGGGTGACGATCAGGCGACACGGGCGATCGAAGAGATTGCCCGCTTCAACGAAGGCATCGACCAGGCCCTGGCCGAATCGGTCGAGAGATATTCCGCAGGCGTGGAAGCCTCCCGCGACATGTTTCTGGCCGTGCTCGGCCACGATCTACGCGGCCCGCTGTCCGGCATCAACATGTCGAACAAGATCCTCTCGATGCCCGGCCTCTCCGAGGAGGCCAAGCTGAAGGCGGGCCTGCGGATCGGACGCGCGTCCCAGGCGATGAACCACCTGATCACGGACCTTCTCGAGTTCACCCGGACCCGCCTCGGCTCCGGAATCCCGATAGAGAGGTCGGAGTGCGACGTGCGCAAGGTCTGCGAAGAGGCGCTCGAGGCCGTACGCGCGAGCTATCCAGAGCGCGAGTTCGTGCAGCATTTTTCGGGTCGACTGGATGTCCAAGCCGACGCGCCGCGACTGCATCAGGCGCTTTCGAACCTGCTCAACAACGCCGTCCAGCACGGGGATCGAAATTCGCCGATCTACTTCAGCGCCATCGGCGACGATCTCGCCATCGTGCTGAAGGTCAGCAACGCGGGAAAACCCCTCGCCGCCAGCGCCTTGCAGATCATTTTCGAGCCGCTGGTGCAAGCACCCAACGCGACCGACGAGCCGCACGAGCGCTCCAAGACAAGCCTCGGACTCGGCCTCTTCATCGTTCGCGAAATCGTGCGCGGCCACGGGGGTGAGGTCACCGTGCAGTCGTCGACCGAAGCGGGGACGGTCTTCACGATCACGTTGCCGCGCGAGACAGAGACGGCCGCGGCGCCTCGGTAGGTCGCATCACACCGACGTCTTCGTGAGCACGGAGCGGCTGTCGGGGAAGAGGGCTCGAACGGATTGACGCTGGCGTGGCGCCCATGCGCGTCACACGAGCGCTCGCCCGCGCAGGGAAAAGTTCAGCGGGACGTGGACCTGCCGCCACCAGGCTCGAGGCCATCTACCGCAGGCTGGACTATCGCCACCGTATTCGGCGGCATGGCTGCTGGCCGCGCTGATGTGCGGCGCCGCGACCGCCCGTGTTGCCGCGCGGCCGAGCGAAAAGGTGTCTGACGATTTTCAGCTCGAGGCCGCAGTGCCGGAAGCTTTCGCGGACTGGATCTTAGCCGTCGGTCTCGTTGCGGTTCGACAGACCCACGTCTGCCCAACGCCGCGTCGTACGCCCGCAAGCTGCCCTTCGCGATGAGAGACGTGGCCGGTAAGGGCCGGTTTCGGCGAGGTCCGGGAACTGACGCTCCCGGCCATGAACCGCCGATCGTGCAGATGTATTACGGGCGCTGAACTACGCGGTCACCTGCCAGGGCCGAGGGAGAAGGCGCAGCCGCGACCCTTCCCACTGCAGAAACCTAATCGCCCGGTCGCTTCATCTGGCAACTGGTCGGCGTGCTCGACACATAGTTCGGATACTCGGCCACGGGGGCCAACGTCATGCCCGTGTTCTCGGGGCTGTACGGATACTTTGCGTCCGCCTTCTGCCAGACCGACATGTACAACGGCTGCTGCAGCTGGTGGTCGGACTTGCGCATCTCGACTTCGCCGGCGAAACTGCTCTTGACCTTTAGACCCTCCATCGCCTGCGCTACCTTGATCGGGTCCGTCGACTTGGCCACCAGCATCGCCTGGCTCAAGACCTCGAAGATGCGCACGATCGAGTAGGTGTAGAAGTCGTCGTTGTACTTCTGCTTGAATTCCTTGGTCCACGCATCGGTCTGGCCGCCCATGTTGTAGTGCGCATAGGCGATCTGGTAGACCTTGCCGGCGCCGGTGCTGCCAAGCGCCGCCGGCGTGCCGGTCACCCCGGTGTAGTAGGTGAAGAACTTGCCGTCGTAGCCGCCCTCGTGCGCCGCCTTGATCAGCAGCGCCAGGTCGGAGCCCCAGTTGCCGGTGATGACCGAGTCGGCACCCGAGGCCCTGATCTTGGCGATGTATGGGGCGAAGTCCCGCACCTGCGCGAGCGGGTGCAGGTCCTCGCCGACGATCTCGATGTCGGGGCGCTTCCTCTTCAGGTACTCCTTGGCATACTTGGCGACCTGCTGGCCGTGCGAGTAGTTCTGGTTGAACAGGTAGACCTTCTTGATGTCCTTCTGGCCCTTCATGAAGGTCGTCATCGCCTCCATCTTCATCGTCGTGTCGGCGTCGAAGCGGAAGTGCCAGAAGCTGCACTTGCTGTTGGTCAGGTCGGGGTCGACCGCGGAGTCGTCCAGGTAGACCACTTCCTTGCCGGGATTGCGCTCGTTGTGCTTGTTGATCGCATCGACGAGGGCGAGCGCGACCGAAGAGCCGTTGCCCTGGATGATGTAGCGCACGCCCCGGTCGATCGATCCCTTCAGCGCGTTGACGCTTTCGGTGGGCGAAAGCTTGTTGTCCACACCGGTGACTTCGAATTTGACCCCGGCCGGGTTGCTGGCGCTGAACTTTTCGGCGAAGAACTGCCAGCTCTTCAGCTGGTTGTTGCCGACCCCTCCCATCAGACCGGACAGGGCATCGATGCGCACCATCTTGACGACCTCGCCTTGCAGCGGCTTGCTGCCCACCTTCGCCTGCGCCAGCGCCGTCCCCGTGGAGGCGACAAGCACAGCGCCCAGGCAGAAGCCGAGGACACGGTTCGCGAGTGGAATGACTCGATCGTTCATGACGTCTCCTTGGGGGTCGGAGAAAGCGAGGATGACAACAGCCGTCAAGGCTACCGGCGCGACGGGAACGGGCGATGATCTGTATCAAGGCGTCGCGCCCCGCCGGCTCGCCGAGGTTCTGCATCAGCCGGTTCGCACGCGACGAGCTGCGCCATCAGCGCGCTATTCGGCCGGCCAGGCGGGGTTCTTCCTGCGACGCACCGCGGCGCGCGTCATCGAGCAGCACCGGCCGGGCTCGCATGCCGTCGTCGCGTACCCGCGCCCGGATCCGAGCCACGGCGTGCTCGCACCCGGCGTGCGGCCAGTGCTGATCGCGTCGATTCGCTTCATCGCGCTGGGGTTGGCGATGCTGCAGGTCGATGCCCAGGCTCAGCGCTGCCCTCCAATTGCTTCCGAAAGCGGGGACCGAACCGGGAACCGGACGACCGGTTAGGCCGTGGAGCCGCGCGTTTCCTTGCTCCCTGGCGGAGAGGGCGTCCGCCTAGTCTAAGTGCAAG
>JADGRJ010000239.1 GCA_017881025.1 Rhizobacter sp. | reverse complement strand
GAACTCGTCGCAGACTTCGCGCAGCAGGGCGCGGTCGTGGCTCACCAGCATGACCGTGCCTTCGAACTCGTTGAGCGCCATGCTGAGCGCCTCACGCGTCGTCAGGTCGAGGTGGTTGGTCGGCTCGTCGAGGAGGAGGAGGGTGGGTCGCTGCCAGACGAGCATCGCCAGGACGAGGCGCGCCTTCTCGCCGCCCGAGAGCGTGCCGACCGGCTGCTGCACCATCTCGCCGGTGAAGCGGAACGAGCCGAGGAAGTCGCGCAGCTCCTGCTCGCGCGCCGCGGGCCCGACGTCGCGGGCGAGGCGGACCAGGTGCATCAGCGGACCGTCGGCGGGCGAGAGAACGTCGAGCTCCTGCTGCGCGAAGTAGCCGATCGTCAGGCCCTTGCCCGCAACGATCTCGCCGGCGAGCGGCGCGAGGTCGCCGGCGATCGTCTTCACGAACGTCGACTTGCCCTGGCCGTTGGCGCCGAGGATGCCGATGCGCTGGCCGGCGAGGACCGAGCGGTCGATGTGGTCGACGATGCGCTTGGCAGCGGCGCCGCCTTCGCCCGGATAGCCGCAGGTGACGTCGGCGAAGGCGAGCATCGGATTGGGCAGGCTCTGCGGCTCCCTGAACTCGAACTGGAAGTCGGCGCTGGTCAGCACCGGCGCGAGCTTTTCCATCCGCGCCAGCGCCTTGACGCGGCTTTGCGCCTGCTTGGCCTTGCTCGCCTTGGCCTTGAAGCGGTCGATGAACTTCTGCAGGTGCGCCATGCGCTCCTTCTGCTTCTCGAAGCTTGCCTGCGCCTGCTCGAGGCGGATCGACCGCATCTCCTCGAACGCGGTGTAGTTGCCGGTGTAGCGGACCAGCTTGGTCTCGTCGACGTGGACGGTGACCCTGGTGACCGCGTCGAGGAACTCGCGGTCGTGGCTGATCACGATCATCGTTCCGGCATAGCGCTGCAGCCAGGCTTCGAGCCAGACGAGGGCGTCGAGGTCGAGGTGGTTGGTCGGCTCGTCGAGGAGCATCAGGTCGGCGGGGCACATCAGCGCGCGAGCGAGCTGCAGGCGCATGCGCCAGCCGCCCGAGAAGCTCGACACCGGTGCGTCGAGCTCGGCGATCTTGAAGCCCAGGCCGAGCAGCATTGCCTGCGCGCGCGGCCGCGCGTCGAAGCCGCCGGCCAGGTTGATCGACTCGTGCGCATGCGCCATCGCATGGCCGTCGTCGCTCGCCTCGGCGCGCGCCAGCTCGGCCTCGGCTTCGGCGAGGGCAGTGTCGCCGGCGAGGACGAAGTCGGTCGCGCCCTGGTCGGTCTCGGGCATCTCCTGCGCGACCTCGCCGATCCGCCAGCGTGGCGGCAGCGAGACGTCGCCGGCGTCGGTGTGCAGCCGCCCGGCGAGGAGCGAGAACAGCGACGACTTGCCGGCGCCGTTGCGGCCGACCAGGCCGACCTTCTCGCCCGGCTGGATCGTGAGGCTGGTGCGATCGAGAACGAGCTTGACGCCGCGGCGCAGCGAGACCTGGGTGAGAACGAGCATGCGTCATTTTCGCCGGTCGGCGGCGGCGGCGCTTGCGGGCGGCGAGCGACCGCGGGTTCAGCCGCTCAGTCGACCAGGGCGCGGCGCTCCATCAGCACGACCCGATCGTCGCCGCCGCTCGTATCGAGCCACGCGCATTCGAGGCGCGGGAACGCCCGCTCGAAATGGGCGCGCTCGTGGCCGACCTCGAGAACGAGGACCGCATCGTCGCTCAGGTGCGCGGCCGCGTCGGCGACGATGCGGCGGATCAGGTCCATGCCGTCGGCGCCGCCGGCGAGCGCCAGCGCCGGCTCGGCGCGGTACTCCGCAGGCAGCGCCGCCATGCTCGCGTCGTTGACGTACGGCGGGTTGCAGAGGATGAGGTCGTAGCGACCCGGCAGCTTCGCGAACAAGTCCGATTCGACGATCGAGATGCGATCGCCGAGCTTGTGGCGATCGACGTTGAGGCGAGCCACCGCGAGCGCCTCTGCCGACACGTCGGACGCGTCGACCGTGATCTCCGGGTACGCCATCGCCGCGATGACGGCGAGGCTGCCGTTGCCGGTGCAGAGATCGAGCACCTTGCGCGTCGTGTCCGAGAGCCAGGCGTCGAGCGTGCCTGTCTCCTCGACGTCGACGAGGAGCTCGGCGATGTACGAGCGCGGCACGATCGCGCGCTCGTCGATCGTGAACGGGATGTCCTGCAGCCACGCCTCACCGGTGAGGTACGCGGCCGGGCGGCGGCTCTCGATGCGGCGCGCGATCAAGGCGTCGGCCTTGGCCTTCTCCTCGTCGCTGATCGGGCGCTTCCCTTTGGTCTCGAGCGCATCGAGCGGCAGGCCGAGCGACCACGTCACCAGCCAGGCCGCCTCGTCGAAGGCGTTGCCGGTGCCGTGGCCGAACGAGACGCCGGCCTGCTTGAGACGCTCCGAGGCGGTGACGACGAGCTCGACCAGAGTCATCGCACGAGCTGCTCGAGGGTGGCGCGGTAGACGTTCTTCAGCACGTCGAGGCTGGCGATCTCGACGTGCTCGTCGATCTTGTGGATGCTCTCGTTCACCGGGCCGAACTCGACGACCTCCTTGCAGATCCTCGAGATGAAGCGCCCGTCCGACGTGCCGCCGGTCGTCGAGAGCTCGGTCTCGATGCCCGCCTCGCTGCGGATCGCCTGCGCGAGGGCGTCGCTCAGCACGCCGGGCGTCGTCAGGAACGGCTCGCCGCCGAGCGTCCACGCGATCTCGTGCTCGACGCCATGGCGGGCGACGATCGCCTCGAGTCGCGAGCGGAGCGTGGCCGGCATCGATTCGGTGCTGAAGCGGAAGTTGAAGTCGACGACGAGCTCGCCCGGGATGACGTTGCCGGCGCCGGTGCCGGCGTGGATGTTCGACATCTGCCACGACGTCGGCGGGAAGTGCGCGTTGCCGCGGTCCCACTCGACGCCGACCAGCTCGGCGAGCAGCGGCGCGACGAGGTGGATCGGGTTCTTCGCCAGCTGCGGATAGGCGATGTGGCCCTGCACGCCCTTGATGCGGAGCTTGCCCGAGAGCGTGCCGCGGCGGCCGTTCTTGATCGTGTCGCCGAGCCGGCTCACCGACGTCGGCTCGCCGACGACGCAGTAGTCGAGTCGCGTTCCTTGCGCCTTCAGCCATTCGCAGACGCGCGCCGTGCCGTCGAGCGACGGGCCCTCCTCGTCGCTCGTGATGAGCAGCGCGACGCTGCCCGCGTGCGCCGGCGCGGCGGCGACGAATTCCTCGGCGGCGACGACCATCGCCGCGATCGAGCTCTTCATGTCGGCGGCGCCGCGACCGTACAGGACACCTCCGCGACGGGTCGGGGTGAACGGGTCGCTCGACCACGCGGAAAGCGGCCCGGTCGGGACGACGTCGGTGTGGCCGGCGAAGACGAGCAGCTTGCCTCCGGGCGATGAGCCGCGCCGGATCGCCCACAGGTTGCTGACTCTGGCCGCGTCGGGGCCGAACGGCAGCGACGTGCAGGCGAAGCCGAGCGGCTCGAGGCGGGCGGCGATGAGCGCCTGGCAGCCGCCGTCTTCGGGCGTCACCGAGCGGCAGGCGATCAGCTGCTCGGCGAGATCAAGCGTCGCCGCCATCGGCGCAAGCGTTCCGGGAGGCGCTCGCGCTCGGTTCAGAACCGGCGCACGTTGGGCGACACGCCGACGACTTCCTCGGGCCGTACGTCTATCGTGATCTCGGTGAAGCTCGGCTGGTCGCTGTCGTCTTCCTTCTTCGGCACGATCCGCGACACCGGCGTCATGTCGTTCTGCAGGCGCCACATCAGGTTGGTCGGCGAGTCGGCGTAGGCGAGGCCCTCGTCGCGCGTGATGATGTTGTTCTCGATCATCCGCGCCAGGTCCTGCTCGAAGGTCTGCGAGCCTTCGGCGAGCGACTTCTCCATCGCTTCCTTGATGCCGCTGAAGTCGCCGCGCTCGATCAGCTCCTGGATCAGCTTGGTGTTGAGCAGCACCTCGACCGCCGGCATGCGGCCGCCGGCGACGCTGCGGACGAGCCGCTGCGAGACGATGGCGCGCAGGCCAGCCGCCAGGTCGGCGAGCAGCGCCGGCCGCGCTTCCGGCGTGTAAAACGAGAGGATCCGGCCGAGCGCGTGGTAGCTGTTGTTGGCGTGCAGCGTCGACAGCACGAGGTGGCCCGAGAGCGCGTACGAGATCGCCGCGGTCATCGTCTCGCGGTCGCGGATCTCGCCGATCATGATCAGGTCGGGCGCCTGGCGCAGCGCCGTCTTCAGGCCGACCTGCAGGGTCTGCGTGTCGCGGCCGACCTCGCGCTGGTTGACGACCGACTTCTTGTTGTTGAACAGGAACTCGATCGGGTCCTCGATGGTGAGGATGTGGCCGGCCATCTGCTGGTTGCGCTGCTCGAGCATCGCCGCGAGCGTCGTGCTCTTGCCGGCACCGGTCGCGCCGACCATCAGGATCAGGCCGCGCTTCTCGAGCACGAGGGTGCTCAGGATCGACGGCACGTTGAGGCTCTCGAGCGTCGGGATCTCGAACGGGATGCAGCGGAAGACGGCGGCGATCGTTCCGCGCTGCTTGAAGCCGGAGAGGCGGAAGCTGCCGACGCCGGCGAGGCCGACGCCGACGTTGAGCTCGCCGGTGTCCTCGAGCTCCTCGAGCTGGCTCGGAGTCAAGAGCTCGGCGAGCAGCTGGCGCGGCTGCGCGTGGGTGAGCGGCTGGTCGGAAAGCTGCAGCAGCTGGCCGTTGATCTTGATCAGGATCGGCGAGCTGGCCGAGAGGTAGACGTCGGATGCGCCCTTCTCGGACATCAGCCGCAGGACTCGTTCCATGTTGCCGGCGCTCATCCGCAACCTTTCAGCTTCGCAGCAGTTCGTTGATGCTCGTCTTGGCCCGCGTCTGCGCATCGACGCGCTTGACGATGACCGCGCAATAGAGGCTGTGGCTGCCGTCGGCCGCGGGCAGGTTGCCGCTGACGACGACCGAGCCCGCCGGGATCCGGCCGTAGCTCACCTGGCCGGTCGCGCGGTCGTAGATCTTGGTGCTCTGGCTGATGTAGACGCCCATCGAGATCACCGAGTTCTCCTCGACGATCACGCCCTCGACGATCTCCGAGCGCGCGCCGATGAAGCAGTTGTCCTCGATGATCGTCGGGTTGGCCTGCATCGGCTCGAGCACGCCGCCGATGCCGACGCCGCCCGAGAGGTGGACGTTTCTGCCGATCTGCGCGCACGAGCCGACGGTGACCCAGGTGTCGACCATCGTGCCTTCGTCGACGTAGGCGCCGATGTTGACGAAGCTCGGCATCAGCACCACGTTCCTGGCGAGGTACGAGCCGCGCCGCGCGACCGCGGGCGGAACGACGCGGACGCCGCTCGCGCGAAGCGCCGCAACGCTGCCGGCCGAGAACTTGGGCTCGACCTTGTCGAAGAAGGCGAGGTCGCCGGCCTCCATCATCCGGTTCTCGCTCAGGCGAAAGCTGAGCAGCACCGCCTTCTTGACCCACTGGTTGACGGTCCACTCACCGACGCCTTGCCGCTCGGCGACCCGGATCTCGCCGGCGTCGAGGCCGGCGATCACCTGATCGACCGCGGCGCGGATCTCCGGGCTGTTGCCGGGTGCGAGCGAGGCCCGCGCTTCCCAGGCGAGGTCGATGGTGCTTTGCAGCGGGTGGGTCATGAAGAAAGGAGGGTGAGGTCGAAGGCGACGTCCTGCGCGGCCGCGTCGCCCCTTGTGCAGCGACCGCCCGCATTGTAGGGAGCGGGTCGCCCGCGGGCCACCGGCGTCCCGGTCGCGCCCGGCACTTTTGCCCACATCACGAGGGCGTGGCCGGATTCGTCGTTGACGGCAGCGCGACCGCGGGCGCCGGGCTCCATCCCTTCTTGCGATGCTCGGCGACGACGTTGGTGTAGATGCCGCCGCGAACGTTCCAGCGTGCCGCGATGCGAACGAAGCGCGGCTTCGTCGCGGCGACGATCGCATCGACGATCATGTTGGTCACCGCCTCGTGGAAGGCGCCGACCTCGCGGAAGCTCCAGAAGTACAGCTTCAGGCTCTTCAGCTCGATGCAGAGCTTGTCGCACACCATGTCGATCGTGAAGTGGGCGAAGTCGGGCTGCCCCGTGAGCGGGCAGTTGCAGGTGAACTCGGGAACGACGAACTGGATCAGGTAGTCGCGCTCCGGATTCGGATTGGCGAAGACGTCGAGATGC
>JADGRJ010000238.1 GCA_017881025.1 Rhizobacter sp. | reverse complement strand
CGAATCGAAGGAGGCGCTGAAGCGCCGCATCGACGAGGCCGCGCGATTCGTCCCGCTCGAGCGCCTGTGCCTGTCGCCGCAATGCGGCTTTTCGAGCACGCACCACGGCAACGCGCTCTCGCAGGACGACCAGTGGCGCAAGCTCGAGCGCGTGGTCGAGGTTGCGCACGAGGTCTGGGGCTGACGCCGAGGCGCGAACAGGGGGCAGCTCCCCCATGTCGAGCACGAGCTGCAACTTGGCGGCCGCGGCCGGGGGGTGTCCTGCGATCGGCAGGCGCTACGGAGCCTTGAATTCGAACTTCACCTGGATCGTGCCGGCCACGCCCGGGCGCCGGATCTCGGTCGTGATGTTGTAGGAGCTGCCGCTCGAGAAGCGGAAGTAGTTGCCATAGCTCACGGTGTTGTTGGCCGCCACCAGGCCGAGCGCCTTGCTCTCGGTGGTCACCCCGTCGGAGACCCGCACCTTCACCTCGGCATCGGTCACCGGCACCTGCGACTTGTTGTCGGCCAGGGAGATGTTGAGGTGGTAGTAGCCCTTGCCCGAGGGGATGTCGACCTTTTCCGCACCGGCCTTCTCCGCCTGGGCCTGCGCCGCCCGCATGGCCTCGGCCGGCCTCATGCCGAGGTAGATGTCGGTGCCCGAGACGACTTTGTGGCGCGGATCGGCCGGCCGGGCCGGTGGCGGCGGCGGGATGACCGGCAGCCCGTAGTTGAACATGTAGACGATCGCACCCCGGATCTCTTGGTCGCTGAGGTCGGGCAGTCCGCCGCGCGCCGGCATCGGCCCATGGCCATGGATTGCCGACGCCACCAAGGGGTCGAGCCCCTTCTGCAGGCGAGGCGTCCAGGCGGGGCGGTCGCCGATCTTCGGCGCGCCGTCGAGCCCGGTCTGGTGGCACTTGGCGCACTGGGCCTGGACGATCGTCTCGCTGGTGCGCAAGACCGCCGGCGTGGCGCCGCCCACCGGCTCGACCCACTGCCCACCCGACCGGTTGACCATGTAGATGATGGCGCGTTCGATCTCGATGTCGCTGACACCGGCGCTGCCACCGTGGGCCGGCATGTTGCGGATTCCCTTGAGCGCGTGGTCGGTCAGTGCGGTCAGGCCTTGCGACGCCCGGCCGGCCCAGGCCTTGGCGTCGCCGATCCGGGGGGATTTGTCCTTCCCCGTGGCGTGGCACGAGCTGCAGGCAGCATCGACCACCTCCTTGCCCTGTCGTTCCTTGCGCTGGGCATCGGCTGCCCCGCTGAAAGCCGAGAGCGTGGCGAACAACACGATCGCCGGCAGCAGCGCCCAGGCGACGCCGGATCCAGCTTGGGTACGCATCGAGGTCTCCTTCACGAGAAGCCAAGTGGATGCTTCACCCCGCCCGCGACGGCATCGGCCGCCTCTGCAGACTCCACCGACGATCGCCATCCACACCCACCGGGAGACAAGCTACTTCACCGCTTGGTGGCGGCATTGATCGGCCTCAACAATCGACACGATCGACCGAACCGAAACCGATCAGAAAGACGAACGGCCTAGGCGCGGTGCCGAGGCCGTTGTCGACCAGCGCGCCGCGATGCGTGAGCATCTTCAGGATGCGGCCGGCTCATGCGAGGCACGTTATCAGAGCGGAGTGGCAGGGATAATCCGTCGGTGAGCGATGCCCACTCCACCCCCGCGGCACCGCAAAGACGCCAGGTCACGGTGCTGTTCCTGGACGTGGTGGGCTCGACGGCGCTGACGCGGCGGCTCGACCCCGAAGACCTGCTCGACGTGATGGACGGCGCGTTGAAGCGCTTTGCCGCCGTGATCGACGAACACGGCGGGCGCGTGCTTCAGTACGCCGGCGACAGCGTGCTCGCGGCCTTCGGTGCCGACCGGGCTCGCGAAGACGATGCCGAACGCGCGGTGCGCGCGGGCCTGGCATTGCTGGCGGCGGCGCGCGAGCATGCCGCGAAGGTACAGCTCGAACACGGGGTGGCCGGCTTCGACGTTCGCGTCGGCGCCCACACCGGGCAGGTGCTGCTCGGCGGCGGTGTCGACGAGGAAGGCACGATCCGCGGCTTCACCGTGAACATTGCGGCGCGCATGGAGCAGAGCGCGCCGGTCGGCGCCTTGCGCATCAGCCACGACACCTGGCGTCAGGTGCGCGGCGTCTTCGAGGTGCAGGCGCAGCCACCGCTGCAGGTCAAGGGCCAGGACGAGCCGCTGGCCACCTACCTCGTGCTGGCGGCACGGCCACGCGCATTCCGGGTGGCCGGCCGCGGCATCGGCGACATCGAGACGGCACTCGTCGGCCGCGAGGCCGAACTGGCGCGGCTGCTGGCTGCCTTCGAGCGCACCGCAGCCGGCGGCGGCCTGCAGTCGGCGACGCTGATCGCCGACGCCGGCCTGGGCAAGAGCCGGCTGCTGCACGAGTTGCAGCATCGTCTCGATCTGCACGCGCAGCGCTGCTGGCTGGTGCTGGGCCGGTCGCAACCGGGCAGCACGCAGCAGCCCTATGGCCTGCTGCGGGACATGCTGGCGTGGCGGCTGCAGATCGCCGACAGCGACGGCGCCGACGCTGCCCGCCTGCGATTCGTGCAAGGGCTGCAGCCTTTTTTCGCCGCCGACGGCGAGGAAGCCGCGCTGCGCCAGGCGGAAATGCTGGGCCAGCTGATCGGCCTGGACTTCTCGGCCAGCCCGCGCCTGGCGGGCTTCGTGCGCGACGCGCGCCTGCTGCGAGACGGCGCGCTCGCCGCGTTCGCGACCTGGCTGCAGCGCCTGGCGGCAAGCGACGGTTCGCCGGTGGTGGTGCTGCTGGACGATCTGCAATGGGCCGACGAAGCATCGCTGGATGCGCTCTTGCAACTGCGCGAGCGCTTCGAGCTGCCGCTGCTGCTCGTGCTGGCGGCGCGTCCCGCTCTGCTCGAGCGGCGCGCCGACTGGGGTCGGGGTTGGGAGCGCCATGAAACGCTTACCCTGGCCCCGTTGTCGGCGTCCGAACGACAGACGCTGATGCGAACGCTGCTGCAGCGCGTGGCGGACCTGCCGGGAGCCTTGCTGTTCCAACTCGACGCGCAGGCCGAAGGCAACCCGTACTACGCCGAGGAACTGGTGCTGATGCTGATCGACGACGGCGTCATCGACACGGCGACCGAACCCTGGCGCGTGCGGCCCGAGCGGCTGGTTGGCGCGCGTATTCCCGGCACGTTGGTCGGCGTGCTGCAGGCGCGGCTGGACGCGTTGGCGTCCGCCGAAAGGCGCGCGCTGCAAGCGGCGAGCATCGTCGGCCCGGTGTTCTGGGACGAGGCGCTGAGCGCGCTGGACGCCGACGCCACCCAGGCCCTGCCAGCGCTGCGCGACAAGGCGATGGTGCAAGCGCGGCCGGAGAGCGCTTTCGAGGGCACGCGCGAAGAGAACTTCCACCACCACCTGCTGCACCAGGTCACCTACGACACGCTGCTCAAGGCCGAACGGCGAAGCGGCCACGCGCGCGCTGCATCGTGGTTGGCCGAACGCGTCGGCGACCGCACGGCCGAGTATCTGGCGCTCGCGGCCGACCACTACCAGCGTGCCGGCGACACGGCGCGCGCCATCGACTGGCTCGAGCGCGCCGCGCGGGCGGCCAAGGATCGTTTTGCCAACTCGATGGCGCTGGCGGTGCTCGAGCGCCTTCTGGCGATGCCCGAACTCGACGATCGACGGCGCGCCGATATCCACGAGCTCCAGGCATCGACGGCCGACCTCATCGGCGACCGCATGCTGCAGGCACGCGCGCTGGAGGCCGGGTCGAGGCTCGCCGAATCGCTGGACGACGATGCGATGCGGGCCGGAGTGCTGGCCAGCCAGGCGCTGCACGCCGACCGCGTGGGGGATCTCGCGCGCGCGGAGGTGCTGGCCGGGCAGGCGATCGAGGTGGCCGAGCGCTGCGAGCACGCCCGAGCGGCAGCCCTGGCCTGCGGCGAGCTCGGGTGGCTGCTGCTGCAGCGCGGTCTCGTCGATGAATCCGAAGCGCGCTTTCGTCGCGGGCTGCATTGGGCGCGGCGTGCTGCCGTCGAGATGAAGCATCCGCGCGACGACTATTTCGTGCCGATGCTGCTGACGATGGTTTCGACCGTCTTGCTGGAAAAGAACGAGCTGGATGCGGCGCTCGCCGGCCTCCGCGAGGCACTCGCGATGGCCCGGGCAGGCCATCACCTGCGGGACGCCTGCGGCTGCCACGACTGGATCGTCGTGGTGGCGCTGCGCCTCTGCGACCTGCCACTGGCACGCGAGCACACCGAAGCGATGGCCGAAATGGCACACCGCATCGGCCAGGTGGTGCTGCTGGCGGCGGTGCCCACGAAGCGCGGCGAGATCGCGCTGCTCGAGGGCCGGCTCGACGATGCAGCGGCACTGGCCCAGGAAGGCGCCGCAGCGATGGCGAAACTCGGCATCGGCCAGCACGAGGGTTTCGCGCTCGGCGTCGCCGGGGCCGCGCTGGCGGCGGCCGGCCGCCATTCCGAAGCGCGCGCGCTGCACCAGCGCGCGCACGATGCCTATGCGAATCCCGATCTCGAATACGACATGCGTGCCAGTCGGCTGCTGATCGCCGACACCTGGCGCGCCGAAGGCGACCTCTCGCGGGCGATGGCCCTGCTGGAGGCCGAAATGCCGGCGCTCGAGGCCTCGACCGGGCTGCTCGCATCGAACTTCGGCCTGGCGGCGCGCATGGCGGCCTGGCGCGTGCTCCGTGCCGCCGGGGATGCGCGCGCGGCGAGTCAATTGACGCTGGCCAAGAACGCGCTGGACGACATGGTGCGGCACATCGGTGACCCGCAAGCGCGCGAGCGAGTCCTGACGCTGCCGCCGCTGCATCGCGAGATCACGGCGGCCTGGGCCGCGCAAGTCAACGCCGGGTAGACGTTTCCCGAAGCGCCGGTCGGGAATCCAGACCCGCCCGATGACGCCGACCTTCGCTGAACGACAAACGGCTAGCAGGCGCAAACCTGCTAGCCGTCATCTTCACTGGTGGGCCCTGAGCGACTCGAACGCTCGACCTACGGATTAAGAGACGCTCCTCACCCTCCCCTAGCACCTGGCTACGGACACGCGCACGAGGGAAATGAGGAGCCTTGAAGAGTCTGGCGGAGCGTTCGGGTCACTCGGTTGGCTACGTTTTGGCTACGTTGGCCAGGGCGCGTGCAAGCGCTCTATTCGACGTTGTTCTGATCGCGGAGAGCAGCTTGCGGTCGTGTCCCAGCGCATGGTGTAAGTCCCCAGCCCGGAAGAGCTGAGATGCGCGGTACTCAGCGAGCCACAGCGGACAGCCGAGTGGGAACAGTATCGCTGAGGGTTTGCAGGCCCTCAAGCTGCATGTAGCGACGGTTGAGACTCCACTCGTCGTTTTGCTCGAGCATCATGGCGCCGACGAGTCTGGTGATGGACGCGTCATTGGGGAAGATGCCGACGACGTTGGTGCGCCGCTTGATCTCGGCGTTGAGCCGTTCGAGCGGATTCGTGCTGTAGATCTGGGTCCAGTGCGCACGAGGGAAGGTCATGAACGCGAGCACGTCGTTCTCCGCCTCGTCCATCAGCGCACCGAGCTTGGGGAACTTGCCTCGAAGCTGATCGGCCACCGATCGCCACTGCGTTCGAGCCGCGTCGGCCGACTCCTGCACGAACACCGTGCCGATGGCCGCGCTGACCATGCGCCGCTGCGTCTTGCCGGCGTGCGCCAGGGCGTTCCTCATGAAGTGCACCCGGCAGCGCTGCCAGGTGGCTTTGAAGACCTTGGAGGTTGCCGCCTTGATGCCCTCGTGGCTGTCGCTGATGACGAGCTTGACACCGCGCAGACCTCTGCGGTTCAGGCTGCGCAGGAACTCGGTCCAGAACGGCTCGGCCTCCGAGTGCCCGGCCTTCAGGCCGAGCACCTCGCGTTGGCCGTCGGTATTGACGCCCACCGCCACTATCACGGCCACGCTCACGATGCGACCGACCTCACGGGTCTTGACATAGGTGGCGTCGATCCACAGGTATGGCCAGTCGCCTTCGATCGGGCGGTTCAGGAACGCGCCCTCGCGTTCGTCGAGTTCGCCGCACAGCCGAGACACCTGGCTCTTGGACACGCCGCTCATGCCGAGTGCCTTGACCAGCTCGTCCACCGAGCGGGTGGAGATGCCCTGGACGTAGGCTTCCTGGATGACCGCGGTCAGTGCCTTCTCGGCGGTGCGCCGAGGTTCCAGGAACTCGGGG
>JADGRJ010000049.1 GCA_017881025.1 Rhizobacter sp. | reverse complement strand
ATGTCCTGCAGCAGCGTGCCGCCGAACGCGACGTTCATCAGCTGCAGGCCGCGACAGACGCCGAGCACCGGCTTGCCGCGCTCGGCGAACGCGGCGAGCAGGCCGCGCTCGTAGTCGTCGCGGACGCGGTCGCCGCTCCACTTGGGCTGCAGCGGCGTCTCGCCGTAGCTCGTCGGCGAGACGTCGGAGCCGCCTTCGAGGACGAGCGCGTCGAGCCAGTCGGCGTAGTCGCCTAGCGCGACGTCGCCCTTCTGCGTGTCGCCGGCCGGGCTCGGGATCATCACCGCGATCGCGCCGCTCGACATCACCCAGTGGGCGATCGACTGCTCGACGTACTGCAGCGTCTTGCCGGTGAAGATCGGCCGTGTCGCGTCGGCGTGGAAGAAGCACGCCGAGATGCCGACCTTGACGCGCTCCGCCATCACATCGCCTGCGCGAAGAGACGCGCGAAGTCCGCCGACGTGACCGGCTGCGGATTGGTCTGGTGGCAGATGTCGGCCGTGGCGATCTCGACCAGGCGCGGGATCGACTCGCGCTTGACGCCGACCGCCGAGAGGTTGGGCGCGATGCCGATCGTTCGTTTCAGGTCGCGCAGCCAGGCGAGGAAGCCCTCCGCCCCGCCGCTCGCGCCGACGACGTGCGCGAGCTCCTCGAACTTGGCCGGCGCGGCGACCACGTTCCAGGCGAGAACGGTGTCGATCATCAGCGCGTTGGCGAGGCCGTGGTGCAGGTCGCAGACGGTGCCGAGCGCGTGCGCGCACGAGTGGACGGCGCCGAGATCCTTCTGGAACGCGATCGCGCCCATCATCGAGCTCATCATCATGTCGGCCCGCGCCCGCAGGTTGCCCGGCTCGCGCACCGCGGCGGCGAGCGCGCGCGCGGCGATTCGCGTGCCTTCCAAGGCGATGCCGTCGCAGAGCGGGTGGTACGCCGGCGACAGGTAGCTCTCGACGTTGTGGGTGAGCGCGTCCATGCCGGTCGCCGCCGTCACCGCCGGCGGCAGGCCGAGCGTGAGCTCGGGGTCGGCGAAAACGACCCTGGCGAGGATGTTCGGCGAGAAGACGATCCGCTTGATGTGGGTGTCGTCCTCGCTGATGACCGAGCTGCGGCCGACCTCGCTGCCGGTGCCCGAGGTCGTCGGCAGGGCGACGAACCACGGCACGTCGGCGCCGATAGCCCGCACCTTCGGATGGTCGTAGGCGTATTCGAGCGCCTCGCCGCCCGAGGTGGCGATGACGCCGACGATCTTGGCGACGTCGAGCGCCGCGCCGCCGCCGATGCCGACGACCGCGTCGGCGCGGTGGCCACGGAACGCCGCCGCACCGGCCATCGCCTGGCTCGCCGTCGGGTTGCCGAAGACGCCGCCGAAGAGCGCCGGCTGCAGACCGGCCGCAGCGAGGTCGGACATGAGCTCGGCGACGATCGGCAGCGCCGCGAGGCCCTTGTCGGTGACGACGAGCGGGCGCTTCAGGCCGCGCTCGGCGAGATGCGCGCCGACGAGCTTCCTCGCGCCGGGACCGAAGTGGATCGTCGTCGGGAAGGAGAACTTCGTGATGGCCATGCTCGGAGGATCTCGACTCAGATGATTTCGAAGTAGCGCTTCAATTCCCAGTCGGTGACGCCGTCGAGCCACTGACGCCATTCCCAGTCGCGCGTGGCGGCGAAGTGGTCGACGAAGGCGTCGCCGAGCCAGTCGCGGGCGATGTCGGACGCCTTGAAGATTCGCGTCGTCTCGATCAGCGTCCGCGGCGCGCGCGGAATGTCGTCCGAGCCCTCGTTCGTTCCCGTGATCGGCGCGCCGAGCTTCAGTCCCTTCTCGACGCCCTGCAGGCCGGCTGCGATCACCGCCGCCATCGCGAGGTAGGGATTGACGTCGGCGCCGGGGCAGCGCGTCTCGAGCCGCGTCGCCTTCGGGCTGCCAGCGAGGACGCGGAAGCTCGCGGTCCGGTTGTCGATTCCCCAGGTCGGCTTGACGGGGGCCCAGAAGCCGTCGACGAGGCGCTTGTAGCTGTTGATCGTCGGCCAGAACATCGGCGCGAATTCCATCAGGCAGGCGACCTGGCCGGCGACGTAGCTCTCGAATAGCGGGCTCATCTTCCGCTCCGACTTGGCGTCGTGGAAGAGATTGGTCTTGCCGTCCTTGCCTTCCTTCAGGCTCTGGTGGATGTGGCCGCTGCAGCCGGGGTAGGCTGCATTCCACTTCGCCATGAAGCTCGGCATGACGCCGAAGCGCGCGCCGATCTCCTTGGCGCCGGTCTTGAACAGGATCGCGCGGTCGGCCTGCTCGAGCGCCTCGCCGAAGGCGATCGCGACTTCGTAGACGCCGGGCCCGGTCTCGGTGTGCAGGCCCTCGATCGGCACGCCGAAGGCGAGCATCTCGTCCATCAGCGCATTCATGAAGCCGCGGCCGTGGTTCATTCGCAGCAGCGAGTAGCCGAACATCCCCGGCGTGATCGTCTCCGGGTTGACGCCGCACTTGGCGGCCCAGGTCTGCGGCGTCTCGAGGAAGTTGAACCATTCGAACTCCATCCCGGCCATCACCGAGAAGCCCATCTTCCCGGCGCGCGCGAGGACGCGCTTGAGCGTCTGGCGCGGGCAGATCGGCGACGGCGTGTGGTCCGGGTTGACGAACTCGCCGAGGAAGAAAGGCACGTTGCCGTCCCACGGCACGCAGCGCTGCGTCGCCAGATCGAGGCGGGCAAGCGCGTCGGGAAAGCCGTGCTGCCAGCCGGTGAGCTGCGCGTTGTCGTAGGTCTGGTCGGCGACGTCCCAGCCGAAGACGACGTCGCAGAAGCCGAAGCCCCCCGCCGGCGCCGGCTCGGCGGCGCCGAGGAACTTGTCGATGTGCAGGTACTTGCCGCGCAGGATGCCGTCGATGTCGCTGACCGCGACCTTGACCTTGCTGCTGCCGCTCTTGCGAACGGCGGTGAGGGCGGGATGCTCGGGCGTGGGGGTCGTCATGTCCTGATTCTGAGCGGTTTGCGTCAGCCGCGTGCCGGCGCCGCGCTGCCGATGCCGAGCTCCTTCATCGCGCCGGCGACCGCGGCGACCGCTTCCTTCATCTCCGCCGGTCCGATCGCGCCGATGCAGCCGACCCGGAACGTCTCGACTTGGGTGAGCTTGCCGGGATAGAGGATGAAGCCGCGCGCCTTCACGGCCTCGTAGAAGCGCTTGAAGTCGTACGCCGGATCCGCCGGCGCATGGAAGGTGACGATGATCGGCGCCTGGATCTCGGGCGCGAGGAACGGCACGAAGCCGAGCGCCTTCATCCCGTCGACGAGCGCGGCGCAATTCGCCGAATAGCGCGCGAGCCGCGCCGGCTGGCCGCCCTCCTCGACGAACTGACGCACCGCTTCGGCGAGCGCGGCGACGACGTGGGTCGGTGGCGTGAAGCGCCACTGGCCGGTCCTTTCCATGTAGACGTGCTGGTCGTGCAGGTCCATCGCGAGCGAATGCGAGTTGCCCGCGGCGCCGTCGATCACGTCGTTGCGGACGAAGACGAAGCCCATCCCGGGAACGCCTTCGAGGCACTTGCCGCTGGCGGCGACGAGCGCGTCGAAGCGCACCTCGCGCGCGTCGATCGGCAGCGCCGCGAACGAGCTCATCGCGTCGACGATCAGGCCCTTGCCGTGGCGCGCGCAAGCGTCGGCGACCGCCTGCATCGGGTTGAGGACGCCGGTACCGGTCTCGCAGTGGATGAAGCCGACGTGGGTGATGCTGGCGTCGGCGCGCAGCGCGGCATCGAGCTCGTCGGCGGATACCGGGACGTCTTCGGCGCGGCCCAGGATCGTCGTCCTTCGGCCCATCAGCGTCGCCAGGCGCCCGAGCCGCTTGCAGTACGCGCCGTTGTCGAGAACGAGGACGTGGCCGCTCTTCGGCACGATCGTCGCCACCGCGGCCTCGACCGCGAAGGTGCCGCTGCCCTGGAGCGGCACGACGACGTGCGATTCCTCGCCGTGCACGATCGCGAGCAGCTGGCGGCGCAGCTCGGCGGTGACGGCGATGAACGACGAATCCCACGAGCCCCAGTCGCGCAGCATCGCGCGCTTGGTGCGCTCGGTCGTCGTCAGCGGGCCCGGGGTGAGGAGGATCGCGTCGCGCGCCATCGGTGTCGTCTCCGTGATCGTGGTCGTGTCAGGGGCGGGCTCAGCGGCCTTCGGTGCGCCGCCACGCCTGCGTGCTCCGCTCGACCCAGGCGCCGAGCGCGATGAAGAGCAGCGTCACGACGGTCGAGCCGGCGGTGATGAGGACGGCGCACGCCGCCGACGCGCCGGCCTCGCCGGCCTCGTCGAGGTTGAGGATCGCGATCGCCGCGACCTTCGTCTCCGGCGAGTAGAGGAAGACCACCGCCGAGATCGTCGTCATCGCGTTGATGAAGAAGTAGCGGGCGATGTCGATCAGCGTCGGCGTGCAGATCGGCAGGGTGACGCGCCAGAAGGTCTTGAAGAACGGCACCTTGAGCGACGCGCTCACCGCCTCGAACTCGGCGTCGAGCGACTTCAGCGCCGTCACCGCCGTCAGGTGACCGGTCGTGTAGAAGTGGACGATCGTGCAGATCACGAGCAGCGCGAGCGTCTGATAGAGGCCGTGCAAAGGATTGCCGGGCGCGTTGAAGAAGAAGATGTAGCCGAGGCCGAGGACCAGGCCGGGCACCGCCATCGGCAACATCGCCAGCAGCCGCACGAGCGGCCGCAATGCGTCTGCGCCGCGCGTCTTCTCGAGCATGTAGGCGCCGACGAAGACGACGATGGTGCCGAAGAACGCCGTCCCCGCGGCGAGCTTCAAGCTGTTGAGGAACGCATCGCCGACCTCGGCATCGACAAAGCCCATCGTGTAGTGCTTCCAGCTCGGCGCCAGGTTGTACGGCCAGTAGGTCGCGAACGAGGCGAAGATCGCCATGCCGAGCATCGCCAGCATGAGCGCGCTGACGAGGCCGACGTAGCCGAGCATCAGCGCGTCGAAGCCGCGCGAAGACTGCGGCCGGAGCGGCACGGCGCGCGCCGTCAGCATCGCCGTCTGCTTCCTCTGCACCAGCCAGTCGATGCCGAAGGTGAGCACCGCCGGCGTCAGCAGCAGCAGGCCGACGACCGCGCCGCGCTGGAAGTCCTGCTGGCCGATGACGAGCTTGAAGACGTCGGTGGCGAGCATGTTGAAGTTGCCGCCGATCACCTTCGGAATGCCGAAGTCGGTCATCACGAGGGTGAAGGCGACCAGCGCTGCCGAGATCAGGCCGTACTTCGCGCCCGGCAGCGTGATCGTGAAGAACTTGCGCCGCGTCGAGGTGCCGAGCGCGTCGGCAGCTTCGTAGAGGCGCGCGTCGGCGAGCGCCAGGGCGCTGAGCAGGATCATGAGCGCGTGCGGGAAGACGGCGAAGCACTCGGCGACGACGATCCCCGGCGCGCCGTAGATGTTCTCGAAGCCGAGCGCGGTGACGAGCCCCTTGGCGACTCCCTGGTTGCCGAACCAGTAGATCAGCGAGATGGCCGAGAGAAGAGTCGGCGCCAGCAACGGGATCAGCGCGATCGTCCGGAACATGCCCTTGGCCGGGATGCAGCTTCGCGCGAGCGCGTAGGCGAAACCGAACGCGAGCGGCACGGTGACGACGGTGACGAGCGCGGCCACCCAGACGCTGTTGACGAACGACTGCAGCAGCGCCGGGTTGCCGAGGTAGCCGGCGAAATTGGCGAGGCCGACGAAGGCGCCTTCCTTGTCCTGCAGCGCCTTGGCGAGGATGGTGGCCAGCGGCAACGCCAGGAAGACGACGAGGACGACGACGACGGCGAGCAGCGTCGCGTGCGCGATCCGGTCGCTCCAGTGCGCGCGCTGGCGCAGCGCGCGCGTCGAAGGAGCGGTGAGGACGGCGGACACCAACAACGACCCGACGGCGGCTCGACTAGAAGAAACGCATCCGCTCGGGCAGGAGCTTCAGCGGCAGGCGGCTGCCGACCTCGAGGCCCTGCTCGGCGAGGAAGTTGAGCGAGAGGTAGACGGTGATCGGCTGCGCGCCCATCGCCTCGGCGTTGACGCGCACGAGGCAGTACGAGCCGAGGAACTCGATCTTGTCGATCGCGCCATCGAAGACGTTGGCGTCGCCGGGCGAAATCGGCCGGGCGAGGACATCCTCGGGCCGCAGGTAGATCTTGACGTCACGCTCGGCGGCGGTGTCGTGCTCGCACGCGAACCGGCTCGTGCCGATGCGCAGGTCGCGGCCGGGATGAAGGCGCCCCGACAACACGTTGATCTTGCCGACGAAGTCGGCGACGAACGGCGTCGCCGGGTCGCGGTAGATCGTCATCGGCGTGCCGATCTGCTCGATCACGCCATGGTTCATGACGACGATTCGGTCGGCGACCGAGAGCGCCTCTTCCTGGTCGTGCGTGACCATGATCGTCGTCACGCCGAGCTTCCTCTGCAGCGAGCGGATCTCGCCGCGCAGACGGACCCGCTCGAGCGCGTCGAGCGCCGACAGCGGCTCGTCGAGCAGGAGCAGCCCGGGCGACGTGGCAAGCGCGCGTGCGAGCGCGATCCGCTGCTGCTGCCCGCCCGACAGCTGGGCCGGGAACTTGGCGCCGCTGCCGGGCAGGCCGACCAGCTTCAGCAACTCGTCGACGCGTGCGGCGACCGTCGCCTTGGCGACCTTGCGATTGACGAGGCCGTAGGCGACGTTGTCGGCGACCGAGAGATTGGGAAAGAGCGCGTACGACTGGAAGACGATGCCGTAGTCGCGCTCGGCCGGCGGCAGCACCGAGATGTCGCGCTCGCCCTGCAGGATGCGGCCGGCGGTCTGCGTCTCGAGGCCGGCGATGATGCGCAGCAGCGTCGTCTTGCCGCACCCCGACGGGCCGAGGAAGCAGACGAACTCGCCCTGGGTGATCGCCAGGTCGATGTCCTTGAGCGCCTCGAACGTCCCGAACGACTTGCGGATCCCTTCGAGGCGGAGGTAGTCCGCCACTGGCGACGACCTATTTCTTCGGCTCGGACTTGCTGTCGTAGCGCTTGCTCCACTCCGCGAGGACGCGCTCGCGGCTGTCGGCGGCAGCCTTGAAGTCCATTTTGACGAGGCGCTTCTCGTAGTCGGCCGGGACGTTGGCGAGCGGCGCGGCGACGCCCGGCTGCGCGGTGATCGCGAAGTTCTTGCCGTAGAGCAGCATCGCGTCCTTGCTCGACGCCCAATCGGCGAGCTTCTGCGCCGCCTCGAGCTTCTTGGTGCCCTTGTGGATTCCGAACGCCTCGAGGTCCCACCCGAGGCCTTCCTTCGGGAACACCAGGTCGATCGGCGCGCCCTTGGCCTTGTTGCTGTTGGCGCGGTACTCGAACGAGATGCCGACGACGTACTCGCCGGCCGCGGCCATGTTGCAAGGCTTGGAGCCCGAGTGCGTGTACTGGGCGATGTTCTCGTGCAGCGCGTCCATGTACTTCCAGCCGCCGCCCTTGCCGTTCTGGTCGCCCCAGAGCGTGAGCCAGGCCGTGACGTCGAAGTAGCCAGTGCCCGACGACGCCGGGTTCGGCATCACGACCTGGCCCTTGTAGATCGGCTTGGTCAGGTCCTTCCAGGTCTCGGGCTTGGGGATGCCCTTCTTCTGCGCCTCGACCGTGTTGAAACAGACCGTCGCGCCCCAGACGTCCATGCCCCACCACGCCGGCGGGCTCTTCTTGTCGCGATAGCTCGCCATGATCGCGTCGAGGTTGATCGGCGCGTACGGCACCAGCATCCCTTGGGTATCGAGCAGGGCGAGGCTCGACGCCGCCACGCCCATGACGACGTCGGCCTGCGGGTTCGCCTTCTCGGCGAGCAGCTTGGCGGTGATGACGCCGGTCGAATCGCGGACCCACTTCAGCTCGATGTTCGGGTTCTGCTTCGTGAAGCCGGCCTCGTAGGCCTTGATCTGGTCGGTCTCGAGCGCCGTGTAGACCGTGAGCTGGGTCTTCTGCGCCGATGCGCTCGCCGCGAGCGCGACGAGGGCTGCGCCGAACAGCGCTTTGAGTGAGGCCGAAATCATGCGCATCTCCCTGATGTCTGGTGTGAGGATCGGATCGATCAGCGCCGATCCGTGTGCAAAGCCTATGCCGGTTCTGTGACGGCTCGGCGGCTGACGCAGCGCAGTCTCATCTGCGCGAAAACCGAAGTCAACTGTTTTTTGAAGATTGTTGACAATCGGCGCGCGATGGCTTCTACTGCGCCGATGCCCGCCCTCGCCGCGGCCGCGGCGCCGCACCCGACCATCACGCTTCTGCAGACGAGCTCGCTCTCGAGCGTCGTCCAGGGCGAGCTCGAACGGATGATCCTGTCGGGCGAGCTTCGTCCCGGCGAAAAGCTCACCGAGATGGCGCTCGCCGCCCGCCTCGGCGTCTCGCGCGGGCCGTTGCGCGAGGCGTTCCGCATGCTCGACGAGTCGGGCCTCGTTCGCACCGAGAAGAACCGCGGCGTCTTCGTCCGCGACCTGCCGGTCGCAGAGGCGATCGAGATCTTCGACCTGCGCGCGGCGATGGACCAGCTCGTCGGCCGGCGCCTGGCCGTCTCGATCGCGCCGGCGGCGCTGAAGGAGGTCCGCGGCCTGGTCGAGCAGATGGAGCAGGCCGTCAAGGCCAAGGACGCGCCGCGCTACCACCTGCTCAACCTGCGCTTCCACGATCGCCTGGTCGAGCTCGCCGGCAACGGCAAGCTGACGGCGATCTACAGGAGGCTCATCAAGGAACTGAGCCTGTTTCGCCGCCTCAACCTGGCGGATGGGTGGCTGATGCCGATCTCGGCCGGCGAGCATCGCCAGATCGTCAAGGCGATCGCCTCGGGCGACGCCGACGCGGCCGGACGGGCGATGTACGACCACGTCATGGAAAGCAAGGAGCGAACGATCAAGAACCACCAACGACCCGCCGCCGCGCTCGCCGGCGCCGCGGTGGAAAAGGCCGCGCGATGATCACCGTCAACGGCCGCACCTACGCCCTCGCGCACCAGCCCACCGTCGTCGTCTGCGTCGACGGCTGCGAGCCCGACTACATCGCCCAGTCGGTCGCGCACGGCCACGTGCCGTGGCTGAAGGAAGTGCTCGCGACCGGCACGACGCTCGTCGCCGACTGCGTCATTCCTAGCTTCACCAACCCGAACAACCTGTCGATCGTCACCGGCGCGCCGCCCTCGGTGCACGGCATCTGCGGCAACTACCTGTTCGACGTCGCTTCCGGAGAAGAGGTGATGATGAACGACCCGAAGTGGCTGCGCGCGCCGACGATCCTCGCCGAGCTCGCCAACGCCGGCCAGTTCGTCGCCGTGATCACCGCCAAGGACAAGCTGAGGAAGCTCCTCGGCCACCGCCTGAAGGGCATCTGCTTCTCGGCCGAGAAGGCCGACGAGGCGAGCGAGGACGAGAACGGCATCGACGGCGTCGTCGAGCGCGTCGGCATGCCGGTGCCCTCCGTCTACAGCGCCGAGCTCTCGGAGTTCGTGTTCGCGGCCGGCGTCGAGCTGATGTCGCACGAACGCCGCCCCGACGTGATGTATCTCTCGACCACCGACTACGTGCAGCACAAGCACGCTCCCGGAACCGACGGCGCCGACGCGTTCTATCGCATGATGGACGGCTACCTCGGCAAGCTCGACGCCATGGGCTGCACGATCGTGCTCACGGCGGACCACGGCATGAACGCGAAGACGAAGATGGACTCGGCGCCCGACGTCGTGTACCTGCAGGACCTGCTCGACCAATGGATCGGCGCTTCCGTCGCGCGCGTGATCCTGCCGATCACCGACCCTTACGTCGTCCACCACGGCGCGCTCGGCTCGTTCGCCACCGTCTACCTGCCCAACGGCAGCGACTCCGCCGCCGTGGCCGAACGCATCCGCGCGCTGCGCGGAATCGAGTCGGTGCGAACGCGCGCCGAAGCGGCTGCATTCTTCGAGCTGCCCGCCGACCGCATCGGCGATCTCATCGTCGTCGCCGAGCGCTCGACCGTGATCGGCACGTCGGTGGCGCGTCACGACCTCTCCGGCCTCGACGCGCCGCTGCGCTCGCACGGCGGAGTCTCCGAGCAGCGCGTGCCGCTGATCGTCAACCGGAAGCTCCGCGACATCGACGCGTCGCGGCGCTGGCGCAACTTCGACGCCTTCGACCTCGCCTTGAACCATGTCCCGTAGATTGATGTGCCCGATGGCGCCTCTCTACGTTCGCTGCCCCCCGGGGGGGCGATCGTCGCCCTTCGGGCGGCCGAGCGGGCGACGATGAACTACCGCCACGAAGCAATGCGGATCGCCGGCGAGAAGGTCGGCGCCGGGCGCAGCGGCGAGCGCGCCATCGACGTCTTCAACCCGTTCACGAAGAAGCGCATCGGCAGCGTGCCGAAGGCGACCGTCGAGGAAGTGCGCCAGGCGTTCAGGATCGCGCGCGGCTACCGCGCGACGCTGTCGCGCTACGAGCGCGCCAGCATCCTCGACAAGGCCGCCGCGCTGGTGCGCGAGCGAACGCCGGAGATCGCCGGCCTGATCAGCGCCGAGTCGGGGCTCTGCCTCAAGGACGCGACCTACGAAGCCGGCCGCGTCGCCGACGTGCTCTCGTTTGGCGCCAACGAGTGCCTGAAGGACGACGGCCAAGTCTTCAGCTGCGACCTCACGCCGCACGGCAAGCGGCGCCGCGTCTACACCCAGCGCGGCCCGCTGCTCGGCGCGATCAGCGCGATCACGCCGTTCAACCATCCGATGAACCAGGTCGCGCACAAGGTGGTGCCGTCGATCGCGACCAACAACCGGATGGTGCTCAAGCCGTCAGAGAAGGTGCCGCTCTCGGCGCTCTTCTTCGCCGACCTTCTGTACGAGTCGGGCCTGCCGCCGGAGATGCTCTCGGTCGTGACCGGCGACCCGCGCGAGATCGCCGACGAGCTCGTCACCAACGCCGACGTCGACCTCGTCACCTTCACCGGCGGCGTCGCGATCGGCAAGGCGATCGCCGCCAGGGCCGGCTACCGGCGCATCGTCCTCGAGCTCGGCGGCAACGACCCGATCATCGTCATGGACGACGCCGACCTCGACGAGGCGTCGACGCTCGCCGTGCAAGGCTCGTACAAGAACTCGGGCCAGCGCTGCACCGCGATCAAGCGGATGCTCGTGCACCAGGCCGTCGCCGCCGACTTCACCGAGCGCGTCGTCGCCAAGACCCGCGACTGGCGCTACGGCGACCCGGGCGACAGCGGCGTCGAGATGGGCACCGTCATCGACGAGGCGGCGGCGCGCCTGTTCGAGGCGCGCGTCGACGAGGCGGTGGCGCAGGGCGCGCGCCTGCTCGTCGGCAACAAGCGCGATGGCGCGCTCTACGCGCCGACGGTGCTCGACCGCGTCCGCCCGGAGATGACGCTGGTGCGCGAGGAGACCTTCGGGCCGGTCTCGCCGATCCTGACCTTCGCCGACATCGACGAGGCGATCCGCGTATCCAACGGCACCGCCTACGGCCTGTCGTCGTCCGTGTGCACGAACCGGCTCGACCACATCGCCCGCTTCGTCGCCGAACTCGAGGTCGGCAGCGTCAACGTCCGCGAAGTGCCCGGCTACCGGCTCGAGGTGACGCCGTTCGGCGGCATCAAGGACTCCGGCCTCGGCTACAAGGAAGGCGTGCAGGAGGCGATGAAGAGCTTCACCAACCTCAAGACCTATTCCCTGCCCTGGGCCTGAGGAGGCGAATCCCCTAGATGCTTCCGCTCCTCAATCTCCTCGCCGCGATCGCGCTCCTCGTCTGGGGCACGCACATCGTGCGCACCGGCATGCTGCGCGTCTTCGGCGAGAACCTGCGCCAGGTGCTGGCCGCCAGCTTCGCCAACCGCTTCCGCGCCCTCATCGCCGGCCTCGGCGTGACGAGCATCGTCCAGTCGAGCACCGCGACCTGCCTGATCGTCGCGTCGTTCGTCGGCAAGAACCTGGTGACGACGAGCGCCGCGCTCGCCGTCATGCTCGGCGCCGACGTCGGCACGAGCGTGATGGCGGTCGTCTTCTCGTTCGACCTCTCGTGGCTGTCGCCGCTCCTGATCTTCGTCGGCGTCGTCATCTACATCTCGCGCCAGAACAGCGGCTTCGGCGCGGTCGGCCGCGTTCTCATCGGCCTCGGCCTGATCACGCTGGCGCTTCAGCTGATCGTCGCCGCGACCCGGCCGCTCACCGAATCGGCCGCGGTGCGCGCCCTTCTCGTCGCCTTGCCGAACGAGGTGCTGCTCGACATCCTCGTCGGCGCCGTCCTCACCGTGCTGTCGTATTCGAGCCTGGCGATCGTCCTCCTGATCGCGACGCTGGCTTCGCAGGCGATGATCCCGCAGACGGTGGCGATCGGCCTGGTGCTCGGCGCCAACATCGGCGGCGGCGTGCTGGCGATGCTCGCGACCGCGAACGCGTCGCCCCAGGTGCGCCGCCTGCCGCTCGGCAACCTCATCTTCAAATCGGTCGGGGCGCTGCTGTTCATCGCCATCCTGCCGCAGGTGCATGTCCTGCTCCAGCAGCTCGTTCCCAACGTGCACCAGCAGGTGATCGCCTTCCACCTCGGCTTCAACCTGGTGCTGGCGATCCTCTTCATCGGCTTCACCGGCCTGGTCGGCCGCACCGTCGACCGCTTGCTCCGCGAGCCCTCGCCGGGCGCCAACACGCTCAGGCCGCGCCACCTCGACCCGCTGGCGCTGACGATGCCGTCGCTCGCGATCTCGTGCGCGGCGCGCGAGGCGCTGCACCAGGCCGACGTCGTCGAGACCATGCTGCGCGGCATCGTCCCGGTGATCCGCAACAACGACCTGCGCCTCTCGGAAGAGCTGAGGAAGCTCGACGACGTCGTCGACGAGCTCTACTCGGCGATCAAGTTCTACCTGACGCAGATCTCGGGCGAGGCGCTGTCGAAGGAGGAGAGCCGGCGCTGGACCGACATCGTCTCGTTCACGATCAACATGGAGCAGATCGGCGACATCATCGAGCGCGTCCTCCAGGACATCGAGGACAAGAAGGTGAAGAAGAATCGCAGCTTCTCCGAGGCCGGCACGGCCGAGATCGTCCACCTGCACGAGCGGCTGCTCTCCAACCTGCGCCTGGCGATGAGCGTCTTCCTCGACGGCCACGTTCGCGACGCCAAGCGGCTGCTCGAGGAGAAGGCGCATTTCCGCGACCTCGAGCACGAGTACGCCGCCAACCACATCGCTCGCCTGCGCGACAACACCGCGCAGAGCATCGAGACGAGCTCGCTCCACCTCGACCTGATCAGCGACCTGAAGCGGATCAACTCGCACATCTGCGGCGTCGCCTACCCGATCCTCGAATCGGCCGGCGCGCTCACGGCGACGCGGATCCGCCAGTCGCAGTTCGCGACGCTCGGCACCGCCGACGACAGCGCGCGCTGAACCAGGTGGGCGCGTGCTGAGCCTGGCCGACATCGAGCTGCTCTTCGCGCGCCACGGCGCGGCGCAGTACAGCGGCGAGCCGGTGACGCAGCTCGAGCACGCGCTGCAGACGGCGCACTTGGCCGAGCAGAGCGAGGCGAGCGACGAGCTCGTCACCGCCTGCCTGCTCCACGACCTGGGACATCTCCTCAACGAGCAGGGTGAGACGCCGACGCTGCGCGGCATCGACGACACGCACCAGTACTTCGCGCTGCCGTTCCTGCGCGGCCTCTTCCCGGACGCCGTGCTCGACGCGATCAAGCTGCACGTCGACGCCAAGCGCTACCTCTGCCAGGTCGACGCCGGCTACTACGACCGGCTCTCCGCCGACTCGAAGCGAAGCCTGGCGCTGCAGGGCGGCGTCTTCGACGGCGCCGGCGCCGCCGCGTTCCTCGCCCAGCCGGGGGCGCGTGACGCCGTGCTGCTGCGCCAGTGGGACGACCTCGCCAAGCAGGCCGACCTGGCGACGCCGCCGCTCGCCCATTTCCTCGAGCGCGCAGCGGCGTGCGCGGGAAGCGCGCGCCGATGACGCCGGCGCTGAGCTGGACGGTCATCGCGGCGGTGCTCTTCGGCGCCCTCCTCCACGCCTCTTGGAACGCGCTCATCAAGTCGGGCGACGACAAGGCGCTCGACACCGCCCTGATCCACGTCCTCGGCTGCGGCGTGGGCGCGGCGCTCGTCCTCGCCGTCGGCCTGCCGAAGCGCGAGGCGCTGCCGTGGCTGGCGGCGTCGATCGTCATCCACATCGGCTACTACGTGACGCTCGTCGGCGCCTACCGCCACGGCGAGCTCGGTTTCGCCTATCCGCTCATGCGCGGCACGGCGCCGCTCCTGGTCGCGCTGCTGAGCGGCCGCCTGATCGGCGAGCAGGTGCCGCTCGCGGCGTGGCTCGGCGTCGCCGGGATCAGCGCCGGCGTGCTCGCGATCGGCCTCACCCGATCGGCGCGCGACACCGGCTCGCGCCGCCACGCCCTCGGCTACGCGCTCGCCAACGCCGCGATCATCGCCAGCTACACGATCGTCGACGGCCTCGGCGTTCGCGCCTCGGGCAACGCGCTGCAGTACGTCGCGCTGCTGTTCCTGATCGACGGCGCGCCCTACTTCGCGATCGTCATGTGGCAGCGGCGCCAGGCGCTCGCGCCGGCGTTCGCGTATATGCGCGGCCGCTGGCCGGTGGCGCTGCTCGGCGCCTGCGCCTCGCTCGGCGCCTACGGCATCGCGCTCTGGGCGATGACGCGCGCGCCGGTCGCCGCGGTCGCCGCGCTGCGCGAGACCTCGGTGCTGTTCGCGGCACTGATCGGCGTCTTCATGCTGAAGGAACGCTTTCGCCTGCAGCGCGCCGTCGGCACCGGCGCGATCATCGCCGGCGTGATGGCGCTCCGCCTGGCGTGACGACAGGCGCAGGACGATGACGCTTCCCACCCAGGCGCGCATCGTCATCGTCGGCGGCGGCATCGCCGGCTGCTCGACCGCCTACCACCTGGCCGCGCTCGGCGAGAAGGACGTTCTCGTCCTCGATCAGGGCAAGCTCACCTGCGGAACGACCTGGCACGCCGCCGGCCTCGTCGGCCAGATGCGGCCGAACCGGACGATGACGCGGATGAGCAAGTACGGCATCGAGCTCTACGCGACGCTCGAGGCCGAGACCGGCCTGGCGACCGGCTGGAAGCAGTGCGGCAGCGTCAACGTCGCGCAGACGCGCGAGCGGATGATGGTGCTGAGGAAGCAGCTCGCGCTGGCGCGCAGCTTCGGCGTCGAGTGCGAGGAGATCAGCCCGGCGCGCGCCGGCGAGCTCTTTCCCGTCCTGCGCACCGACGACCTCGCCGGCGCGATCTGGATCCCCGGCGACGGCAAGGCCAACCCCGCCGACCTGACGATGTCGCTCGCCAAGGGCGCGCGCATGCGCGGCGTGAAGATCGTCGAGGACACGGAAGTGGTGGCCATTCTCAGCGAGGCCGGGCCGAACGGTCCGCGCGTCACCGGCCTGCGCGTCCGCCAAGGCGGCGACGAGGCCGAGATCGCGTGCGGGATCGTCGTCAACTGCGCCGGTCAGTGGGCGCGCCAGCTCGGCGCGCTCGCCGGCGTCAACGTGCCGCTCTGGTCGGCCGAGCACTTCTACATCGTCACCGACCGGATCGAAGGCGTGCATCCGATGCTGCCGGTGCTGCGCGATCCCGACGGCCACATCTACTACAAGGAAGAGGTCGGCGGCCTGCTGATGGGCGGCTTCGAGCCGAAAGCCAAGCCGTGGACGGTCGACCCGATCCCGGCGACCTTCCAGTTCCAGCTCCTCGACGAAGACTGGGATCAGTTCGAGCCGTTGATGACGGCGGCGATCCAGCGCACGCCGTGCCTCGAGACGGCCAAGATCAAGATGCTGCTCAACGGCCCGGAGAGCTTCACGCCCGACGGCAACTTCATCCTCGGCGAGGCGCCCGAGCTGCGCCATTTCTACGTCGCCGCCGGCTTCAACTCGGCCGGCATCGCCAACTCCGGCGGTGCCGGCTTGGCTGTCGCCGAGTGGATCGTCGCCGGCGCGCCGCAGAGCGACCTCGCCGACGTCGACATCCGCCGCTTCGGCCCCCACACCGCCAACAAGAAGGCGCTCGCCGAGCGCACGGGCGAGACCCTCGGCCTGCACTACGCGATGCGCTGGCCGCGCCAGGAGCTCGAGACGGCGCGGCCGCTGCGGACGAGCCCGCTCCACGACCTGCTCGTCGCCAAAGGCGCCACCTTCGGTGCCAAGAACGGCTGGGAGCGGGCGAGCTACTTCCGTGGTCCGAGTGATGCGTCGGCGCCGCCGTACCCGCACACCCTCGGCAAGCCGGCCTGGCTCGCCGACGTCATCCGCGAGCAGCGCGCGACGCGGCAGGCGGTCGCGCTCTACGACCAGACCTCGTTCGGCAAGATGCTGCTGCAGGGCCGCGACGCGCTCGCCGTCCTGCAGCGGCTGTGCGCGAACGAGATGGACGTCGCGCCCGGGCGAATGGTCTACACGCCGATGCTCAACGAGCGCGGCGGCTTCGAGAGCGACGTCACCGTGACGCGCCTCGGCGCCGATCGCTTCCTCGTCGTCACCGGCTCGGCGCAGACGCCGCGCGACCTCGACTGGATCGCGCGCCACACGCGGCCGGGCGAGTCGGCCGCGCTGGTCGACGTCAGCGCGATGACCGCCGTCCTCTCGCTGATGGGACCGAACGCGCGCGCCCTGCTCGGCCGCGTCGGCGCGGCCGACACATTCGCCGCGCTCGGCCCGGAGCGGCTCCGCTTCGCGACGACGCGCGAGATCGACCTCGGCTTCGCGCGCGTCCGCGCCGCGCGCATGAGCTACGTCGGCGGGCCGGGCTACGAGCTCTACGTGCCGATCGAGATGGCGCGCCACGTCTGGCTCGCGCTGCACGAGGCGAGCGAAGGCCTCGGCAGCGACGGCGGCGGCCTCGCCGATGCCGGCTACTACGCGCTCGACGCCTTGCGCATCGAGGCCGGCCGACGTGCCTGGGGGGCGGAGCTCGGCCCCGACGACACGCCGTACGAGGCCGGCACGATGTTCGCCGTCAAGCTCGCCAAGCGCGACGACTTCAACGGCAAGGCGGCGCTCGTTCGCCTGCGCGACGAGCCGCTGCGCAAGAAGCTCGTCACCGTCGTCCTCGACACGGGCGACGCCTACGTCTGGGGCGGCGAAGCGCTCGTCGTCGACGGCGAGCCGGTCGGCGAGATTTCTTCGGCGGGCTGGAGCGATGCCGCCGGTCGCTGCGTCGGCCTCGGCTACGTTCGCGGCGATGCCGCGACGCGGGCCCACGACGGCGCGGCCATCGCGGTCGACCTGTGGGGAGACGCCGTCGCGGCCTCGGCATGGCATCTCTGGAAGCCCGCGCCCGAGCCGCGGGATGGGCCACGCTAGACTCGTTTCATGCAAGCGTCCACGGCCCTCTCGCATCTCACCGTCCTCGATCTCACCCGCGTTCGCGCCGGCCCCACGGCCGTCCGCCAGCTCGCCGACTGGGGCGCGCGGGTCATCAAGATCGAGATGCCGGCGGCGATGGACGAAGGTGAAGGCGTCGGCGGCCCGCGCGACGGAAGCGACTTCCAGAACGTGCACCGCAACAAGCGCGGCATGACGCTGAACCTGAAGTCGCCCGAGGGCGTCGCCATCCTCAAGAAGCTGGTGCTGCACGCCGACGTCCTGGTCGAGAACTTCCGCCCCGACGTGAAGCGAAAGCTCGGCATCGACTACGAGACGATGGCAGCGGTCAATCCACGCCTCGTCTACGCCAGCATCTCGGGCTACGGCGAGGACGGACCCTATCGCCTGCGCCCGGGGTTCGATCAGATCGCCCAGGGCATGGGCGGCCTGATGTCGATCACCGGCCTGCCCGGCCAGGGGCCGCTGCGCGTCGGCATCCCGATCGCCGACCTGTGCGCCGGCATCTTCTGCGCCTACGGCGTCGCCGTCGCCGTCATCGAGCGCGAGAAGTCGGGCCTTGGGCAATGGGTGAAGTCTTCGCTCCTGCAGGCGCAGCTGTTCATGCTCGACTTCCAGGCCGCGCGCTGGCTGATGAACGGCGAGGTGCCGAAGCAGGCGGGCAACAACCATCCGACCTCGATCCCGACCGGGGTCTTCCGCGCGCGCGACGGCTACATGAACCTGGCCGTGTCGGGACACAAGATCTGGGTCCGCTTCTGCGATGCGATCGGCGCACCCGAGCTGGCGACACACCCCGACTACGCGACCGGCGCGCTTCGCTCGCAGAATCGCGACCGCCTTCACGGCGACATCGAAGCGCACCTGCAGAAGCGCGACAGCGCCGAATGGGTCGAGCTGCTGAACGAGGCGGGCGTTCCTTCCGGGCCGATCTGCTCGATCGACCAGGCATTCTCGGACCCGCAGGTGCGCCATCTCGGCATCGTCGAGAAGCTCGACGACGTCGCCTATCTCGGCCAGCCGGTGACGCTGAGCCGGACGCCCGCGCACGTCGTCGCGCATCCGCCGTCCCAGGGCGAGCACACCGACGAGGTCCTGCGCGAGCTCGGCTACGACGCTGCGGGGATCGAGCGCCTGAAGAGCCACGGAATCGTCTGAGGAGACCCCGATGCACAGCGAAAAGATGCTCTCCCGCAAGGACGACGGCGTCGGCTGGATGATCTTCAACAACCCGGAGCGCCACAACGCGATCTCGCTCGAGATGTGGGAGGCGGCGCTCGCGATCATGGCCGACTTCTCGGCCGACCCCGCGGTGCGCGTGATGGTGGTCACCGGCGCGGGCGGCAAGGCCTTCGCCTCGGGCGCCGACATCTCGAAGTTCAAGGACGAGCGCCAGGAAGCCGAGGCCGTCGCCCATTACCAGGCAACGACGCAGAAGGCCTACTCGGCGCTGCAGCGGATGGCGATTCCCACGATCGCGATGATCCGCGGCTACTGCATCGGCGGCGGCACGGCGGCCGCGGTGTGCTGCGACCTTAGCGTCTGCACCGAGAACGCCAAGTTCGGGGTTCCTGCGGCCAAGCTCGGCCTCGGCTACGGCCTCAACCGCGCCCAGCCGCTGGTCGACCTCGTCGGCCCGGCCTACGCCAAGGAGATGTTCTTCACCGGGCGCCAGTTCGACGCGCGCGAGGCCGAGAAGATGGGCCTCGTGAACCGCGTCGTCGCCGACGACGCGCTCGAGTCGACGATCGACGAGATGACGAGAACGATCGCCGCCAACGCGCCGCTCACCGTCCGCTGCGCCAAGCTCGTCGTCGGCGAAGCGCTCAAGGACGTCGCCGAGCGCGACATCGGCGCCACCGAGCGAGCGGTCGCCGCGTGCTTCGCCAGCGCCGACTACAGGGAGGGCCAGGCGGCCTTCATGGAAAAGAGAAAGCCGAAATTCATCGGCGCCTGAGACCGGCGCTCAGCAACTTCGAATCGCGTCACCAAGACTTCCGCCGCCATGGAAAAGGTCAGCCCAGCCACCGACCACGTCATCGTCGAGCGGAGCGGCGCAATCGTGACGCTCACCTTCAACCGGCCCGAAGCGCGCAACGCGATGACCTGGGCGATGTACGAGCGGCTCTACCAGACCTGCGAGGAGGTCGACGACGACGACTCGATCCGCGTTCTCGTGCTGAAGGGCGCCGGCGGCAAGGCTTTCGTCGCCGGCACCGACATCGGCCAGTTCACGGAATTCAAGAGCGGCGAGGACGGCCTGCGCTACGAGCGCGATGGCGACCGCCTCACGTTCCGGGTCGCGCGCGTGAAGAAACCGGTGATCGCGCAGATCCAGGGCTTCGCGGTCGGCGGCGGCCTCGGCATCGCGGCCGGTGCCGACGTTCGCGTCGCGACACCGGAATCGCGCTTCGGCGCGCCGATCGCGCGCACGCTCGGCAACTGCCTGTCGATGCAGGCCTACGCACGCTACCTCGACCTGTTCGGGCCGTCGCGCCTGAAGGAGATGATCTTGACCGCCCGTCTGCTTTCCGCTGATGAGGCGCTCGCGGCCGGCTTCGTCCACGAGATCGTCGCCTCCGAGGCGATCGACGCGCGGGTGCGCGAGCTCGCCGAGACCATCGCCTCGCACGCCCCGATCAC
>JADGRJ010000237.1 GCA_017881025.1 Rhizobacter sp. | reverse complement strand
CCGTCGCCGTTGCCGATCAGGAAATAGCAGCCGGGCTTTTCGAGCAGGAAGTAGCTGAAGTCTTCGGCGCCCATGGTCGGCTCGAACTCGTGCACGTTCTCGGCGCCGACCATCTCGGTCATCACCTTGCGCGCAAATTTGGTTTCGGCCACATGGTTGATCGTCGGCGGGTAGTTGCGCTTGAACTCGAACTCGCACTCGGCGCCGAACGCGGCGCAGGTGTGCTCGGCGACTTCCCTCATCCGCTTCTCGATCAGGTCGAGCACCTCGAGCGTGAAGGTGCGCACCGTGCCCTGCATCTCGCAGCTGTCGGGGATGACGTTGGTCGCCTCGCCGGTGTGGATCATCGTCACCGAGATCACGCCGGCGTCGATCGGCCGCTTGTTGCGGCTGATGATGGTCTGGAAGGCGTTGACGATCTGGCACGCGACCGGCACCGGGTCGATGCCGTTGTGCGGCATCGCCGCGTGCGCGCCCTTGCCGCGGATGGTGACCTTGAACTCGTTGCTCGACGCGAACGCAGGCCCCGACTTGAGCGAGAACTGGCCCGCCTTCAGGCCCGGCCAGTTGTGCGCGCCGAAGACGGCCTCCATGGGGAACTTCTCGAACAGGCCGTCCTTCATCATTTCGCGCGCGCCGCCGCCGCCTTCTTCGGCGGGCTGGAAGATGAGGTAGACCGTGCCGTCGAAGTTGCGGTGCTTCGACAGGTGCTTGGCAGCGGCGAGCAGCATCGCCGTGTGGCCGTCGTGGCCGCACGCGTGCATCTTGCCGGGGCTCGTGCTCTTGTGCTCGAAGGTGTTGTGCTCGGTGATCGGCAGCGCGTCCATGTCGGCGCGGAGCCCCACGGCGCGGTCGCTGGTGCCGTTCTTGAGGATCGCGACGATGCCGGTCGTCCCCATGCCGCGGCGGATCGGGATGCCCCACGACGTGAGCTGCTCGGCGATCACGTCGGAGGTGCGCTTTTCCTCGAAGCAGAGCTCGGGGTGGGCGTGAATGTCGCGCCGGATCCTGGCGATCTGCGCCGCGTCGGCGAGGATGGATTCGATGACTTGCATGGCAGGCTCCTGCGAGGGCAGTTTACCCGTGGGCCCCGAACCGGTGCGGGCGCTATGCCATAGTTTCGGCATGACTACTGCCCTCGTCCGCGCCGCCTGTCCGCACGACTGCCCGGACACCTGCGCGATGCTCGTCACGGTCGAGAACGGCCGCGCGATCAAGGTCCACGGCGACCCGGACCATCCGACGACGCACGGCGCGCTCTGCACCAAGGTGTCGCGCTATCCCGAGCGGACGTACCACCCCGAGCGCGTGCTGCGACCGCTGAAGCGCGTCGGCGCGAAAGGCAGCGGCCGGTTCGTTCCGGTGGGCTGGGACGAGGCGCTCGACGACATCGCCGCGCGGCTGGCCGCGATCGCCGGTCCCGACGGCGCCAACGCCGAGGCGATCGTCCCCTACAGCTACGCCGGCACGATGGGCCTGGTGCAGGGCGAGAGCATGGCGGCGCGCTTCTTCCACAAGCTCGGCGCGTCGCTGCTCGACCGGACGATCTGCTCGTCGGCCGGTGGCGAGGCGCTCGCCGCGACCTATGGCGCCAAGGTCGGCATGCACGTCGAGCACTACGCCGAGAGCCGGCTGATCGTCATCTGGGGCAGCAACTCGATCACCTCGAACCTGCACTTCTGGACCTACGCGCTGCAGGCCCGGCGCGCCGGCGCGAAGCTGATCTGCATCGATCCGCGCCGCACCGACACGGCCGAGAAGTGCCACGAGCATCTCGCGGTGCTGCCGGGCAGCGACGGTGCGCTCGCGCTCGGCGTCATGCACCAGCTGATCGCCAACGACTGGCTCGACCACGACTACATCGATCGCCACGTCGACGGCTGGCCGCAGCTCAGCGAGCGCGCGCTGCAGTGGCCGCCGGAACGGGTCGCCGCCGTGTGCGGCATCGCGGCCGAACAGGTGCGATCGCTGGCGCGCGACTACGGCACGATCCGGCCGGCGGCGATCCGCCTCAACTACGGCATGCAGCGAGTTCGCGGCGGCGGCAACGCGACACGGCTGATCGCGCTGCTGCCGGCGCTGGTCGGGGCCTGGCGCCACCGCGCCGGCGGCTTGCTGCTCTCCGCCTCGGGCTGGTTCGCCCCGGCGCGCGACGACGCCGCGCTGCAGCGCCGCGATCTCCTCGCCGGCCGGAGGCCGCGGACGATCAACATGAGCACGATCGGCGGCGACCTGCTGCGCGACAGCGGCGCGGCGCGCGCCGACGGCACGCCGTTCGGCCCGAAGATCGAGGCGCTCGTCGTCTACAACAGCAACCCGGTCGCGGTCGCGCCGGATTCGACGAGAGTCGCGCGCGGCTTTGCCCGCGAGGACCTCTTCACCGTCGTCCTCGAGCATTTCCTGACCGACACCGCCGACCACGCCGACTACGTGCTTCCGGCGACGACCCAGCTCGAGCACCTCGACGTCCACACGAGCTACGGCCACACCTACGCGCTGATCAACGAGGCGGCGATCGCGCCGCTCGGCGAGGCGAAGCCGAACACGCAGATCTTTCGCGAGCTCGCCGCGAAGATGGGCTTCGACGAACCGTGCTTTCGCGACGACGACGAGGCGCTGGCGCGGGCCGCATTCCGCCCGGCGGCGGCGGGCGGCGTCGACTTCGACGACCTGCGCGCGAACGGCTGGGTCAAGCTGAAGGTCGCCGACGCGCCGTTCGCCGACGGCGGCTTTCCCACCGCCAACGGCAAGTGCCGCGTCGACGTTCCCGGGCTCGGCGTTCCCGACCACGTCGCCAACTACGAATCGGCGACGAGCACGCCCGAGCTCGCGAAGCGCTTCCCGCTCGCGATGATCTCGCCGCCGGCGCGCAACTTCCTCAACTCGAGCTTCGTCAACGTCACCAGCTTGCGCGCGATCGAGGGCGAGCCGGTGCTCGAGATCTCGGCGCGCGACGCCGCGGCGCGCGGCATCGCCGACGGGCAGCGCGTGCGCATCTTCAACGACCGCGGCAGCATCGTCTGCAAGGCCGTCGTCGGCGAGAGGGCGCGGCAGGGCGTCGTCAACGGCCTCGGCGTCTGGTGGAAGAAGCTCGCCGCCGACGGCAAGAACGGCAACGAGCTGACGCACCAGCGGCTCACCGACATCGGCCGCGCGCCGAGCTTCTACGACTGCCTGGTCGAGGTCGAGGCCGCCGCCGTTCCGACCGCGGCGTGAGACGCGGCGCGCGCATCGTGGCGGCGGCAATCGGCGGGATCGCGGCGACGCTCGTCGTCGCCGGCGCGACGGTCTGCCTGACCTCGGGCTGCAGCACGGCCGGCTACTACGCGCGCTCGGTGACCGGCCACCTCGAGCTGCTGCAGGCGGCGCGGCCGGTGCCGCAGTGGCTCGATGATCCGGCGACGAGCGCCGCCCTCAAGGAGCGCCTCGCGCTCTCGCAACGCATTCGCGACTTCGCCGTCAGCGCGCTCGCCGAGCCCGACAACGCGAGCTATCGTCGCTACGCCGACCTGCACCGCCCGGCCGCGGTGTGGAACGTCGTCGCCGCGCCTGAGCTGTCGCTGGTGCCGAAGACCTGGTGCTTCTGGGTCGTCGGTTGCGTCGGCTATCGCGGCTACTACGCGCCGTCGCAAGCCGATGGGCTCGCCGCCGAGCTGCGCGGTGAGGGCCTCGACGTCGCCGTCTATCCGGTGCCTGCGTACTCGACGCTCGGCCGGCTGCCGGCCGGCGGCTGGCTCGCCGATCCGCTCCTCAACACCTTCATCGGCTATCCCGAGGGCGAGCTCGCGCGACTGGTCTTCCACGAGCTCGCGCACCAGGTCGCGTTCGCGCCGGGCGACACGCTCTTCAACGAATCGTTCGCGAGCACGGTCGAGAAGGTCGGCGCCGAGCGCTGGCTGGCCGAGCGCGCCGCGCCGGCTGCCCGCGCCGAGTACGACGTCGCCGAGGCGAGGCGCGCCGATTTCCGCGCCCTCACGTCGCGCTACCGCGACGAGCTCGCGCGCCTGTACGCGAGCGCGCAGAGCGACAGCGCCAAGCGCGCCGAGAAGGCCGCCGTGCTGGCGCGGCTGCGCGCCGACTACGCGGCGATGAAGGCGACTCGCTGGAGCGGCTACGCCGGCTACGACGCCTGGTTCGCGCAAGCCAACAACGCCGCCTTCGGCATCCTCGCCAGCTACACCGGCCTCGTGCCGGCGTTCGAGAAGCTGTTCGAGCGCGAAGGCCGCGATTTCGCGCGCTTCTATGCCGAGGTCAGGCGCGTTGCCGCGCTGCCGCCGGCCGAGCGGCACGCGGCGCTCGAGCGCTAAGCTCGCGCGAGCTGCCCACCCTGCCACCTGGAGCCCCCATGGCCGAGATCCACATCCACCGCTCGCATCGCCTCGGTCTCGCCAAGGCGCGCAAGACGGCATGGCGATGGGCCGAGTGGGCCGAAGAGAAGTTCGGCATGGAGTGCACCGTGACCGAGGGCGAGGCGAACGACGTCGTCGAGTTCCGGCGCGCCGGCGTCGAGGGACGGCTCGTCGTCGATGCCCATTCGTTCGAGCTCACGGCGCAGCTCGGCCTGCTGCTCGGTGCTTTCCGGTCGCGGATCGAGCAGGAAATCGAGGACAACGTCGATGCCGTCCTCGCCAGCGCCGCTGCCGCGCCGAAGAAGAAGGCGCCCGCGCGGACCGCAGCCAAGAAGAAGTAGCCGCGCGCCCGCGCGCGCCGCCTACTTCAGCGATTCGACGAGGTCGGCGTACTCCTGCCGCGCCTCGTCCTTCGACTTGCCGGCGAGGCCGTTCCAGGCGTCCCACTTGGCGCGCCCGACCATGTCGCCGAAGCCCGGCCGCTTGCCGTCGGCATCGCCGCTCGAGGCTTGCTTGTAGAGCGCGTAGAGCTTGAGCAGCGTCATGTTGTCGGGCTTCTCGGGCAAGCTCTTCGAATCGATGACGGCTTGCTCGAACTTCGCCTGGAGGTCGGCCATGGTGATGTCTCCTTCGTGAGGTCGTAGTGAAAGTCGCGATTGACTGCACCGATCTTAGCCAGCATCTTGGCGACCCCCCGATGAAGATGCCGCAGCGCCGCGAATGACGACGACTCCTCCTCCCGCAGCGCGCGAGCGCATGTCGCGGGTCGACACCGCGTGGCTGCGCATGGACAACGACGTCAACCTGATGATGATCATCGGCGTCTGGCTGCTGACGCCGGCGATCGACTACGAGACGCTGTGCCGGCGCGTCGAGGCGAAGCTCCTTCGCTACGACCGCTTCCGCCACGCCGTCGTCCGCGACGCGAGCGGCGCGCACTGGTACGACGACGAGGGCTTCGACATCCACCGCCACGTCGTTCGCGACAAGCTGGTCCGCACGACGGGGCAGAGCGAGCGGGCGGCGCTGCAGGAGCGGGTCGGCGTGCTGGCGAGCGAGCCGCTCGATCCGAAGCGCCCGCTCTGGCAGTTCCATCTGATCGACGGCTACGAGAGCGGCAGCGCGCTGATCGCGCGCGTCCACCACTGCATCGGCGACGGCATCGCCCTCATCTCGGTGATGATGGCGATCACCGATGGCGGCCCCTCGCCGCCGCGGCGCGAACGCCGGGCGAAGAGCGGCGACGACGGCGGCGACTGGCTCGCCGACGCGGTGCTCAAGCCGCTCGGCGGCCTCTCGGCCAAGGCGGCGTCGCTCCTCGAGGCGTCGATCGCGCGCTCGCTCGAGGTCCTCGCCGACCCGCAGCAGGGACTCGCCGGGACGATTGCCAACGCCCGCCTCGGCGCCAAGGTGATGGGCGACGTCGCCGCGATGGCGCTGATGGCCGACGATTCGCCGACGCTGCTCAAGGGCAAGCCGAGCGGCGACAAGCGCGTCGCCTGGGGCGAGCCGATCGCGCTGGCCGAGGTCAAGGCGATCGGCAAGGCCCTCGGCGGCTCGATCAACGACGTTCTCCTCGCCTGCGTGGCCGGCGCGATCGGCGTCTGGCTGCGCGAACAGGGCGACGACCCGGGCGGCAAGGAGATCCGCGCCATGGTGCCGGTCAACCTGCGCCCGCTCGATCAGGCCTGGCAGCTCGGAAACCGCTTCGGCCTGGCGCCGCTCGTCCTGCCGATCGGCATCGAGAATCCGGTCGAGCGCGTCCTCGCCGTTCGCGCGCGGATGAACGAGCTGAAGTCGAGCTACCAGCCGCTGCTCGCGTTCGCCGTGCTCGCCGTCGCCGGCCAGATGGTGCAGCCGGTGCAGGACGCGATCCTGGGCTTGTTCGCGAA
>JADGRJ010000048.1 GCA_017881025.1 Rhizobacter sp. | reverse complement strand
GCCGGCGGCCGCAGCAGCGCCGCCGTGGCGCGTCAGCGTCGCCGCGCTCGTGCTCCACGCCGGCCGCCTCGACTGGACCGATGCGACGACGAGCCCGGCCGCGGCGCTCGCGCTCGCCGACTTCTCGCTGAACGCCGAGAAGATCGCCTGGCCGCTCGCCGCACCGGTCGTCTTCCGCGGCGACGGCCTGATCGGCGCCGGCGCCGATCGCGGCAAGCTCGCGTTCTCCGGCCAGGGAGATACCGCCGGCGCGACCGTGAAGCTGTCGCTCGCCTCGCTGCCGCTGGGACCGCTGCGGCCCTATCTGCGCAGCGTCGTCGCGCCGCCGCTCGCCGGCGAGCTGAGCACCGAGCTCGACGTCGAATGGCGCGCCGGCACGGCCGCGCCGCAATTGAAGATCGCGGCGAGCCGGCTGGCGCTGGCGCGGCTCGTGCTCGGCGACGCCGCGACGCCCGAGGCCGCCGCCGAGCTCGTCGAGGCGAGCGATGCGCGAATCGACACCGTCGCGCGCACCGCATCGATCGGCCGCTTCGCCTTGCGCGCGCCTCGCCTGCGCGTCGAGCGCGACCGCGAGCGCCGCTGGGGCTTCGAGCGCTGGAGCGCGGCGTCGGCGTCTTCGCCTGCTTCGACGGGAATCCGGACCTCGTCGACTTCAGCCAGCGCAGCGACCCCGGCCACCGCGGCGGCGCCTTCGCGGCCAGCGTCGGCGAGCGCCCCGAACGCGGCCCCGCCGTCGTGGCGCTTCGTTGTCGGCGAGCTCGCGATCGAACGCGGCCGCGTCGGCTTCGTCGATCGCGGCGCGCCGCAGCCGGTCGCGCTCGACGTTCTCGACCTCGCGGTCCAGCTGCGCGGCTTCGCCCTCGACGGCGCTGCCGCGGCGCCGTTCCACGTCGCGGCGCGCGTGTCGGTGCCCGCCGGGCCGAGTGGCAAGGCGGTCGGCAGCGGCGTCGTCGGCAGCATCGACGCACGCGGCGAGCTCGCCGGCTTCAGCGCCGGCGTTCCGGCGAGCGCGCACGCGGCGCTGCTCGTCAAGGACGTTCCGCTGCACCTGCTCGATCCGTACCTCGACGACCTCTTCGACATCGACGTGCAGAAGGCGCAGACGAGCTTCAAGGGCGACGTCCGCTGGGCGCGCGCCGGCGCCGGCTCGAGCCTGGCGGTGCGCGGCGACGCGACGATCGACGACTTCCGCGCCACCAACGCCGCCACCGATCGCGCCGCCGGCCCGCGTGCGCTGGCGATGGTGCGCGACGCATCGGGCGGCCGCCAGCTCCTCAACTGGAAGTCGCTTTCGTTGCGCGGCATCGAGCTGGCGATGGCGCCCGGCGCGGCGACCCGCCTCACCGTCGCCGAGACCGCGCTCAGCGACTTCTTCGCCCGCATCGTCCTCGACGAGAACGGCCGCCTCAACCTGGAGGACGTCACCCGGGCGCCGCCCGCCGCTGCTGCCTCTGCGGCCGGCGGTGCTTCGGCGCCGGTCGCGGTCGCGCGCGCTGCCGCCGCGCCGTCTTCAGCGCCTGCGGCGATCGTCAGGTTCGGGCCGATCGTGGTCGTCGGCGGGCGCGTCAACTACAACGATCGCTTCGTCAAGCCGAACTACAACGCCAACCTGAGCGAGCTCAGCGGCCGCCTCGGCGCGTTCTCGTCGGAGGCGCCGGCGCCGGGCCAGCCGCCGCAGCTCGCCGAGCTCATGTTGCAGGGCCGGGTCGAGGGCACCGCCTCGCTCGAGATCAGCGGCAAGGTGAACCCGCTCGCCAAGCCGCTCGCGCTCGACCTGAAGGCCAAGGTGCGCGATCTCGAGCTGCCGCCGCTGTCGCCGTACGCGATCAAGTACTCGGGCTACGGCATCGAGCGCGGCAAGATGAGCGTCGACCTCGCCTACGTCGTCCAGCCGAGCGGCGAGCTGACGGCGAGCAACAAGATCGTCCTCAACCAGCTCGCCTTCGGCGACAAGGTCGAGGGGTCGACGGCGAGCCTGCCGGTCAAGCTCGCGGTCGCGCTGCTCGCCGACCGGCACGGCGTCATCGACCTCGACCTGCCGGTCAGCGGCTCGATCAACGACCCGCAGTTCTCGCTCGGCGGCGTGATCTGGAAGGTGATCTCGAACCTGATCGTCAAGGCGGTGACGGCGCCGTTCGCGCTGCTCGCGTCGGCCTTCGGCGGCGGCGAGGGCGAGCTGTCGCGGGTCGAGTTCGCGCCCGGCGTGGCGACCCTCGACGCGAGCGCGCGCGAGAGCCTCGACAAGATCGCCAAGGCGCTGGTCGAGCGTCCGGCGCTGACGCTCACCGTCACCGGCGAGAGCCGGCTCGACCGCGAGCGCGACGCCTGGAAGAAGGAGCGCCTGGCGCAGATCGTCCGCGCCGAGAAGCGCCGCCAGGCGATCGCCGGTGGCGCCAGCGCCCAGGCCGAGGTGACCGTCGGCGCGGCCGAGTACCCGGCGCTGCTGAAGGAGGTCTACAAGCGCGCCGACATCGTCAAGCCGAAGAACATCGTCGGCCTCGCCAAGGACCTGCCGCCCGCCGAGATGGAAGCGCTGCTGCTGGCAAGCATCACCATCGCCGACGACGCCATGCAGCAGCTCGCGGTGCGACGCGGCGTCGCCGTTCGCGACTACCTCGCCAGCCGCGAGATCCCGGCCGAGCGGCTCTTCCTCGGCGCACCGAAGACGGCGAGCGACGACGCTGCGTGGACGCCGCGTGCCGATTTGAAACTGGCGATGAACTGAGGTCCAATGGGGCGGGACAGCACACTAGCGCCATGATCTTCGAACAGGTCGCCACCGGTGGATGCCAGTCGTATCTGATCGGCTGCGCCGACACCTGCGCCGGGGCGCTGATCGACCCCGAGGTGAGCCAGATCGACCGCTACCTGGGGCTGGCGACGCGCGACGGCCTGCGCATCCGCTTCGTCATCGACACCCACACCCACGCCGACCACTTCTCGGCCTCGCGCCGACTCGCCGAGCGGCTCGACGCGATGACGGTGATGCACCGGGCCAGCCCGGCGCCCGGGATCGCGATGCGCGTCGACGACGGCGAGTCGATCGTCCTCGGCAAGCTGCGCCTCCAGGTGATGCACACGCCTGGACATACCGCCGACTCGATGTGCCTGGTCGGCGAGGACCGAGTCTTCACCGGCGACACGCTGCTGATCGGCGGCACCGGACGCACCGACCTGCCAACCGGAGACCCGGACGCGCTCTACGACAGCCTGTTCGGCCGCCTCCTCAAGCTCGACCCGGCGCTCCTCGTCTACCCCGCGCACGACTACAAGGGGCGCAGCCACTCGACGATCGGCGCCGAGACCGCGACCAACCCGCGCCTGCAGCAGCGCGACCGGGCCGCGTTCGTGCAGATGATGAAGAGCCTCGACCTGTCGATGCCGACCCACCTCACCGAGGCGCTGCGCACCAACATGAGCGGCGGCAAGACGGTCGGCGAGATGCTCGCCGAGGCGACCGCGTGCGTACCCTTCATGAGCATGGCCGAGCTGCGCACGCGCGTCGAGAGCGCCGGCAACGAGCTCGTCGTCCTCGACGTGCGCGAGAAGGACGCCTACGAGTCCGGCCACATCCCCGGCGCGCGCCTCCTGCCGCGCGGCCAGCTCGAGCTGCGCGTCGACAAGGAGCTCCCGGACCCGACGGCGCGCATCGTCACCTGCTGCGAGTTCGGCCGCATCTCGACGCTCGCCGCGGCGACCTTGCGGACGATGGGATTCCAGCGCGCCGTCGCGCTCGACGGCGGCATGAAGGCCTGGCTCGAAGCGGGCTATCCGACACGCGCCGGCGCGCTTCCCTGACGTACGGCACCGTGGCGCGCGACGCGGCTGCTACGATCTTTTTCGTCTTCGCTTCGCCGGCTCCGCCATGTCGATCCGCTCCGTCGCCGCGCTGTCGGTCGTCGCCTTGCTCGCTGCCTGCGCGGCCTCGACGCAGCTCGTCACCAACGACAAGCCGTCCGAGGTCGTCAAGGCGAAGAGCTTCAAGGCGTACCGCGAGGTGCTGCTGATCCCGCCGAAGGAAGACCCGCGCCACATCGTCCCGCGCGTCGCCAGCGACATCGAGGCCCTGGGCTTCCATGTCCGCGTCGTCGATCCGGCCAAGCCGCTCGAGGCGTCGCAGGGCACCGCCTTCGTGATCGGGCCCGGCTGGCTGCTGACCTGCGCGCACGTGATGGGCGACCAGAAGGAGGCGACTATCACGCTCGCCGGCAAGCGGCTGATCGCCGACGTCGTCAAGGCCGACGAGAAGGCCGACCTCGCCCTGCTCAAGCTGCGCGAGCCGCTGCCGGAAGGCGCGCAGCCGCTCGCCTTTCGCGCCGCCGCCAAGCCGGCGGCGATGGGCGAGGAGGTCTCGACGATCGGCTATCCGCTCAGCCGCATCCTCGGCAACAGCGCGCGCATGACGCGCGGCCTGCTCTCGGCGACCGCCGGCCTGCGCGACGACGACAAGCAGCTCCAGGTCTCGGCCGAGATCCAGCCCGGCAACAGCGGCGGGCCGCTGCTCGACCGCGACGGCAACGTCATCGGCGTCGTCAACAAGACGATCAACCCCTCGGCGGTCGCGCGCGCGACCGGAGGCGCGCTGCCGCAGAACATCAACTTCGCGATCAAGGCGGTGCCGGTGCTCGACTTCGTCAAGGGTGCCGACGCCGGCGCGTTCGCGGCGCTGGCCTACGACCGCAGCGGCGCGATCGAGAGCGCGAGCAAGGGCGTCGCCAAGATCCAGGCCGGCGTCGTCGGCGCCGACAGCGAGAGGAGCGACAAGATGGTCGTTCGCCTCACCTACGTGAGCCAGCTCGACGTCTGGTACCGCTTTCGCAGCTTCGTGCTGCAGGCGTTCGACTACGAGACGCAGGAGCCGCTTTTCGCCGCAGGGCAAGGCCGCGACAACATGGTGAGCAACGAGGACGTCGTCATCCGCGACACGATGGCGCAGTTCAAGAAGGCGGTGAGCGCGCGCTGAGGCGCGCGGGGCAACGGCGCGCTAGCCGTGTGCCGGCAGCAATCGCCCGCGCACGAAGGCGCTCAGCGAGTCGACTGCGAAGACCAGCACGAACATCGCGATCAGCAGCGTCGACGCCTGCGCCTGCTGGAAGATCGAGAGGTGGAAGTAGAGCAGCTGGCCGAGGCCGCCGGCGCCGACGAAGCCGAGCACCGCCGCCATGCGGATGTTCATCTCGAGGCGGTAGAGCGCGTAGGCGACGCCCTGCGCCGTCACCAGCGGCAGCGTCGCGTAGGCGAAGGCGGCGATGCGGCCGCTGCCGGCGTCGCGCAAGGCCCGCTCGGGCGCGGGCGGCGCGTTCTCGAGGCTCTCGGCGTAGAGCCGGCCGAGGACGCCGGTCGTGTGCAGCGCGAGCGCCAGCGTTCCGGCGAACGGGCCGAGTCCGGCGGCGATCACCATCAGCGCCGCCCAGACGAGCTCGGGAACGCTGCGCAGGAAGTTCAGCAGGAGGCGCGCGGCCAGCCGCGGCGCGAGGCCGAAGTGTCCCGCCGCCGGCAACGCGACCGCGGCGCCGAAGACGACCGCGAGCAAGGTGCCGATCGCGGCGACGGCGAAGGTCTGCAGCGCGCCCCACGCCGCCTTGGCGAGAAACACCGGCGCGACGTCGGGCGGGAAGAACTCGCGAACGAACTTCGCCATCAGCCGCATCGATTCGGCGCTGAAGAGCTGGCGGTAGTCGACGGCGAGGTAGGCGAAGCTCGCGACCACGGCGGCGACGACGGCGAGCGCGAGGCCGATGCAGCCCCAGCACGGCGCGAGCCGCGTCGGTGGCGGCGCCGCGGCCGTCTCGAGCGCGCTCACGACAGGACGCGCCGGATGACGGCGCTCATCGCGTCGGCGACGACGACCAGGACGAGGAAGGTGAGCAGGATCGTGCTCGCCTCGCCGCCGTTGAGCATCTTCATCGACTGGTCCATCAGCTGGCCCAGGCCGCCGGCGCCGACGAAGCCCATCACCACCGACGCGCGCACCGCGCACTCCCAGCGGTAGACCGTGTACGACGCGAGCTCCTGCGCCGTGCTCGGCACGAGGGCGTAGAAGAGCGCGCCCAGGCGCGGGCTCCCCGCTTCGAGGAGCGCCCGCGCCGAGCGCGTGTCGCCCGACTCGAGGATCTCGGTGTAGACCTTGCCGAGCATGCCGCCGTACGTCACGGCGAGGGCGAGCACGCCGGCGCCCGGCCCGAGCCCGAGCGCGCGAACGAAGACCAGGGCCCAGACGACCTCGGGGATCGCCCTCAGCACGGTCAGCACCGCGCGCGTCGCGGTGCGGATGACCGCGCCAATGCCTCGGCCCGGCCCGGGGCCGATGCGCGAGATCGCGAGAGCACGGGTGGCGACGACCGCGAGCGGAACGGCGACGACGAAGGCAAGCGCGATTCCGGCGGTCGCGATCGCCAGCGTCTCGAGCGTTGCCTTCCAGAGCAGGGCAAGGAAGTCGGGCGCGGCCTGTGGCGGCAGGAAGCCGGCGAGGAAGTTCGCCATCACCTGCAGGTTGCCGCTCTCGAACAGCTGCCACGGCTTGAACTCGGCGAGCGCGAGCAGCGGCCAGAGGACGACGACGGCGACGAGGAGGACCGTCGCGCGCGTCCGCGCCACCGGGTCGCGCAGCGGCGCCTGCAACGGCGCCATCGTCGCGATCGCTGCACTCATTGGCAGCCCGGCCGCTTCAGCGACACGACGTTGCTCGGCCGGACCTCGTCGAGCACGTCGACGCCTTGTTGCGGCAGGGCGCGGCCTTCGGTGGCGTAGAGCTCGTGCAACATCGCGCTCGTCACGGCCGCGGTCGGCCGGTCGAAGGCCACCTTGCCGGCCTTCATGCCGATCAGGCGCGGGAACCACTTGAGCGCGAGGTCGACCGCGTGCAGCGACGCGACCCGCGTCGCGCCGCGCGCTTCGCTCTCGGCGACGAGCGCCCCGACGCTGAGGTCGGCGAGCGCCGGATCGAGCGCCGACACCGGCTCGTCGGCGAGGATGATGGCGGGCCGCTGGTAGAGCACTCGGGCGATTCCGACGCGCTGCAACTGGCCGCCGGAGAGGCGGTCGCACCGGTCGAAGACGCGCTCGCCGAGGTCGAGCCGGTCGAGCGCGTCGCGCGCGCCGGCGGCGTCGCCCGGGACGACGAGCGAGGCGAGCGCCTTCCACGCCGGCCACGTGCCCAGGCGGCCGGCGAGGACGGCGGTGACGACGCGCAGGCGCGGCGGAATCGGCGGGCTCTGGTGGACGACGCCGATCGTCGCGCGCAGGCGCCGCAGCGCGCCGGCGCCGAGCCGCCACGGGTCGCCGTCGTCCATGAAGAGGCGCCCTTCGCTCGGCCGGAGCGACGTACCGAGGACGCGAACGAGCGTCGTCTTGCCCGCGCCCGACGGGCCGATCACCGCGACGCGCTCGCCGCCGGCGAAGGCGAGCGAGACGTCGCGCAGCGCGCGGTGCCCGTTGGCGTGGACGAGCCCGACGCCTTCCAGCCGAAGGCTCATCGCTTACGCCATCGCTACTTGACCAGCCCGGCCGAGCGCGCCGCCGCCTCGATGCTGTCGTAGTTGGAGTTCTGGGTCGGGATGAACTTGCTCGCGCGCTGCAGGTCCATGATCTCCTTCATCGCCGGCTTGCTCGGATCGAGCTTGAGGAAGGCGTCGGTGAGCTTCTTCGTCAGCGCGGCGTCGAGGCCGGGCCGCACCGTCCAGTTGTAGTCGTAGTACGGCGGCGTGATCGCCAGCACGCGCACCTTCTCGGCGTTCGGGTTCTTGCTCTCGACCAGCTTGTCCATCACCGAGGCGTTGAGAACGCCCGCCTCGGCGCGGCCGGCGGCGACGAAGGCGACGGTCGCGTCGTGCGCGCCCGAGAACGCGACCGACTTGAAGTCGCGCTCGGGATCGATGCCGGCCTGGAGCAGGTAGTAGCGCGGCATCAGGCTGCCCGAGGTCGACGACGGCGCGCCGAACGCGAAGGTCTTGCCCTTCAGGTCGGCGAGCGTCTTCGCCGGGCTGTTCATCGGGACGATGAAGCGGCTCGTGAACTTGGCGTCCTCGGCACGCTGGACGATCGGCACGACGCCGCCGTTGGTGCGCAGGCGCGCCTGCACGTAGGTGAAGCCGCCGAGCCAGGCGAGGTCGAGCTTGTTCGTCGCCAGGCCCTCGACGACGGCGGCGTAGTCGGTGACCGGGACGAACTGCACGTCCATCCCGGTCTCCTGCTTGAGGTAGTCGCCGAGCGGCTTGAACTTGCGCTGCAGCTCGGTCGGCGCTTCGTCGGGGATGGCCGAGACGCGCAGCACGCCGGCGGGCTGCGCGAGCACGATGGGCGGCGGGGCGACGCCAGCGGCGAGGGCGAGGGCAGCGAGGAGCGAGCGGAGAGTCGTCATGAAAGCGCTTTCGGATTCAGCGTTGAAGGGCGGCGGTGCGAAAGCCCGCGAAGACGTCGCCGCGGTCGGCGACGAAGAAGTTGCGATAGCGCGGATCGTGCAGGCGCTCGTGGGTCGCGAATGCGCCGCCGCGCAGCTCGCGATGATCGCCGAACCATGGCCGCGAGTAGTCGGCGTAGGGTCCGGCGACGAAACCGGGGTAGGGCAGGAACGGGTCGGCGGTCCACTCCCAGACGCTGTGGCCCCAGGCCAAGCGCGGGTCGCGGGCGGCGCATTCCCATTCTGTCGCGTGCGGCAGGCGGCGCCCAGCCCAGCGGCAATAGGCCTCGGCCTCCCAGGCGCTGACGTGGATGACCGGCGCAGCGAGGTCGAGCGGCTGCCAGCGATCGAACCAGCGTATCTGCCAGTCGCCCGATTCCTCGCGGCGCCAGCGCAGCGGATGAGCCAGGGGGTGAGCCGCGCGCCACGCGCCCGCCGGGCCGGGCCAGAGCGTCGCGTCGTCGTAGCCGCCGGCCTCGACGAAGCGGAGGAACTCGGCATTGCGCACCAGTGTTGCGTCGATCTCGAAGGGCGCGACGCGAACCGGCATCGGCGGCTGCTCGTTGTCGAAGGCGAAGCCGGGCTCGTGACGCGCGCGGCCGAGCGCGACGGCGCCGCCGTCGATTCGCAGCGGCGCTCGCGTCGGCAGCGACGGCAGCGCGAGACCCTCCGGCGCCGACCAGCCGAGCGTCGCGCGCAGCCAGGCGAATGCTTCGCCGTGCATGTCCTCGTGGAAGAGGGTGAGGCGGTGGAAGTAGTTCGCGGCGTCGTCGTCCTTGTCGCGCGGGATCGCGTCGATGCAGGCATCGAGCTGCGTCGCCAGTCGCGTCTCGAGCTCGTCGCGCGACGGCAGCGCGATGCGCCAGCGATCGCCATGCGCGAGCCGCGCCGAATCGAAGATCGCGTCGGGGCCGGCGATCGTCGCCGGCCGCGCCGCGGCGACGAAGCCGTCGGCACCGGCGACGTGCGGCCCGCGCAGGATCCAGAACTCGGCGAACCAGGCGAGGTGGCCGAGCTCCCAGGCGACGAGGTTGACGCCGGCCTGCATCGGCACGCGCCAGGCGTCGTCGTCGCGGTCCATCGTCCGCGCCAGCGTCGTCGCGCGCGCGTCGCGCAGCGCGTCGGCGAGCGCCGCCCCGGCGAGGCGGCGGGCGTCAGCGGCCATCGTCGGCGCGGCGCCGTGCCATCATCGATCGATGAGTGCCATGAGCCCGCCGGCCCGCCCCAAGGGCGAATACCGGAATGCGGAGCATGAAGGTTCTTCCGTCTCCCTGCCACGCGTGCGCATCGTCTCGCCGGCGCTGGCCGCGGCCAACAACGGCAACTGGCACACCGCAGCGCGCTGGCAGCGGTTCCTGGCGCCGGTGGCGCGCGTCGAGATCGTCGGCGTCGACGACGCCGAGGCGAACGACAGCGCTCCAGCCGACCTGCTGATCGCCCTCCACGCGCGCCGCTCGGCGGCACCGATCGCGCGCTGGCGCGAGCGCCGACCCGACGCCCCGCTGGCCCTCGTGCTGACCGGCACCGACCTCTATCGCGATCTCGACGTTGATCCGGGCGCACGACATTCGCTGCAGTGTGCCAGCCGCATCGTCGTATTGCAGGAACAGGGCCTGGCGCGCCTCGACGCCGCCAGCCGCGCCAAGGCGGTGGTCATCGTCCAGTCGGCGCCGACGCTGCGGGCGGCGCGGGCGCCCGGCGATGCCGACTTCGTCGCCGTTGGTCATTTGCGCGAGGAAAAGGACCCCGAGACGCTGTGGCGCGCGGCGCGCCTGCTCGCCGGCGACGCGACCGCGCCCACGATCGCCCACATCGGCGCCGCGCTCGACGCCCGCCTCGCCGACGACGCGCGCGCGACGATGGCGGCGTGCCCGTCGTACCGCTGGCTCGGTGCGCTGTCGCACGCGGCGGCGCGGCGCACGATCGCCAGGGCGCGCGCCCTCGTCCATCCGAGCCGGATGGAGGGCGGCGCCAACGTCGTCGTCGAAGCGATCCGGTCCGGCGTGCCGGTGCTGGCGAGCCGCATCGACGGCAACGTCGGCCTGCTGGGCGCGGCCTACGACGGCTACTTCCCGGTCGGCGACGCCGACGCGCTGGCGGCGCTGGCGCGCCGCTTCTGCGCCGACGCGCCCTTCGCCGATTGCCTGCGCGCCCAGTGCGCCGCGCGCGAGCCGCTCTTTCGTCCGGCCGCCGAGCGGCGCGCGGTGCGCGCGCTCGTCGATGGCCTGCTGGCGGCGCGGGTCGGCGCGCGCTGACAGAATCGGCCTGCTCGACCAGATTCCGATCGGACACCATGAACGCATCCACTTCCGGCGCCGTCCCGCTCGACGCCACTCCGCTTCGCCTGACCAGCTTCTCGCACGGCGGCGGCTGCGGCTGCAAGATCGCGCCCGGCGTGCTCTCCGAGATCCTGCGCTCGAGCGTCGGTGGCCTCGTCCCGCCCGAGCTCATGGTCGGTATCGAGACGGCAGACGACGCCGCGGTCTACAAGCTCAACGACGAGCAGGCGCTGATCGCGACGACCGACTTCTTCATGCCGATCGTCGACGACCCGTTCGACTTCGGCCGCATCGCCGCGACCAACGCGATCAGCGACGTCTACGCGATGGGCGGCCGGCCGATCATGGCGCTCGCGCTCGTCGCGATGCCGATCGACAAGCTCACCACCGCGCAGATCGGTGAAGTCATCCGCGGCGGCGAATCGATCTGTCGCCAGGCCGGCATCCCGATCGCCGGCGGCCACACGATCGACTCGGTCGAGCCGATCTACGGCCTCGTCGTCATGGGCCTCGTCCACCCGAGCAAGGTGCGCCGCAACGCCGACGCCAAGGTCGGCGACGTGCTCGTCCTCGGCAAGCCGATCGGCGTCGGCGTGATGTCGGCGGCGCTGAAGAAGAACGCCCTCGACGCCACCGGCTACGAGCGGCTGATCGAGACGACGACTCGCCTCAACACGCCCGGTGTCGCCCTCGCCGACCTCGCCGGCGTGCACGCGATCACCGACGTCACCGGCTTCGGCCTCGCCGGCCACGCCCTCGAGCTCGCGCGCGGCGCCAAGCTCGGCGTGACGATCGAGTGGTCGAAGGTGCCGTTGCTGGCCGGCGTCGCCGAGATGGCGCGCGATGGCTTCGTCACCGGCGCGTCGGGACGCAACTGGGCCGGCTACGGCGTCGAGACGGAGCTCGACGACGGACTGCCGGCGGAGGCGCGCGACCTCCTCACCGACCCGCAGACCTCGGGCGGCTTGCTCGTCAGCTGCGCGCCCGAGAGCGTCAAGGAGGTGGTCGCGGTGTTTCGCGATCAGGGCTTCGACGCCGCGGCGCCGATCGGTGTCGTCCGCGAAGGCGTCGGTCTGCGCGTCGTGCCCTGATCGGCCCGCGCAGACGGCAGTCGCGCGTCACGGCGCGGCCGGGAACAGCATCGGCGCCGAGGCTTCGTCGTCGCTGCGTCCGAACGACTCGCCCTCGGCAAGCAGGCGGCGCAATGCGCCGGCGTCGGCGACGCCGTCGGCGCGATCGGCGATCTCGGCCGCGAGTGCCCGCATCTGCCGCGTCGAGGCGCGGATGCGGTCGCGAAAGGCGGCGTCATCGAGGCGGTCGAGCAGGCTTCGATTGAGGTCGGCGAACCAGGGCAACGACGCCTGGTCGAGCATCACCGCCGGATTGGCGACCGACTCGCCCGGACGCGCCGCCGCCCAGGCGCGCAAAAGCGCCTGCACCTCGACGTTGACGTCCTGGCAATGCGCCAGCTCGGCGCGCAAAACCGACAGCGACGCGAGGTCGGCGAGGCGGCGCTGGAAGAAGAACTGCGCCAGCACGCCCCAGTAGTAGGTGTAGTCCCAGATCACCTTGACCGGCAGCACCTCGGGGTCGCCGAAGATCGGGTACTGGTCGCGGTAGAGCGCGAGCGTGCTCTCGTAGAACGAATGGAAGATCTGGTCGAAGACCTTCGCGTAGGCGTCGAGCGGCCGGCCGGCGCGGTCGCGTGCGACGAGCTCGCAGATGTAGGTGTTGGCGATGGCGATGAAGTCGGTGCCGGGCGAATAGAAAGGGTCGAGGAAGAGGCCCGCTTCGCCGGTGAGCGCCCAGCGCTCGCCCGAGAAGACCTGCTTGCAGCCGTACGAGAAGCGGCGCAGGAAGGCGAAGTCCTGGAGTCGGTCGCGTTTGTCGTCGAGGGCGTCGAAGAGGCGCGGCTGGTGCACTTCGAGCCAGTCCATCGCCTTCTCGAAGGTGTTCATCGTCGCGAGCGGATGGAGCTTCGCGTCGGCGACGATGCCGACCGAGTGCGATCCCGACGCGAGCGGGATCAGCCACGCCCAGTAGCCCTCGCCGACGAGGTGGTTGGTCGACAGCCACCGCGCCGCCGGATCGCAGCGCGAGCGCCAGGCCGGGTCGTCGGACCATTCGTCGATCTCGATCCGGTCTTTCATGCGGAACCAGATCGCGTTGGCGTCGTGACCGTTCGGCTCGGCGAGCTCGAGCTTCTTCTTGATCAGGCCGGCGCGGCCGCAGGCGTCCACGAGCCAGCGCGCCCGGACCTCGTGGCCGACGCCGTCGTGGCGGTAGACGACGCGGTGCTCGCCGCCGCCGCTGTCGAGCGCGATGTCGCGCACCGTCGCGCCGCAGGCGAAGCGGACGCCGCGTCGCGTCGCCTCCTCGGCGAGGAAGTTCTCGAGGATGCCGCGGTCGAGCTGGTAGCTCGGCACGGCGAGATAGCGGCTCGCCCCGATCTCGGTGACGGCGTCGATGTCGCGCCGCCCTTCGGAGGAGAAGAAGCGGAAGCCGAACTTCTTCAGCTGCGCCGTCTCGAGGTGGTGCTTGAGGCCGAGCACCTCGCTCAGGTAGTGGGCGCCGATCTCGACCGTCGACTCGCCGACCTTGTGCGCGGCGATCGGCACCGGGTGGACGCGACGCTCGAGGACGAGGATGTCGAGGTCGGCGAACGACTGCTTGAGCTGCAGCGCCAGCGTCAGGCCGGCGAGGCCGCCGCCGGTGATGACGACGTCGTGGCGCGCGACCTCGTTCGCCGTCGCCGGCTGGGAATCGTTGTCGACCATGGCGGCGATCATGACGCGATCGGCGCTGCGGCGTTCGTGAAGGGTCTCGCCGCCAGCGCGAGCGCGAGCGAGCGCCCCAGCGGCAGCGCGATGGAACCTGCGCCGCTGCCCGGGGCCGCGATGGCGATCGCTTCGAGCAGCGGCAACGCGCCGGCCATCGCGTTGTCGCCCAGGTTCTGCGCCGCCGCCGAGCGGATCGGCGCGGCGCCGCTCGTGTCGGTCGCGACCGACCAGTCGTACGCCGCGACCGTTCGCTCGCTCGCGCGCGGCGACAGAACGAACGCGCAGGCGAGCAGGCCGGCGCTCCGGGTCACCGACGCGAGGGCGCCGGTCGCCTCGACGTCGAAGGCGACGAGCAGCACCGGCCGCGCGTCGGCCTGGCACTGGATCGCCGCCTCGAGCAGGCCGGCGCCGAAGCTGGCGTCGAACGCGGTCAACGCCGTGCTCGCCTCGTGGCAGCGGGTCGCGATCGTCCAGTAGCCGGCGGCGGCGTTGTGCACCGAGTTGTGGAATTTGGTCGGCGAGATCAGCGTCGGCTCGCGCGCCAGCGTCGTGCACATGTAGTCGTTGACCGCGAGGTCGCCGTGCGCCGAGGTGAAGATCGACGGCAGCGTTGCCGCGTCGAGGCCCGATTCGCGTACCGCCGCGGCGGCGACCTCGAGTGCGAGCGCGACGGTGTCGGGCGCGCGCCGGCGTTCGGCGGGCGCGAGGATCTCTGGCGCCGGACGTTTCGCCGGAGTCGTCAGCGGCTCGGCCTCGCCGCGGAAGGCTGCGCGGGCGGTGCCCCAGCCGGGCAGCGTCGGCGCCCAGAAGGCGATGCCGTCGACGAAGACGCTGCCGCCGCGCGCCGCGTCGCTCATTGGCGCACCCTCGCGCTGCGCGCGGTCCCGCCGAGCGGGACGGAGCGGCCCCTTCGGAGCGGCCGTGCGGGGCCGCTCATCGCCGTGCGCCCGCGTCGGCGTCGCCGAAGACGAGGACGCAGTTGTTGCCGCCGAAGCCGAACGAGTTGCTGAGCGCGATCCGCACCGGCGCGAGGACGGCGTCGATTCGCACCTGCGGCCCGCACGCGGCGTCGAGGACGCGGGTGTTGACGGTGCCGGGGCGAAGGCCGTGCTCGATCGCGAGCAGGCTCGCCGCCGCCTCGACGATGCCCGCTGCGCCGAGCGTGTGGCCGGTGATTCCCTTGGTCGAGCTCGCGTGCGTCGTCGCCGGGAAGCGCCGCGCGACGAGCGCCGCCTCGACCTCGTCGTTCTTCGCGCTCGCCGTTCCGTGCAGGTTGATGTGGTCGACGGCGCCGATGTCGATGCCGGCGCGCGCGAGCGCGTCGTCGAGGGCGCGCTCGGCGCCGAGGCCTTCGGGATGCGGCGTCGACATGTGGTGCGCGTCGCTCGATTCGCCGTAGCCGAGGAGGCGCAGCGCCGCGTCGCCGCCGTCGTCGCGCTCGAGCAGGGCGAAGCCGGCCGCCTCGCCGATGCTGATGCCGCTGCGCTCGGCGTCGAAGGGACGGCACGGCTCGGGCGAGACGAGCTGCAGCGCGTTGAAGCCGAACAGGACGCTGCCGCAAAGCGTGTCGACGCCGCCGACGACGGCGGCGTCGACGAGGCCGAGGCGGAGCATCCGCTCGGCGGTCGCGAACACCTTGGCGCTCGACGAGCACGCGGTCGAGACGGTGACGCACGGCCCTTCGAGGGCGAGCGCCTCGTGCACGAAGTTCGCGAGCGAATGCGGCGTGTGGACGAGCGGGTTGCGGTTGTCGGCCGGGAACGCGCCGGCCGCGTCGAGGTGGCGGTACGCGTCTTCGGTGGCGCCGATGCTCGAGGTCGATGTGCCGAGGACGACCGCGACCCGCGCCGCGCCGTGGCGCTCGCGCGCGGCGTGGACGGCGTCGATGAAGGCGTCGCCGTTCAGGCCGAGCCAGGCGAGCCGGTTGTTGCGGCACTCCCAGGCGGCGAGCGGCCTTGGCAGCGGCGCCGATTCGACGCCGGCGACGCGGCCGACCCATGTCGCCAGCGGCGTCGGTCCGAAGTCGTTCGGCCTGAGCGCGCTGCGGCTGTCGCGCAGGCAGGCGTGGAGCGCCGCACTGCCGCTGCCGGCGGCGCTGGTCACGGTGTAGGCGGCGATGCGCAGCGGGGCGATGGGGACGGGCACGGAGGCGAGGGTGCAGGAATCGGGCACCGCGATTATCGCGGCGCCCCGGCGGCGACGGGCCTGGTCAACCTTGGCGCCGCCGGCCGATGACCTGGGTGACGACGACTCGGCCGAGAACGACGATGACGGCGGCGACGACGACCAGCGCCGGCCGCGCGCCCAGGCCATGCAGGAGGGCGCCGAAGACGAGCGGGCCGAAGCCCTGGCCGACGAAGAAGCCGCACGCGAAGAGGGCCACCGCTGAGCCGCGCGCCGAAGGCGCGAGCTCGGTCGCCTCGGTCTGCATCGAGTTGTGCAGCATGTAGAAGCTGATGCCGGCGACGAACATCGCCAGCGCCGCCAGCCACCAGGTCGGCACGATGGCGAGGGCGGCGTAGGAGAGCGCGGCCGCGCCGGAGCCGATCAGGCACATCCGGCGGACGCCGAAGAGGCGCAGGAACGCGCGCACGCTGAAGGCATAGAGCAGGCCGCCGACGCCGAAAGCGCCGAGGACGAGCCCGGTGATGGCGGCGATCGAGCCGCCCGCGGGTCGCGCCGTCGCCAGCAGCAGCTCGCCCATGTACGGGAAGAAGCCGTAGAAGAACATGCCTTCGACGGCGACGCCGCCGATCAGCCACGGCGCCTTGGGGTTGGCGAGGACGCGGCCGTAGAGCGTCGCGAACGAGCCGCTGTCGCGGCTTGCCGCCGCGCTCGCGCCAGCCGGCATGGCGAGCCACGCGACCCCGGCCGCGGCCGCGCCGACGCCGGCGCCGATGACGAGCGCGCTGTGCCAGCCGAAGGCGTCGTTGGCGAAGCCCGAGACCACCGAGCCAAGCATCTGTCCGGAGATGATCGCGAACAGCATCCGTCCGATCATCACCTGGCGCTCGCCCATGTCGTAGGTGTCGCCGAGGCCGGCGAGGACGAGCGGGATCAGGCCGCCGGCGAAGATGCCGGCGCCGATCCGCGTCGCCATCAGCAGGCTGAAGGTCGGTGCGAAGGCGCCGAGGAGCAACATGACCGCGAGGCCGGCGACGCAGACCTGGATGCAGCGCGGCTTGCCGAAGCGGTCGCCGATCGGGCCGAGGAACGGCTGCGCCAGCGCGTAGGGCAGCGCGTACGCGGTGTTGAGCATCGCCGCGACGGCCGGCGTGATCGCGAAGTCCGCCGCGACCGGCAGGATGATCGGATCGGCCAGGCGCAGCGCGAACGCGCTCGCGAACGCGCATGCGGCGAAGACGAGAAAGACCGGCACGGCCGCGTCTGGCGAGCGACGTGGCGGGTCAGCGCGCAGCGCCCGCCCGGCCGCCCGAAGGGCACTGCTCGCCCCCTCGGGGGGCAGCGAACGAAGTTGGCGTGGGGGCCTTCACACCCTCATCAGCGCTTCGATCTCCGCCGCGGCGACCGGCACGCCGCGACTGATCAGGTCGCAGCCGTTTTCAGTCACCAGGGCGTCGTCCTCGATCCGGATGCCGATGTTCCAGTAGCGCTCGGGAACGCCTTCGGCCGGGCGCACGTAGAGGCCCGGCTCGATCGTCACGACCATCCCCGGCTCGAGTTTGCGCGATGGCTTCTTGACGACGGTGCCGCCGAGCCAGTCGGGCTGTTCCACCGGCGGTTCGTGAGCAGACTGATAGTCGCCGACGTCGTGGACGTCGCGGCCGAGCCAGTGGCCAGTGCCGTGCATGTAGAACTTGCGGTAGGCGGCCGACGCGATCACCGCGTCGACGTCGCCGACGGCGTTGCGGTCGAGCAGACCCGTGTCGAGCATGCCCTGGGCGAGGACGCGCACCGCAGCGGCGTGGGCATCGCGCAGGCGCGCGCCGGGTTTCGTCGCCGCGACCGCAGCGGCCTGCGCCGCCTCGACCAGGTCGTAGAGCTCGCGCTGCGCTGCGCCGAATCGGCCGTCGGCGGGGAAGGTGCGGGTCACGTCGCTCGCGTAGCCGTCAACCTCGCAGCCGGCGTCGACGAGGCAGAGCTCGCCCGCCTTCAACGGCGTCGCGCCCGGCGTGTAGTGGAGGATGCAGGCGTTCGCACCGGCGGCAACGATCGAGGTGTACGCCGGCCCTTCGGCGCCCGAGCGGCGGAACTCGTGCAGCAGCTCGGCCTCGATCTCGTACTCGGGGATCGCGGCGCGCGGGTCGGCGCCGAAGCGCGCCGCGCAAAAGCGCATCGCGCGCACGTGCGCGGCGGCGCTGATCGCGGCGGCGCGGCGCATCGTCTCGATTTCGCCGGCGTCCTTCCGGACGCGCATCGCCGCCAGCAACGGCGCCAGGTCGTGCTGGACGCCAGGCGCCTCGACGCCCATCCGGCTCTTGCTGCGAAGGCGCTCGAGCCAGCCGTCGATGCGCGCGCCGAGGCCGGGCGTGTCGAAGCTCCACCAGACGGCGGGCTGGTCGGCGAGGCGCTCTACCATCGTCTCGTCGAGGCGGTCGAGCGCGACCGCGTCGTCGACGCCGAGCGCCGCCGGCGCCGCGTCGGGGCCGAGGCGGATGCCGTCCCAGAGCTCGCGCTCGACGTCCTTCGGCCGGCAGACGAGCGTCGTCCGGCCGTCGCTGCCGATGACGAGCCAGCTACCCGGCTCGGCGAAGCTGGTCAGGTAGTGGAAGTCGCTGCCGTGCCGGTACGGGTGGTCGTTGTCGCTGTTGCGCTGGCGCTCGGGCGCGGTCGGAACGACGGCGATGCCGCCGCCGGCATCGCGCATCGCCGCGGCGATGCGGGCCCGGCGGGCGAGGTAGGGCGAGGGGGTGGGGGCGCTCATGACTTCGACTGTAGCGGCCGGCAAGGGTCAGAATCGCTGCCGCGACCCGCGAACACTCAGCGAGGGGGATCCCCATGCCCATGCAATACCGACGTCTCGGCGCCAGCGGCCTCAAGGTGAGCGAGCTCTCGCTCGGCTCGTGGATCACGTACCACACGCAGGTCGACGTCACCGCGGCGAAGGAGATGCTCGCCGCGGCGATGGACGCCGGCGTCAATTTCTTCGACAACGCCGAGGTCTACGCGCGCGGCCAGAGCGAGGTCGTGATGGGCGAGGCGATCAAGGCGCTGAAGTGGCCGCGCGTCAACTACGTCGTCTCGACCAAGTTCTTCTGGGGGCTCGAGCGCGAGGGCAACACCGTCAACCGGATGGACACGCTCAACCGCAAGTACCTGAGGCAGGCGATCGACGGGTCGCTGAAGCGCATGCAGCTCGACTTCATCGATCTCGTCTTCTGCCACCGGTCCGACCCGAACACGCCGCTCGAGGAGACGGTCTGGGCGATGAGCGACATGATCACGCGCGGCAAGGCGCTCTACTGGGGAACGAGCGAGTGGAACGCGGCCGACATCCGCACCGCCTGGGAGATCGCCGACAAGCACCACCTGCACAAGCCGGTGATGGAGCAGCCCCAGTACAACCTGTTCCACAGGAAGCGCGTCGAGCAGGAGTACGCGCCCCTCTACGACGACATCGGCCTGGGCCTCACGACCTGGAGCCCGCTCGCCAGTGGCCTCCTGACCGGCAAGTACCGGAAGGGCATTCCGGAGGGCAGCCGCGGCGCGCTCGAGAGCATGTCGTGGCTCGCCAAGGGCCTGACCGACGAGGCGAAGAACGCCGCCGTCGACCAGCTCGAGGGCATCGCCGCCGAGATCGGCGCGAGCGTCGGCCAGATGGCGATCGCCTGGATCCTCAAGAACCCGCGCGTCTCGACCGTGATCACCGGCGCGTCGAACCTCGGCCAGCTGCGCGCCAACCTGCTCGCCGTCGACGTCGTGCCGCGCCTCACGCCCGAGATCGTCGCCCGCATCGACGCGATCGCGCTGCCGCTGGCGCAGTGACGGCGCAGGTCAGCGCGACGCTGCGTTGAGCGCTTCGAGCTGCGCCGGCGTGCCGACGTTTTCCCAGCGGCCGCGGTAGACCTCCACGCCGATGCGCCGCTCGCGCATGCCGGCGTAGAGGAGCGGCGCGAGCGCCGCGTGGGTTCCGGGAACGATCGCGGCGAACATCTCGGCGCGCGCGAGGGCGATGTTGGCGTAGGTCCAGCGCTGGCCGTCGGGGCCGGCCGTGTCGGCGAGGCCCAGGCCGTCGGCGTCGAGGCCGAAATCGCCGCGCGGATGAAAGCTCGGGTTGGGCACGAGCCAGAGACGCGCGAGCCGGTCGCTCTCGACGAAGCGCGTCGCCGCGCCGGCGCTGAAGCGGAAGTCGGGCGCCCAGACGTCGGCCGAGACGATCCAGAACGCGTCGCCGAGAAGCGGCAGCGCCTTGGCGATGCCGCCGGCGGTCTCGAGAGCGCCGCCGTGGTCGCGGCCTTCGCGCGAGTAGGCGATGCGGAGGCCGAAGCGCGATCCGTCGCCGAGCGTGGCGACGATCTGCTCCTCGAGCCAGTCGGTGTTGACGACGACCTCGCGAACGCCGTCGCGCGCGAGCGCGTCGAGGTGCCACTCGATCAGGCGCTTGCCCTGCACCTCGAGCAGCGGCTTGGGGCAGGTGTCGGAGAGCGGCCGCATCCGCTTGCCGCGGCCGGCGGCCAGGACGATTGCCTTCATCGCGCGGGCGTCGCCGACTCGAGGCCGCGTTCGATCGCGTGGCGCTCGACCGACGCCGGTGCGAATGCGGCGATCAGCGCCGCGAGAAGCGCTTCGGCGCGCGCCGAGTTGTCGGCGCCGAGGTTGCACACGTAGACGTCGAGCGTCGCCGCCTCGAGCTCGGGCCAGGTGTGGACCGCCAGGTGCGATTCGGCGAGGAGGACGACGCCGGTGATCCCCGCCGGCGCG
>JADGRJ010000236.1 GCA_017881025.1 Rhizobacter sp. | reverse complement strand
CGTCGCCGGCGGCCTCCTCTACGCGTTCTTTCCCTCGGTGAACTGGTAGACAGCAATGCTGCCGGGCTTGCGGATGACGCCATCGCCGGCCAGCAAGGTCGCCACGCCCTTGTCGCGCTCCCAAGTGTTGGCTCCCGAAACGATGCCCCCTTCGGCCCGGCCACTCTCGGCCCGGCAGCTGTACTCACCGACTGAAACGGCGTGCCCATCCCGGTCGCCTACTGGCTCCACCGTGGACATGCCGACACCCTGACAGGTGAACTTGTAGCCCTCGGCCGCTTGGGCTGGTGAGCTCGCCAGAAATGCGCCGGCAGCCGCCACAGCTGCAGCCGCGGCCAAGCTCGAGATGCGCCCGGAGGCGCTCGAAGTGCGTTGCATGTCCATGTCTCCTTGTGGTTGGGTGGCAGTGAACGCGCAGCAAGGCCGACGCAACTTCATGTGGGGACTGCAACGGCTCACGGACACTCGCAGAATCATGCGCGCGTCCTATGCGAATGCAAAGCGGTTCTTTTGCTGCGGGGTCAGGGAAAGGCCGCCCCCCAATGCTTGACGAGCTGGCGGCGAGACTCAGGTCGGTAGGGAAAGTCAACCTGCTCACCCCCAATGGCGGAGCGATTGTTTAGAACCTGAGCTTTCGCCTTTGTATCTGCTCCGCATGGTTCCGTGCGGCAGGATGAGTTTCTGCTTCGGGTCGTCAGCGGACAACACGCTTTCGCCTTTACCGGGCTTAGAGAAGCTGTGTCCCGGCGCGCGGCCTGCTGACCGCGCGGCATGACGGCATGATGCGAACGTGGAACCTCCTGCAACGACGCCACGTACGCCGGGCCCGCGCCCGCCGCTCGACCCCGACGCCGCGCGTCGCCTGGTGAGCGCTGCGCAGGCGCGTGCGGCGATCCTGGTCGAGGGCTGGAGCGACCAGGCGGCGCTCGAGGCGCTGGCGCGGCGGCGCGGCCGCGACTTGCTGGCCGAAGGCATCGTCGTCGTGCCGATCGGCGGGGCCACAAACGTGCAGCGCTTCGTGCAGGCGCTGGGTCCGCACGGCCTGGATGTGCGGCTGGCCGGGCTGTGCGACATCGCCGAGCTGCGGCATGTGCGGTGCGGCCTCGAGAGTGCCGGCTTGACCACGGCCGCAGGCATCGAGGACCACGGGTTCTATGCGTGCGATGCCGATCTGGAGGATGAGCTGATCCGAGCCCTCGGCACGGCGGCGGTAGAGCGTGTGCTGGATGCCGAGGGTGAGCTCGTGTCCTTCCGTCGCTTCCAGGACCAACCTGCGCAGCGCGGCCGCGACCTGCATCCCCAACTGCACCGGTTCCTGGGGACCCGCGCCGGACGCAAGGTGCGTTACGGCGCGTTGCTCGTGGATGCGCTCGAACTCGACCGCGTGCCGCACGCGCTCGAGCTCGCGCTGGCCCACGTGCGCTGCTGAGGGATTCGCCTGGATTCACCGACGTGCCCGCTCGCGCGGCGCGATGCCGATCAGGGCGAGCCCGCAGGTTGCAGCAGCCGGCAGAGGTCGGCGCGCAGCGCCGCGAGACGCGCGCTCGCGGCCGCGTCGTCGCGCAGGAAGGCGAAGTCGGCGAAGTCGAAGCCCGGGCCGACGGTCGCGCCGACGTACGCGTAGTCGCCGAGTGGCTCGGCCGCCTGCCACCAGTCGGCGGGCACGCTGTGGCGCGGCGTCGCGCCGCGGCCGTCGACACGGCCCAGCGTCACGGCCTCGACCGCGTCGAGCGCGGGCGACATCAGCCACAGGCGCAGCGGCCCGCCTTCGAGGACATGCCACACCTCGTCGGAACGCACGCGATGCCAGGCCGAGCACTCGCCACGCGCGAGCAGGAAGTCGATGGTGGTGAGCGCGCTGCGCGGCGTTCGCGCGTCGTCGGGCTGCACCGTGCCGGCCGAGCGGAACACCTCGCGGAAGTGGCCGCCTTCGGGATGCGGCTGGAGACCGAGCTGGTCGATCAGCTCGGCGGCGCGATCGGTGGAGGTCATGCGCCGCGATTGTCGCGGGACTGCGCTTCGGCGCGTCGCTCCTGGCCCCGACCGAGCGCCGTCGACAAGGCCAGCCATCCAGCCGCGACAGGCAACGCGCAGAGCGCGACGACGCCGAGCTTGAGGCCGATCGCCTGGAGGCTCTCGAAGAGCCAGCCATAGAGCGCATCGGAGCCGCGCAAGACGACGACGTCGATGAAGCTCTTGGCCTTGTACTTTTCCGCGCGGCCGACGACGGTGAAGAACACCTGGCGCGCCGGGTTGGCGATCGCGAAGTTCATCCAGCGCTGCGCGACCTGGAACACGACGACGACCGCGAGCGTCGGGCTGAAGCCCAGCACCGCGAAGCCGACGAGGTAGGCGGCCGGCAGCGCGCCGGCGGCGACGCCGACGCCGAAGCGATCGAGCACGCGACCTGTGGCGAACAGCTGCGTCGCGAGGCTCAGCAGGCCGACCGCGAGATCGATGCCCGCGAACACGCGCGTCTGCGCCGCCGCGCCCTGCACCTCGGCGGCGACGATGTGCGCCTGCGCGAAATAGAGCACCGTGGCGCCGAACGAGAGCAGGCTCACCCACGCCGCGATGCCGAGCAGGTAGGGCGAGCGCGCGATCTCCGCGAGCGCCGCGAAAGCGCCGCCGCCGACCGGACGCTCGTCGCGCCGCGGCCCTTCGGCGGCCGTCGTCGTGCCTTCGAGCCGATGGACGCAGAGCACCGCGACCTCGAGCAGCACGAGGGCGACAAGCAACAGGTTCGACGGCCCGAGCGGGCCCGAGAGCGCGATCGTAAGCACCGGCCCGAGCAGCGCGCCCGCGGTGCCGCCGGCGCCGATGAAGCCGAACAGGCGCTTGCCCTGCTCGCTGTCGAAGAGATCGGCCATGAACGACCAGAACACGGCCACCGCGAACAGGTTGAACACGCTCACCCACACGAAAAAGACGCGCGCGACCGCGACCGGCTCGATGCCGAGCACCAGCAGCAGCCAGAAGAGCGCGAGGTTGATCGCGAAGAAGTGATAGACGACGACGATGAATCGACGCCGCGGAAGCCGCGCCACGAGCGCGCTGTAGAGCGGCTGCGCGACGAGAAGGCTCGCGAAGGTCGCGGTGAAGAGCCACGGCAACGCCTTGATGCCGCCGGCGATCGCGCTCTGGTCGCGCAGCGGGCGAAGCACGTAGTAGGCGGCGAGGAGCGCGAAGAAGTACGCAAACGACAAGAGCGCCGCGCGTCGCTCGGCGGGCGTCGCCGGCATCAGACCGCGCCAGCGGCCTGGCGGCATCAGGCCGCGCCAGCGGCCTGGCGCGCCCGTCACGGCGCGGCGCGCAGCTTCTGGCGCAGCTCGGCCGCGTTCGCGCTCGGGCCATAGCCCGGCGCGCCGCGCTGGAAGCGGCGCGCTTCGGCGAGGCCGCCGGCGACGACCGGCTCGAAGCCGGCCTCTTGGACGAGATCGGCGGCGACCTTCACCGCCTCGGCGTCGTCGCCGGCGATCGGGATCGGCAACTTCGGGTCGGGACGACCGGCTTCGCTGGCGATGATCGTGTAGCCGATGGTGTTGAAGACACGCACGAGGCGCGCGCCGGGCAGGAACTTCTGCGATGTGAGGCCGATGCCGTCGCGATCGGCGACGTCGGCGATCGCGCCGTCGCGACCGGCTACGGCGTTGCCGCAATCGAGCACGATCTTGCCCTTGAGCGCCTCGCCGTAGTCGCGACCGATCTCGGCCATCGCGCCGTAGGGCACGGCGAGGAAGATCACTTCGCCGAAGGCGATCGCCTCGGCCACGGTGCCGGCGCGCGCGGGCGGGCCGAGCTTCGCGGCGACCTCCTTGGCTTCGTCGGCGCTCTTGGCCGAGAACATCACCGGGTGGCCGGCCTTGACCCAGAGCCCGGCGACCGTGCCGCCGATCCGGCCCGCGCCAATGGTGCCGATGCGCAGCTTGCCGCTCGCCGACTGCGCACGCACGCCCAGAGGTTGCAGCGCTGCGGCGAGGACGAGCGCGCTGCCGGCAATCAGCAGGTCACGGCGGTCGACATCGATAAGGGACATTGCGAATCTCCAGGGGCTCGACGGGATGAGCGCCAACGCCATCATCGTGCGACCGTCCAAGGCGCGCAATCGGGAGGGTCGCCGGGCCTACCATCGCCAGCGTCGCTGCCCCGGAGCCACCGATGAGCATGAAGCGTCGCCATTTCCTCCATACGGCCGCCGCCCTCGGCGCTCCCGCGCTCGGCGCGATGCCGCGCAGCGCGTCGGCAGCCGATGCGACGAGCGCAGCGCCGAAGGACAAGCTCCGCATTCTCATCCTCGGCGGCACCGGCTTCACCGGTCCGCACCAGGTGCGCTATGCGCTCGAGCGCGGCCATCACGTCACCCTCTTCAACCGCGGCCGTCGGCCACAGCCGTGGCCCGGCAACGTCGTCGAGCTCACCGGCGATCGCAACACCGGCGACCTGAAATCGCTCGTGATCGGCGAGTGGGACGTGTGCATCGACAACCCGACGACGCTGCCGTTCTGGGTGCGCGACGCGGGACGCGTACTGCAGGGTCGCGTGCGCCAGTTCGTCTTCATCTCGACGGTCTCGGTCTATGCCGCCAACGACAAGGTGGACCAGGACGAATCGGCCGCGACGGCCGCCTACATGGGCGCCGACGCGATGGCCGAGACGCAGGACACGCTGAAGGCCAACATGGCGCTCTACGGACCGCTCAAGGCCGCGAGCGAGGCCGAGGCGCGACGCTGGTTCGGCGCGGCCACCACCGTCATTCGGCCCGGGCTCATCGTCGGCCCGGGCGACGAGACCGATCGCTTCACATACTGGCCGGTGCGGCTCGCGCGCGGCGGCGAGGTCCTCGCGCCGGGCGACGGCTCCGATTCCGTGCAGTTCGTCGACGCGCGCGATCTCGCCGAATGGACGATCCGAATGGCCGAGTCGCGAACGACCGGCACGTTCAACGCCACCGGTCCCGCGGCCCGGCTCACGACGCGCGAGATGCTCGCCGGCATCGGCGCCGCGGTGCGCTCGGACGCTCAGCTCACATGGGTGCCGACAGCATTCCTCGAGAAGGAGAACGTGCAGGCGTGGACGGACTTGCCGGTGTGGGTACCCGGCGAAGGCGACAGCATCGGCTTCGCGCGCCGCGACATCGGCCGCGCCCTGCGCGCCGGCCTCACCTTCCGTCCGCTCGCGACGACCGCAGCCGACACGCTGGTGTGGTTCCGCGATCAGCCGGCCGCGCGCCAGGCCAAGCCGCGCACCGGTCTGACGCCGGAGCGCGAGGCCGAAGTGCTCGCGCACTGGAAAGCGAGCACGAGCGGAAAGCGCTGATCAGCTCGATCAGCTCAGCGCCCGCACGAGGAACGGCAGGCTCGTGTCCATGCGGTAGTCGATGTCGGAGTGGTTGTCGTCGAACTCCTCGTAGGTGTGCTTGACGCCGAGCTCTGCGAGGCGAAGTGACAGGAGACGCGCGCCATAGTGGATGCGGTACTGGTCGGCCCAGCCGCAATCGACGTAAATCCCGCGCAGGCTCTTCAGCGCCTTGGCATGGCGCTTGACCATGTGGATCGGATCGTGCGCGAGCCAGCGCTTCCAGCGCGACTCGATCCGCTCGCCGGTCTCGAGGTGGAACGGCAGGCGAAAGCCGTTCGGCGCTTTGGGGTCGGGGTCGTAGGTCGCGGCCATGCACAGGTTCATCACCGTGTGCCCGTCGTCCTTGTCGAGCTTCCTCTTCCTGCGCAGGTCGGCGATGAAGCGGGCGACGCGGCCGTCGTCGAGTCCCTCGGCGAGGCCCTTCGATGCCGACGCGAGTGCAGCCACGTCGATCGGCCCTTCCTTGCGCTTGGGCGTTGCGAACTTGGCGAGCGCGTCGAGCGTGTTCGGCCAGTCGGCGCCGTAGACAAAATCGAAGTATGCGTCGCCCGAGTGATCGGCGACCGCACCCCACACCTTCGGATACAGCATGCCGTGGACGATGGCGCCGTAGCCGCCCGAGCTCTTGCCGAAGCAGCCGCGGTGCTCGCGCGAGGCGAGCGTGCGGAACTGTGAGTCGACGAAGGGAACGAGCTCCTGCGTCAGATAGTCGGCGTAGCGGCCGACAGCGGAGGAGTTGATGTACTGGTTGCCGCCGAGCGCGGTGAAGCAGTCGGGGAAGACGATGATCGCCGGCTCCATCTTCTTTTGGTGGATGAGACGCGCCGCCCGCTCGGGCACGTTCTCGCCGAAGCCCTTCCAGTTGGTGTGGCTCGCGCCGCTGCCCATGAACCCGACCAGATCGAAGAGGACCGGGAAGCGGCGCTCGGCGAACTCCTTCGCGTCGTACTGCGGCGGCAACCAGA
>JADGRJ010000235.1 GCA_017881025.1 Rhizobacter sp. | reverse complement strand
CGGCATCAGCGCCTCGGCGTCGTCCATGATGAAGACGCGCTTGACGTAGAGCTTGACGCCGCCGCGCTTGTCGCGGTTCCAGAGGTCGAACGGCGCCTTGCTCGGGATGTAGAGCAGCTGCGTGTATTCGCTCCGCCCCTCGACGCGGTTGTGCGTGTAGGCGAGCGGCGCCTCGCTGTCGTAGCTGATCTGCTTGTAGAACTCCTCGTACTGCTCTTTCGTGATCTCGCTCTTCGGCCGCGACCAGAGGGCCGACGCCTTGTTGACCGGCGCCCACTCTTCCTTCGTCACCTGCTCCTTCTTCTCGGCGTCCCACTCCTCCTTCTGCATCAGGATCGGCAGCGAGATGTGGTCGGAGTACTTCGAGATGATCGAGCGCAGCTTCCACGCCGAGAGGAACTCCTCCTCGCCCTCGCGCAAATGCAGGATGACGCTCGTGCCGCGCCCGGGCCGCGCGATCGTCTCGACCTCGAAGTCGCCGGCGCCCTCGGAGGTCCAGCGCACGCCCTCTTCGGCCGGCAGGCCGGCGCGGCGCGACTCGACGGTGATCTTGTCGGCAACGATGAAGCCGGAGTAGAAGCCGACGCCGAACTGGCCGATCAGCTGCGCGTCCTTCTGCTGGTCGCCGGCGAGCGCCGACATGAACTCGCGCGTGCCGCTCTTGGCGATCGTGCCGAGGTGGGCGACCGCCTCGTCGGCCGACATGCCGATGCCGTTGTCGGTGATGGTGATCGTCTTGGCGTCCTTGTCGAAGGCGACGCGCACCTCGAGGTCGGTCTTGCCCTCGTACAGCTCGGGCTTGAGGGTCGCCTCGAAGCGGAGCTTGTCGCACGCGTCGGACGCGTTCGAGATCAGCTCGCGCAGGAAGATCTCCTTGTTCGAGTACAGCGAATGGGTGACGAGGTGCAGGATCTGCTTGACCTCGGCCTGGAAGGAAAGGGTTTGCTTGTCCATCGACGGTTCCGGCACGAATGAAAGGAAGGCCGCCCGGGGGCGGGGCGCCGCAGCGCGGCGCGTCGGCAGATGGCGGCGCGGCGCGGCGTTTCAAGACCCGCTCCTAGAATCGGCGCTCCCCGTGATCAAGCTCCTCCTCCTCGTCCTGTCGGGCGCCAAGCTCGGCAAGCTGTTCGCGAGCGGCGGCACGATGGCGTACGGGATCCCTTCGCTGATCTCGCCCGGCGAATCGTGAGAACCGTGCGCGCGGTCCGCTACGTGACGCCGCTGCGCGAGGGTGGCTCGCTGCCGGCGATCGTCGAGGCCGACGATGACGGCCTCTACGTGCTCAAGTTCCGCGGCGCCGGGCAGGGCCCGCGAGCGCTCATCGCCGAGCTCGTCGCTGGCGAGATCGCGCGCGCCGCCGGGCTGCCGGTGCCCGAGATCGTATTCGCCTGCCTCGATGCCGACCTGGCACGTACCGAGCCCGACGCGGAGATCCAGGATCTCATTCGTGCCAGCGCCAACCTCGTCGATGGCAGCCAGGGGCTCAACCTCGCGCTGGACTACCTGCCGGGCTCCGTCGCCTTCGACCCGCTCGCCTGGCAGCCCGATTCGGAGCTCGCCTCGCGCATCGTCTGGTTCGACGCCTTCGTCACCAACCTCGACCGCACGCCGCGCAACACCAACATGCTCGTCTGGCACGACAAGCTCTGGCTGATCGACCACGGCGCCGCGCTCTACTTCCATCATTCGTCGGCCGACTACGGCGCCCGTGCGACGAGCCCGTTTCCGGCCATCAAGGATCACGTCCTGCTGCCGTTCGCGAATCACCTGGCCGAAGCCGACGCGGCGATGACGGCGCTGCTGACGAGCGAGCGAATCGCCGCGATCACGGCGCTCATCCCCGACGACTGGCTCGACGACGACCCGCTCTTCGCCAGCAAGGCCGCGCACCGCGCCGCCTACGCCGACTACTTCGCGCAGCGGCTTCGCCCGCCGCGCGCTTTCGCAGAGGAGGCGGCCCGTGCCCGATCCCTGCACGTATGACTACGCGATCGTCCGCGTCGTTCCGCGCGTCGAGCGCGGCGAGTTCGTCAACGTCGGCGCGATCGTCTCGTCGGACGCGAAGGGTTACCTCGCGGCGCGCTTCGCGGTCGACGAGGCGCGCCTGCTCGCGCTCGATCCGAACGTCGACCTGAACGCCGTGCGCACCGCCCTCGCCGCGATCGCCGCTGTCTGCGCCGGCGGCGCGCCGGCCGGCGCGATCGGGCGCCTCTCGCTACGCGAGCGCTTCCACTGGCTGGTCGCGCCGCGCAGCACGATCATCCAGACCTCGGCCGTCCACACCGGGCGCTGCGACGACCTTGCCGACGCGCTCGACCATCTGCTCGAGCGGATGGTGCGGCCGACGACGACTCCCAAGCCCTCGCCATGAACGATCCCTCCGGCCCTGACGGCGCTGCTGCCGACCTGCCGTTTCGGCCGATTCCCGAGCTGATCCGCGAGCACGCGAGCGCGGCGCCACGCCAGCCGGCGATCGTCGACGCGACGAGCACGCTCGACTACGGCTCGCTCGACGCGCTGATGGACCGCGTCGCCACGTCGCTGCAGCGCGACGGCGTCGCGCCCGGCGAGGTGGTCGCGATCTGCGCCCTCAACTCGACGCGCTATGCGGCGATCTTCCTCGGCGCGCTCCGGGCCGGCGCCGTCGTCGCGCCGCTCGCGGCGTCGGTCACGCCGGCGAGCTTTCGCTCGATGGTCGCCGACGCCGGCGCGCGCCTGCTCTTCGTCGATGCGAGCGCCGACGCGGTCCTCGGCGACGGCGCCGGCTTGCCGGCGCAGATTTCCCTCGACGCAATGGCGCGCGGCACCGCTTTCGACGACTGGCTCGCGCCGGCGGGCAGCGCGCCGAAGGCAGTCGAGATCCGCCCCGAGATGGGGTTCAACATCATCTATTCGTCGGGAACGACGGGAACGCCCAAGGGCATCGTCCAGCCGCACGGCATGCGCTGGACGCACGTGATGCGCGGCGGCCGCTTCGGCTACTCGCGCGCCACGGTGACGCTGCTGGCGACGCCGCTCTACTCGAACACGACGCTGGTCGTCTTCTTCCCGACCGTCGCCTTCGGCGGCACGGTCGTGCTGATGGACAAGTTCGAAGTCGACCGCTACCTCGCGCTCGCCGAGCGACACCGCGTCACCCACACGATGCTCGTTCCGGTGCAGTACCAGCGGCTGATGGCGAGCCCGCGCTTCGGCGCGCACGACCTGTCGTCGTTCCACATGAAGTTCTGCACCAGCGCGCCGTTCGCAGCGGCCCTCAAGGCGGACGTCATCGCGCGCTGGCCGGGCGGCCTGGTCGAGTTCTACGGCATGACCGAAGGTGGCGGCACGTGCATCCTCGCCGCGCACGAGCATCCGACCAAGCTGCACACCGTCGGCCAGCCCTCGGAAGGCCACGACATCCGGCTCATCGACGAAGACGGCCGCGAGTTGCCGCGCGGCGCGACCGGCGAGGTCGTCGGCCACTCGGCCGGGATGATGGCCGGCTACCACGGCCAGCCGGCGAAAACTGCCGAGGCGGAATGGTTCGATGCTGAAGGCAAGCGCTTCATCCGCACCGGCGACGTCGGCCGCTTCGACGACGAGGGCTTTCTCACCCTCGTCGATCGGCGCAAGGACATGATCATCAGCGGCGGCTTCAACCTCTATCCGAGCGACCTCGAGGCGGTGCTGCGCGAGCACCTCGACGTCGCCGAAGCCGCGGTCGCCGGCGTTCCCTCGGAGCGCTGGGGCGAAACGCCGGCGGCGTGGGTCGTCGCGCGCGAAGGCGCGAGCGTCGACGCCGAGACCTTGCGCATCTGGGCCAACGAGCGCGTCGGCAAGACGCAGCGGATCGCCTTCCTCGAAATGGTCGACGAGCTGCCACGCAGCGCGATCGGCAAGGTACTGAAGCGCGAGCTGCGCGACCGCTTCGTCGCCTCCCACCCGACCTCACCCGGAGCTTCCCATGGCTGACGCTCGCCACCCCGCCACGCCGCTCGGCGCGAGCGGCCTCAAGGTCTCGAAGCTATGGCTCGGCACGATGATGTTCGGCGACCAGACCGACGAGGCCGAAGCCGGCCGCATCGTCGCTTGCGCGCGCGACGCCGGCATCAACGCCATCGACACCGCCGATGCCTACGCCGGCGGCGAGTCCGAGCGGATCACGGGCCGGCTCATCGCCGCCGACCGCGAGCGCTGGGTGCTCGCGACCAAGCTCGCCAACCCGACCAGCGCCGACCCGAACGATCGCGGCCTGTCGCGCCGGCACATGATCCGCGCCCTCGACGCGAGCCTGAAGCGGCTCGGCACCGACTGGGTCGACATCCTCTACCTGCACCGCGACGACGACACGACGCCGATGGAAGAGACGGTGGCGGCGATGAGCCACCTGCTCTCGACCGGCAAGGTCCATTACTTCGGCGTCTCGAACTTTCGCGCCTGGCGCGTCGCGCGCATGGCCGAGACGTGCCGCGCCGCCGGCGTCCCGGCGCCGATCGTCTGCCAGCCGCCGTACAACGCGATGACGCGGGCGATCGAGACCGAGCTGCTGCCGTGCTGCGCGCACTACGGCCTCGGCGTCGTCGCCTACAGCCCGCTCGCGCGCGGCGTCCTGACCGGCAAATACGCGCCCGGCGCCGCGCCGCCCGAAGGCTCGCGCGCGGCGCGCAACGACAAGCGCATCCTGCAGACCGAGTTCCGAGCCGAGTCGCTCGCGCTCGCGCAGCGCGTCGTCGAGCACGCGCGCTCGCGCGGCCTGACGCCGCTCCAGTTCGCGCTCGGCTGGGTCTGGAACAACGCCCTGGTGCACGGCGTGATCGGCGGCCCGCGGACGCTGGCGCAGTGGCAGGAGTACGTGCAGGCGATGGAAGCGCCCTTCGACGCCGTCGACGAGGCGCTGGTCGATTCGCTGGTCGCGCCGGGGCACGCGTCGACGCCGGGCTACACCGACCCGGTCTATCCGGTCACCGGCCGCAAGCCGCGCATCGGCTGAGCCGGCAAGACGGCCCGTGCGCTGCTGTCGCCGTCTCGGCCAGCGGGTGCGCGCTTGCGCCGCCGTCAGTCGTCGACGGCGTGCGGCTGGCGCTTCTCGTACCAGTGCGTGATTCGCGTGCCGTCCCAGTGCAGGGCGAGGTGCGCCGCCGCCTTGGCATGGCGCAGGGCGCGCGGCCGGAAGATGCCGACGCATTCGCCGCCGGCGTGGCGAACGCTCGGATAGCGGATGCCCCAGCTCTGCGCGGCGCGCAGGCGCCGGCCCAGGCTTTGCGACGGACCGTAGTCGTCGGGGTCGAGGACCGACGCGTAGCGATTCGCGTTGGCGGCATCGCCTTCGCCGTCGAGCAGGTCGCGCAGCTCGGCCTCGACGCTGGCGGTGATGAGGCGCATGTCGACGTCGATCGCCGGCTCGTTGGTGCGACGCAGGAACACGCCGCGGTGGTGGCTCACCTCGGCGATCGCCGTCTCGAGCGAGTGCGCCGCGTAGTAGACGCCGTAGGTGCCGTCGGAAAAGCGCGAGCCTTCCGGGTTCAGGTGCGTGAACGCGGCCATCACCGGCGTCGCGCCCGGGCCGCTCAGCCGCTCTTCCTTGGGAACGAGCGTGAGCTCGCCGATCTCGTCGCGGATGCGCGGGTTGGCGAGCGCCTCGATCGCGAAGACGACGTCGAGGTCGGCCGGGTCGGCGATGGCGTCGTAGAGGCCGACGGTCGGATAGCGCGACGGGATCAGCCGGTACGACGGCCGCCACGAGACGCGCCGCACCGGCACGCCCTCTGCACTGATGCGGCTCATGCCTTGCCGCCGCGCTGCGCGTCGAGGTACTGGCGGACGACGTAGAGGTCGGCGACCTGGCCGGCGAGCATGCGGTCGAGCGCCGACTTGCCGCCGAACAGCGGCGCGCTGTTCGCCTTCCTCACCCACTCGTCGGCGCGCCGGGTCGCCGGAAAGAGGATCTGCAGCGAGGAGTAGATGCCGAACAGGTGCGACAGCCGCTCGAGCAGGTGGCGGTCGAGCGGCGCGACCTTGCCCTGTTTCCACTGGTAGAGCGTCGTGCGGGCGACGCCGAGCAGCGTCGTCTGCTCGGCAACCGAAAGCTGCCAGGCGTCGGCGAGGCGGAAGAAGGTTCGCAGCGCCGCCCCGGCAGCGCGCGCCGACGTCAGGTCGACGGCAGGAACATCGGGCTTGAGAAGAGCGCTCATCGGTCCGGCAGACCACCCCTCGGCTCGGGGTGCGCGCGGAATCTAGTCCATCTGCGGACAAAAAGCAATGGATTGTCCGTACGCGGACAACGGGAAAGCGGCGCCGGGAGCGCTCTCAGCGGGCATGCGTCACGCCGCCGTCGACGACCAGCGT
>JADGRJ010000234.1 GCA_017881025.1 Rhizobacter sp. | reverse complement strand
GATCAGCATGCCGATCGAGAGCGCGTAGGTCAGTTGCACGATCGCGGCGCCGAGCACGTTGGGCAGCAGGTGGACCCACAGGACGCGCCAGGTCGAAGCACCCGACACCACCGCCGCGAGCACGAACTCGCGTTCGGTGAACGAGAGCGTCACCGAGCGCACGACGCGGATGAAGAGGGGCAAGGTGGCGGTCGAGATGACGACGATGGCCGAGATGTTTCCCGGGCCCAGCACGGCGGATGCCAGGAGGCCGAACAGCAGCGCCGGAAACGCGAAGAGCACGTCGGCGACGCGGGCGATGACGCCGTCGGCAAACCCGCGCAGGTAGCCGGCGGCCATGCCGAGCAGCGTGCCGATCACGGCCGTGATCGCCACCGCCACCGACGACAGGAGAAAGGTCACGCCGATGCCCTCGACGACGCGCGGCAGCACGTTGCGGCCTAGCTCGTCGTTGCCAATCGGGAAGGCCAGACTCGGCGGCCCGAGGCGTGGCCCGGCGCCGATCTCGTTGGGGTCGCCCAGCGGCAGGAATGGTCCGGCAGCGCCGAGGAAGAGCAGCACGACAAGCAGGACCAGACCGAACAGGCCGAGGCGGTCGAAGCGGAGCGCGCCGGCCAGGACGGGCGAGCCTCTCGGGCTCATGTCCCGGACCTCTTCGCACCGATGCGCGGATCGATGCCGGCATACGCCAGGTCGGCCAGCATGCTCATGGCGACGAAGACGAACGCCGCGAGCAGCACCCCGGCCTGCACCACGGCATAGTCGCGCCCTTCGAGCGAGCTGAAGATGTAGTAGCCGACGCCGGGGATCGAGAACAGGATCTCGGCGATGACGGCACCGCCCATCAGGAAGCCGAAGTAGGTGGATGCGACGGTGACGATCGGGATGGCCGCATTGCGCAGGACGTGGTGGCGCACGATCGACCACGGCGTCTGCCCGCGGCCGACGGCCGCCAGCACGTGCCCTTCGGTCATCGTGCGCAGCACGGCGTCGCGCGTCGTGCGCAGGATCAGGGCGATGCCGAAGACGCTGAGCGACGCGGTCGGCAGGATCATCGTCTTCAGGTTCGCCCACACGTCTTCTCCGAGCGGCACGAAACCGCCTACCTTCAGGCCGAGCGACCAGCGCGAGAAGACGAAGATCAGGGCACTGCCGAGCACGAACTCCGGCACGCTCGCGCCGAGCGCGCCGATCAGGCGCCCGAAGGCAGCGCGGCGCGAGCGGCTGCCTTCGGCCACTCCGCTCCACACGCCGAGCGGGAAGCCGACGCCCAGCGCGAACGCGAGCGTCAGCAGCGCCACTTCGGTGGTGACCGGCGCACGGCGCACGAATTCATCGATCACCGGCCGGCGCGTCACCATCGAGGTTCCGAAGTCGCCCTGCAGCAGGGCGACGAGCCACTTGCCGAACTGCACCGCGATCGAGTCGTCGAGCCCGTACTTCGCCGCGACCATCGCGCGGGCCTCCGGCGTGGCGAAGGGTCCGAGCAGAACTTCGGCGAAGCCGCCGGGGATCAGCCGCAGCGAGACGAAGACCAGCAGCGACACGCCGAGCATTGTCAGCGCGGCGATCGCCAGGCGCGGCAGGAGGAAGGCGATCAGCCGCATGAGGCCGTGCTGGAAGTCACCCGGCGGCGGCCGCGTGTGGGAGGGCCTGCGGCCGGGCTCGGCGCCGCGGATTCAACGCTTCGAAGTGAACTCCGCGACGTACTGGTAGGTGCTGGAGGAACCCGACACGGGGTCGAGACGGATGTCCATCGTGTCGTTGCGGTGGACGATGAAGTCGACCTTGCTCACGAGCGCCAGGATGTTTGAGCCGTCGTCGATCATGCGGCAGATCTCGGCCAGCTGGGCGTCGCGGGCGGGGCCGTCGGCCGCGCCGCGCACCTTCTCGAGCGCGTCCGCCAGAGCGGGCACGTATTCATGGAAGCCCGTGTTCCAGACCGCGACCTTGGGGTTCCACCAGGCGATGACCATGGTCGGGTCGCTGTAGCCGGCCAGCCACGATAGTGCAGCATCGAACTCGCCCTTGGTGAACACCCGGTTCAGGTACTCGGCCACCGGCATCTGCAGGATCTGAACGTTGATGCCCACCGGCTTGAGGTTCTGCTGGATCACCTGCGCCATGCGGGCGTAGATCGGGTCGCCCGAACTGGCGATCAGCTCGACATCCACGCTGGCCTTGCCGGTGGCGGCAATCAGCTTGCGGGCCTTCTCGAGGCGCTCGGCGCGCGGCAGCTTGTAGGTGTCGACATCCTTGCAGGCCGCCTTGCCGAAGGCGCCGGGAACCGGATAGTCCGGGCGGGCGGCACCCGCAAAGACGATGTTGGCGAGGGCATCGCGGTCGATCGCCAGGCTGGCGGCCTGGCGCACGCGCTTGTCCTTGAAGGCCGACTTGTCGGACAGCGCATTGATGTCCATGCGGAAATAGTTCGTCGTGTTCTGCGCGGTTACGGTCAGCCTGTTGTCGCCGGCGACGAGGCGGCCGATGTCCGGGTTGGCGAACGACGAGTAGTCGATGCGGCCGTCGCGCAGCGCGGCGACGCGCGCCGCTTCGTCCGGGATGATCAGGACGTTGAGCGTATCTACCATCGGGTAGCCCTTGCGCCAGTAGTAGGGGTTGCGCACGAGCGTCCAGCTCTCCTTGGGCTTGTAGGCGGCGACCATGAACGGCCCCGAGCCCAACAGCTGCTTCGTCGGGTCGTAGCTGCCGTCCCTGAACTCCTTCATCGGGATGATGGCGGCGGTGATGTGCGCCAGCGCCGCGAGAAAGGCCGTGTGCGGCTTCTCGAGTTCGACCTGCACGGTGCGCTCGTCAGGTGCCGTCATCGACTTGATGACACCGAGCTGGCGCGACCAGTACGAGGCGATGCGGTTGCTGGCCCTCTTCTTCTCCTCGTCGGTCTTGGCGGCGGCGACGCCGGCCGGGTTCATCTCCGCACCGGCGATCCGCTCGAGGCTGCCGATGACGTCGGCGGCCACGACCGGCCGGCCGTTCGACCACTTCGCGTCCTTGCGCAGGGTCAGCGTGTAGCTGGTCGGCGAGTTCTGCTTCCAGGACTCGGCCAGTCCCGGCCGCAGCGCGAGGTCCTTGTCGGTGGTCAGCAGGGTCTCGTAGACCATCTGGTACATGACCCAGGACGCAACAGTGCCGGCGATGTGCACGTCCATGGTGTCGACGTCGCCGCCGGTGCCCCAGGACAGGCTCTTCTGCGCCTGCGCGGCGCCGGGAACGAGCAGCGCGGCCGCGGCGGCCATTGCAACAACGACTCCGGCCCTGCGACCGCGCGCCATCCAGGAAGTGGTCATGGTGGGGTTCCTTCTTCGGTTGAGTCAGCCGTCGCCTGCCGCAGCGCCAGACAGGCCGGCCCATTCTGGTATTGAACTGTCAGGAGGTCAATCAATGTTGTTCCGGATAACATTGGGCACCGATCGGGAAGCCAATTCGCAGTGTCGCGCGAGCCTGCGCCGAGGAACGTCCCATGTTGAGATTCGACGAGTTCCGCCGCCACGACGCCGTCGCAATGGCTGGGTTGGTCGCGCGCGGCGAGGTCGGCGCATCCGAGTTGCTGGCGACCGCCATCGCCCGGTGCGAGGCGGTCGATCCGGAGATCGGCGCGCTGAGCCAGCGCCACTTCGACGTGGCGCGTCGGGCAGTCGAGGCGGGCCTGCCGGACGGCCCGCTCAGGGGCGTGCCTTTCCTGCTGAAGGACGTGTCGGTGCAGATGGCGGGCACGGTCACAAGCAACTGCAGCCGGCTGTACGCCGACTGCGTGGCGACGCAGGACTCGACGCTGGTAGAACGCTACAAGCGCTGCGGCCTCGTGATCTTCGGCAAGACCAACACGCCCGAGATGGGCCTGGCGGCCTCGACCGAGACCGCGCTCCACGGCGTCACCCGCAATCCCTGGAGCCTGGCGCGCACTCCCGGCGGATCGTCGGGTGGCGCCGGCGCGGCAGTGGCGTCGGGCTTCGTTCCCGCGGCCCAGGGTAGCGACGGCGGCGGTTCGATCCGGATTCCAGCATCGTGCTGCGGCCTGTTCGGGCTGAAGCCCACGCGCGGCCGCGTTCCGCTCGGGCCGATGGTCGGCGAAGGCTGGGGCAGCCTGGGAACGGCCCACGCGCTGACCCGCAGCGTCCGCGACAGCGCCGCCCTGCTCGATGCCACACACGGCGCGGCGCCGGGCGACCCGTACGCCGCCCCTCCGGTCGCGCGGACGTACCTGCAGGAAGTGGGCGCTCCGCCCGGACGGCTGCGCGTCGCGCTGCAAGTGGCGCCGCTGTCCGGGTCGCCCGTGGACGCGGAATGCATTGCCGCAGCCCGCGAAGCCGCACAGACGATGCAGGCGCTGGGCCACGAGATCGAGGAAGCGACGCCGCCCGGCAATTCGGAGGAGCTCGGCCGGGCCGCCTGGGTGCTCGTAGCGGCCAACGTCAGCGCCACACTGCATCGGCGCGCCAGGGCACTGGGCCGGGCCCTGGGCGAAAGCGACGTCGAATCGGTGACCTGGCGTACCGTGCAGCACGCAGCCAAGATGTCCGCTGCCGACTACGCCGATGCGCTGCTCGCAATCCACCTGCACGGCCGCCGCATGGCGGCGTTTCACGAGCGCTACGACATCCTGATGAGCCCGACGCTCGGACAGGTACCCGTGCCGCTCGGGCCACAGCGCATGAGCAACCCCGATGGCGACGAGTACACGTCTGCGCTGCTGCGCTTCACCCCGTTCACGAACCTGTTCAACATGAGCGGCGAGCCGAGCATGTCGGTGCCGCTGCACTGGACGCCGGACGACCTGCCCGTCGGGGTGATGTTCAGTGCCGGCTTCGGACGCGAGGACATGCTGTACCGGCTCGCAGCTCAACTCGAGGCGGCAAGGCCCTGGTTCGACCGCGTACCCCAGCTCGCTCCCTGATGCAGCGCCACCAAGGCATGAGCACACTCAAGTTCCCCGAACGCATCAAGGACCGCTTCGCCGGGATGACGCGATCCGAGCGCAGCGTTGCCAGCTACATGCTGAGCAACCTGCACCTGCTGCCGTTCGAAAGCGCCGCCGATATCGCGGCCCGCGTCGGTGTCAGCCAGATGACGGTCGGGCGGTTCCTGCGTTCGATCGGCTATGCCGGCATCGGCGAAGTCAAGAACGAATTGCGCGACGCCGCCTTGAGCCCGGGGCTGAAGATCGGTGACCGCCTGGAGCGCCTGCGTGCCAAGCGTGGCGCGGGCAAGGACGCGCATCGCAACCTCCAGTACGAGGTCAATGCCCTCGTCAGCGTGTACGAGGTCGTGGGGTCGCCGTTGTGGGACAGGGCCATCGGTCGCTTGGTTGAGAGCGACGCGGTCTTCGTTGCGGGGTTCCAGACCGTCGGCGGCATGGCCGCGGACTTCGCGGCCCGCCTCGTGTATCTGCGGCCGAGCGTGACGCTGCTCGACGGCCGGGATGGCACCTTTGCCGATCTGCTGGCCGGGAACTGGAACCGTCCCTGCCTCGTGCTGTTCGAGATACGGCGCTACACCAAGTTCAGCCAACTGCTGGCGCACGAGGCACGGCAGCGCAGCATCGACTTGATCATCGTGTGCGACCGACACTGCCATTGGGCCGCGGACGATACCGACCTGGTCTTCAGCGTCAACACCGACAGCAGCCTCTTTTGGGACAACCAGTCGCCATTCCTGAGCTTGACAAACCTGATGCTGGACCAGGTTGCGCGGCGTCTGAAGCGCGCTGTCGCAGCGCGGCTACGGGCTTTGACAGAACTCCAGGACGGCTTCGGTGCGTTCCAGGAATGAGGCGCTGAAAGATCGGTTTCGGGCAGAGCGAGCGCTGAGCGGCGTCATCCGTCGACACCCCTCGTCGTTCACGGAGCATGGCTCGGGGTGTGCGCGAGCAGACGAAAGCGCAAGGCGGGGCGCCACACGGCTTCCTCGCCGACGTTGAGAGAGCCGGCAAGATGAACGCCTGCTCGCGCCGTACGTGATGGGGTGCGGTGGTTCGAGCGCCACCAACCCGTCACGATCATCGAATGACCGCTTCAATTCGGCGGATTCAACCGGTCAACGCAACGGTGTGGCTGAACATCTCAGCCGGCGTCTGGTAGCCAAGTGTCTTCCTTGGCCTCTCGTTCAATTGTCTCGCTACGGCGTTGAGCTTGGCTTGTGAGTAGCTCGAGATGTCGATGCCCTTGGGCATGTACTGTCTGAGGAGGCCGTTCGTGTTCTCGTTGCTGCCGCGTTGCCATGGGCTGCGTGGATCACAGAAGTAGACCTGGATGTCGGTGGCAAGGGTGAACCGCTTGTGACCGGCCATCTCCTTGCCTCGATCCCACGTGAGTGACTTG
>JADGRJ010000233.1 GCA_017881025.1 Rhizobacter sp. | reverse complement strand
ACCGGCAGCGTCCTCGACCGCCCGGCTGCGAGCGCGCCGGCCGCCGCATCGTCGGGCGCGGCGGCGATCCCCGGCGTCGCCGGCGGCGGCGCCGCAGCGCCCGCGGTCGCACCGACCGCGGCGCCGAGCGCGCCGGTGGCCGCGTCCGGAGCCGGCGCGATTCCGCAGAAGTAGAGTCCCCTCAGCTAGAATTCAAGGTTGCCCGGCGAGCCATTCCTCACGCCAGCCGGGCAGCGAATTCGAGTGCCGCCGACGTGGTGAAATTGGTAGACACGCTATCTTGAGGGGGTAGTGGCGAAAGCTGTGCGAGTTCGAGTCTCGCCGTCGGCACCAACTCATGACTCTCGAACCCTACCTGCCCGTCATCCTCTTCATCCTGATCGGGGTGGCGGTCGGCGTCGCGCCGCAGCTGCTGGGCTTCCTCCTCGGCCCGCGCCGGCCGGACCAGGCCAAGAACTCGCCCTACGAATGCGGCTTCGAGGCCTTCGAGGACGCGCGCATGAAGTTCGACGTCCGCTACTACCTGGTCGCGATCCTTTTCATCCTGTTCGATCTCGAGATCGCGTTCCTCTTCCCGTGGGCGGTCGCCTTGCGCGAGATCGGCCCGGCCGGCTTCTGGGCGATGATGATCTTCCTCGCCATCCTCGTCGTCGGCTTCGCCTACGAGTGGAAAAAGGGCGCCCTCGACTGGGAATGACGAATGGCTCTTGACGGCGTTCTCAAGGAAGGCTTCGTCACGACGAGCCTCGATTCGGTCATCAACTGGTCCAAGACCGGCTCGCTCTGGCCGATGACCTTCGGCCTCGCCTGCTGCGCGGTCGAGATGATGCACGCCGGCGCGGCGCGCTACGACATCGACCGCTTCGGCATGCTGTTCCGGCCGAGCCCGCGCCAGAGCGACCTGATGATCGTCGCCGGCACGCTCTGCAACAAGATGGCGCCGGCGCTGCGCAAGGTCTACGACCAGATGGCCGAGCCGCGCTGGGTGATCTCGATGGGCTCGTGCGCGAACGGCGGCGGCTACTACCACTACAGCTACTCGGTCGTTCGCGGCTGCGACCGAATCGTCCCGGTCGACGTCTACGTGCCCGGCTGCCCGCCCACGGCCGAGGCGCTGCTCTACGGCGTGCTGCAGCTGCAGGCGAAGATCCGCCGCGAGAACACGATCGCGCGTTGAGCGCACCCCGACGATGAGCAAGCTCGACACCTTGCAGGAAGCGCTCGTGGCCGGTTTCGGTGATCGCGTCAGGAAGCTCGATCGCGCCCTCGGCGAGCTGACGCTCACCGTCTCTGCCGCCGACTACCTCGGCGTCGCGCTGCAGCTTCGCGACCAGCCCGAGCTGCAGTTCGAGCAGATGATCGACCTGTGCGGCGTCGACTACTCGAGCTACCGCGACGTGCCGTGGGAAGGATTGCGCTTCTGCGTCGTCACGCACCTGCTCTCGCTCACCCACAACTGGCGCTTGCGCCTGAAGGTCTTCTGCCCCGACGACGACGTGCCGCAGGTCGCCTCGCTCACCGACGTGTGGAGCGCCGCCAACTGGTACGAGCGCGAGGCCTTCGATCTCTTCGGCATCATCTTCGACGGCCACGTCGACCTGCGCCGAATCCTCACCGACTACGGCTTCATCGGCCATCCGTTCCGCAAGGACTTCCCGGTCTCGGGAACGGTCGAGATGCGCTACGACCCCGAGCAGAAGCGCGTCATCTACCAGCCGGTGACGATCGAGCCGCGCGAGATCACGCCGCGCGTCATCCGCGAAGACAACTACGGCGGCCTGCATTAGCCATGGCCGACATCAAGAACTACACCCTCAACTTCGGGCCGCAGCACCCGGCGGCGCACGGCGTGCTGCGCCTCGTCCTCGAGCTCGACGGCGAGGTGATCCAGCGCGCCGACCCGCACATCGGCCTGCTCCACCGCGCCACCGAGAAGCTCGCCGAGACGCGAACCTACATCCAGTCGCTGCCCTACATGGACCGGCTCGACTACGTCTCGATGATGTGCAACGAGCACGCCTACTGCCTGGCGATCGAGAAGCTCCTCGGCGTCGACGTGCCGATCCGCGCCCAGTACATCCGCGTCATGTTCTCCGAGATCACGCGCCTCATGAACCACCTGATGTGGCTCGGCGCGCACGGCCTCGACTGCGGCGCGATGAACATCTTCATCTACTGCTTCCGCGAGAGGGAAGACCTGTTCGACATGTACGAGGCGGCCTCGGGCGCGCGCATGCACGCCGCCTACTTCCGCCCCGGCGGCGTCTACCGCGACCTGCCCGACACGATGGCGCAGTACCGCGAGTCGAAGATCCGCGGCGCCAAGGCGACCGGCGAGCTCAACGCGAACCGCTCCGGCTCGCTCCTCGATTTCATCGACGACTTCTCGAAGCGCTTCCCGGAGAAGGTCGACGAGTACGAGACGCTGCTCACCGACAACCGGATCTGGAAGCAGCGCACGGTCGGCATCGGCGTCGTCACTCCAGAGCGCGCCAAGAACCTCGGCTTCACCGGGCCGATGCTGCGCGGCTCGGGCATCCTCTGGGACCTGCGCAAGCACCAGCCGTACGAGGTCTACGAGCAGATGGATTTCGACATCCCGCTCGGCGTCAATGGCGACACCTACGACCGCTATCTCGTCCGCGTCGAGGAGATGCGCCAGGCGAACCGGATCATCCGCCAGTGCGTCGAGTGGCTGAAGGCCAATCCCGGCCCGGTGATCACGAGCAACCACAAGGTGGCGCCGCCGTCGCGGCTCGAGATGAAGAGCGGCATGGAAGACCTGATCCATCACTTCAAGCTCTACACCGAAGGAATCCGCGTTCCCGAGGGCGAGGCGTATGCGGCGGTCGAGCACCCGAAGGGCGAGTTCGGCATCTACATCGTCAGCGACGGCGCCAACAAGCCGTACCGCCTCAAGATCCGCGCGCCCGGCTTTCCGCATCTGGCCGCGCTCGACGAGCTGTCGCGCGGCCACATGATCGCCGACGCCGTCGCCGTGATCGGCACGATGGACATCGTCTTCGGGGAGATCGACCGGTGAACGCCCCGATGCGCGCCCCGGCGATGCTCTCCGAGGCGGCAGCGCGCGCGTTCGCGCGCGAGATCGCCAAGTACCCGCCCGAGCAGAAAGCGTCGGCGGTGATCGCCTGCCTCGCCGTCCTGCAGGAAGAGCACGGCTTCGTCTCGCAGGAGAGCGAGCAGCTCGTCGCCGAGGCGCTCGGCATGCCGGTGATCGCCGTGCACGAGGTGACGACCTTCTACAACATGTTCAACCAGGTGCCGGTCGGGCGCGTCAAGCTCAACGTCTGCACCAACCTGCCATGCCAGCTGCGCGGCGGTCAGCATGCGCTCGAGCACCTGTGCCGATCGCTCGGCATCGAAGAGGGCGGAACGACCGCCGACCGCGGATTCACGGTGCAGAAGGCCGAGTGCCTCGGCGCCTGCGCCGACGCGCCGGTGCTCCTCGTCAACGACCGCCAGATGGTGAGCTTCATGAGCGACGCGCGGATCGACGAGCTCGTCGCCGCGCTTAGCGATTCCAATCCGGCAAGCACCGCATGAACGCCCGAGTCGACCTTTCGAAGTTTCAGGCCACGGGCCAGGAGACGTGCTTCCACGGCCGCCACATCCAGCCGCAGATCTACGCCGGCCTCGACGGCACGAACTGGCGCCTGAAGGACTACGAAGCGCGCGGCGGCTACCAGGCCTGGCGAAAGATCCTTGCCCAGGGCGAGGGCAGGGGGATGACGCCCGAGCAGGTGATCGCCGAGGTCAAGGCATCGAGCCTGCGCGGCCGCGGCGGCGCCGGCTTTCCGACCGGCCTCAAGTGGAGCTTCATGCCGCGCCAGTTCCCGGGCGCGAAGTACCTCGTCTGCAATTCCGACGAAGGCGAGCCCGGGACCTGCAAAGACCGCGACCTGCTCATGTTCAACCCGCACATCGTCATCGAAGGGATGGCGATCGCGGCGTATGCGATGGGCGTCAACGTCGCCTACAACTACATCCACGGCGAGATCTTCGAGGTCTACGAGCGCTTCGAGGAAGCGCTCGAGGAAGCGCGCGCCGCCGGCTACCTGGGCGACCGGCTCCTCGGCTCGAGCTGGAACTTCCAGCTGCACGCCTGCCACGGCTTCGGCGCCTACATCTGCGGCGAAGAGACCGCGCTGCTCGAATCGCTCGAGGGCAAGAAGGGCCAGCCGCGCTTCAAGCCGCCGTTCCCGGCGAGCTACGGCCTCTACGGCAAGCCGACGACGGTCAACAACACCGAGACCTTCGCCGCGGTGCCGTGGATCATCATGAACGGCGGCCAGGCGTACCTCGACATCGGCAAGCCGAACAACGGCGGCACCAAGATCTTCTCGGTCGTCGGCGATGTCCAGAAGCCGGGCAACTACGAGGTGCCGCTCGGCACGCCGTTCACCAAGCTGCTCGAGCTCGCCGGCGGCGTCCCCGAAGGGCGCACGCTGAAGGCGGTGATTCCCGGTGGCTCGTCGGCGCCGGTGCTGCCGGCGGCGATCATGAACGAGCTGACGATGGACTACGACTCGATCGCCAAGGCCGGCTCGATGCTCGGCTCGGGCGCGGTCATCGTCATGGACGACTCGCGCTCGATGGTCCACTCGCTGCTGCGCCTGTCGTACTTCTACATGCACGAGAGCTGCGGCCAGTGCACGCCGTGCCGCGAGGGCACCGGCTGGCTCTACCGCATGGTCGAGCGCATCGCCAACGGCCAGGGCCGGATGCAGGACATCGACCTGCTCAATTCCGTGAGCGACAACATCCAGGGCCGGACGATCTGCGCCCTCGGCGACGCCGCGGCGATGCCGGTGCGGGCGATGATCAAGCACTTCAAGGACGAGTTCGTCGCCCTGATCGAGAAGGGCGCGCGGCCGGTCCACGCCGGCAAGATCGGCCCTGCCGACAGCCCGCATCCCGAGCTCACCGCCGCCGCGGCGACGCTCCAGTACGGCATGGCGACGCGCGCCGGCGCATCGCCCGAGTTCAAGCAGATGGTCAAGCCATGATCGAGATCGACCTCGACGGCCAGAAGGTCTCGGTGCCAGAGGGCAGCATGGTGATGCATGCTGCCGACAAGGCCGGCACCTACATCCCGCACTTCTGCTATCACAAGAAGCTCTCGATCGCGGCCAACTGCCGCATGTGCCTGGTCGAGATCGAGAAGGCGCCCAAGCCGATGCCGGCGTGCGCGACACCGGTGACGCAGGGCATGATCGTGCGCACTAAGAGCGACAAGGCGCTCAACGCGCAGCAGGGCGTGATGGAGTTCCTGCTCATCAACCACCCGCTCGACTGCCCGATCTGCGACCAGGGCGGCGAGTGCCAGTTGCAGGACCTCGCCGTCGGCTACGGCGCATCGTCGTCGCGCTACGACGAGGACAAGCGCGTCGTCTACCCGAAGGACGTCGGCCCGCTGCTGTCGATGCAGGAGATGAACCGCTGCATCCATTGCACGCGCTGCATCCGCTTCGGCATCGAGGTCGGCGGCGTGATGGAGCTCGGCATGATCCATCGCGGCGAGCACTCCGAGATCACGACCGTCGCCGGCGACACCGTCGACTCCGAGCTCTCGGGCAACATGATCGACCTCTGCCCGGTCGGCGCGATCACGTCGAAGCCGTTCCGCTACAGCGCGCGCGCCTGGGAGCTCTCGCGCCGGAAGGGCGTGAGCCCGCACGACTCGACCGGCGCGAACCTGATCGTCCAGGTCAAGGGCGCGCAGGTCGTTCGCGTCCTGCCGTTCGAGAACGACGACGTCAACGAGTGCTGGCTCGCCGACCGCGACCGCTTCTCGTACGAGGCGCTCAACACCGCCGAGCGGCTGACCGTGCCGATGATCCGCCAGGGCAACGAGTGGAAGACGGTGTCGTGGAACGACGCCCTCGACTACGTCTCGCGCGGCCTGACCCAGATCGCCGTCGAGCACGGCCCGCAGAGCATCGGCGCGCTGGCGACGCCGCTGGCGAGCGTCGAGGAGCTGCACCTGCTCGCCAAGCTCGTTCGCGGCCTCGGCAGCGACAACATCGATACGCGCCTGCGCGAGACGGCGGCGCCGGGCCGGGCGATGCGCTGGCTCGGCCGGTCGATCGCGTCGCTCTCCGAGCTGCAGCGCGTCCTCGTCGTCGGCTCCTTCCTGCGCAAGGACCATCCTCTCTTCGCGCAGCGCATTCGCCAGGCGGCCAGGAAGGGCGCCAAGGTGATGAGCGTGCATGCGCTGCGCGACGACTGGTTGATGCCGATGGGACCGAGCATCGCCGCCGCGCCGAGCGCGTGGATCGGGGCGCTCGCCTCGATCGCGGCGGCAATCGGCGCCACGCGC
>JADGRJ010000047.1 GCA_017881025.1 Rhizobacter sp. | reverse complement strand
CGGCTGATGAGGTAGACGCTGCTCGGCAGGAAGCTGACGTGCAGCACGCTCTCGATCGCCGGGACGATGACGTCGATGTTGTAGGCGACGAGAAGGCCGAGCAGGACGCCGGCGAACGTGCCGATCACCCCCGAGGCGGCGCCCTGGACCATGAAGATGCCCATCACCGAGCGCGGCGTCGCGCCGAGCGTGCGCAGGATGGCGATGTCGGCGCGCTTGTCGGTGACGGTCATGACGAGCGTCGAGACGAGGTTGAACGCGGCGACGGCAACGATCAGCGTCAGGATGATGAACATCAGGCGCTTCTCGACCTGGACCGCGGAGAACCAGTTGCGGTTGGTGCTCGTCCAGTCGCGGACGACGACCTGCGGGCCGAGGCTTTGCGCGAGCTCGGCGGCGACGAGCGGTGCGCGGTCGAGGTCCTTCAGGCGCAGCTGGACGCCGGTCGGGCCGTCGACGCGAAAGAGGCGGGCGGCGTCCTCGAGCGCGACCAGCGCCAGGCCGCTGTCGTATTCGTAGTGGCCGGCGTCGAAGGTGCCGACGACGGTGAGCGAGCGCAGGCGCGGCACGATGCCGGCCGGCGTGACCTGGCCGCCGGGCAGGATGACGGTGACCTTGTCGCCGGCGCGAACGCCGAGCGAGCGCGCCAGCTCGCCGCCGAGGACGACGCTCCACGAGCCGGGAACGAGGCGCGCGAGCGTCGTGTCCTTGAGCTTGGCCGCGAGGTCGGTCACCGTCGCCTCTTCCTGCGGGACGATGCCGCGGACGACGATGCCGCGCATGTCGTCGCCGCGTGCGATCAGCGCCTGCGAGGCAACGAACGGCGCGGCGCCGATCACCTGCGGGTTGCGGCGCGCCTCGCTCGCGGTCTGGCGCCAGTCGGCGAGCGCGCCGCCGCCGGCATCGCTGACCTCGACGTGCGAGATGACCGAGAGCATGCGGTCGCGGACTTCCTTCTGGAAGCCGTTCATCACCGACAGGACGATGATCAGCGCGGCGACACCGAGGGCGATGCCGAGCATCGAGACGCCGGAGATGAACGAGATGAAGCCGTTCCTGCGCCCGGCCCGGCCGGCTCGCGTGTAGCGCCAGCCGATCTGCAGTTCGTAGGGCCAGTTCATGCCGGGGCGATGCTACCCGACCGATCTCCGTCCACGGTCACAAGTCGACTCGGATAATCCGCGCATGCACCTGCTCGTTCCGTTCGCGTCCGATCGCTCGGAAGCCTGCCAGCACGTGCTGCGCGACCTGACGCTGCCGAACCTCGAGCGGCTGCTCGCGCTGCTCACGCCGGCCGGCCGCGACGAAGGCGACGCCGGCAGCTTCTCGCTGCCGCACGAGCGGGCGCTGGCCGCCGCGTGGGGATGGCACGGCGGCGACGGCCTGCTGCCGTTCGCGGCGCACGCCGCCGCCGGCGACGGCGTCGCCACCGGCGAGGGGGCGTGGGCGCTGCTGACGCCGACCCACTGGCAGCTCGGCCGCGACGACGTGACGCTGCTCGACCCCGACGGGCTCGGCCTCGCCGAGGCGGAATCGCGCGCGCTCTTCGCCAGCGCCGGCGAACTGCTCGCGAGCGAAGGCTTCGCCGTCGCCTGGGGCGCGAGCGACCGCTGGTACGCGGCGCGCGACGACCTCGAGGCGCTGGCGACGGCGTCGCTCGACCGCGTCATCGGCCGCAACGTCGATCGCTGGCTGCGCGCATCGGCGAGCGGTGGCGCCGGAGAGAAGCGCGCCGTCGCGTCGCTCGTGCGGCGCCTGCAGAGCGAAGCCCAGCTCGTCTTCCACAGCCACGCGGTCAACGAAGCGCGCGAGGAGCGCGGCGACCTCGCGGTCAATTCGTTCTGGCTGAGCGCATGCGGCCGGCGCCAGCCGGCGGACCCGGCGGCGACGCCCGAGCTCGCGACGGCGCTGCGCTCGCCGCTGCTCGGCGCCGACTGGGCCGCCTGGGCCGACGCCTGGCGCGCGCTCGACGCCGGCGCGGTGGCGCGGCTGCTCGTGCTGGCGCGGCGCGGCGAGGCGGCGACCTTGACGCTCTGCGGGGATCGCACCGCCGCGCGCTATTCGCTCGCGCCGCGCTCGCTCTGGCAGCGCCTTCGCACGACGACCGTGGCGGCGCACGACGTGCTGGCAGCGCTGTGAGGCGCGACCGATGACGCCGCTGCGCCTCGTCACCCGCGACGTGCCGCCGCGCACCGCGTGGGCCCTCGAGCAGGCGGGCCTCCATCCGCTGCTGGCGCGGCTGTTCGCGGCGCGCGGCGTCCGCGGCGCCGACGAGCTCGACGACGCCCTGGCGCGCCTGCTGCCGCCGTCGGGCCTGCTCGGCAGCGACGCTGCCGCGGTCCTGCTCGCCGACGCGATCGGCGCCGGCAGCCGCATCTGCGTCGTCGCCGACTACGACTGCGACGGCGCGACCGCGTGCGCGGTCGCCCTGCGCGGCCTTCGCCTGCTCGGCGCCGATCCGGCGACGCTGTCGTACGTCGTCCCCGATCGCCGCGTCCACGGCTACGGGCTGACGCCGCAGATCGTCGACCTCGTCGTCGCCGCAGGCGCCGACGTGCTGGTGACGGTCGACAACGGCATCGCCAGCCTCGAAGGCGTCGCCCACGCGCAGGCCGCGGGGCTCGCCGTCGTCATCACCGACCACCACCTGCCGGTGAAGAACGGCGACGATGTCGTCCTGCCGGCCGCCGACGTGATCGTCAATCCGAACCAGCCGGGCTGCGCCTTCGCGAGCAAGCACCTCGCTGGCGTCGGCGTCGCCTTCTACGTGCTGCTCGCGCTGCGCGCCGAGCTGCGCGAGCGCGGCGAGTTCGGCGTCGCCGAACAACCGCGGCTCGATGCGCTGCTCGATTTGGTCGCGCTCGGCACGGTCGCCGACGTCGTTCGCCTCGACCGCAACAACCGCTGCCTGGTCGCGCAGGGGTTGAAGCGGATTCGCGCCGGCCGCGTGCAGCCGGGCGTCGCGGCGCTGTTCGCGGTCGCCGGGCGCGATCCGCGCCAGGCGAGCGCAGCCGATTTCGGCTTCGCGATCGGCCCGCGCCTGAATGCGGCCGGGCGGCTCGCCGACATGACCCTCGGCATCGAGTGCCTGCTGAGCGACGACGACGCGCGCGCGCACGAGCTCGCGGCGATGCTCGACGCCATCAACCGCGAGCGGCGCACGCTCGAGGCGACGATGCGCGAGGACGCCGAGGCGCAGGTCGATCGCGCCTTCGTGCTGAGCGGTGATGTCGAGCCTGCCCTCGCGGTCTTCGACCCGTCGTTCCACGAAGGCGTCGTCGGCATCATCGCCTCGCGCCTGAAGGACCGGCTGCACCGGCCGAGCTTCGTCTTCGCGCTCGGCCAGGACGGCGCGCTGAAGGGCTCGGGCCGCTCGATCGAGGGCTTTCATCTGCGCGACGCGCTCGATCTCGTCAGCAAGCGCCATCCGGGCCTCCTGGTCCGCTTCGGCGGCCACGCGATGGCGGCGGGCTGCACGATCGCGCCCGCCGACTTCGAGACCTTTCGCAGCGCGCTGCAAGGCGTCGCGCGCGAAGGCCTCGACGCGGCGACGCTCGAGCGGACGCTCGTCAGCGATGGCCCCCTCGCCGCCGAGCACTTCGACCCGGCGACGGTTCGCCTCCTCGACGGACAGGTCTGGGGCGCCGCGTTCGACGCGCCGCTCTTCTGCGACGCGGTCGAGGTCGTCTCGCAGCGCCTGGTCGGCGAGAAGCACCTCAAGCTCGCCGTTCGCGTCGGCGGCGTCGTCCGCGACGCGATCTGGTTCGGCCGCGTCGAGCCGGTCGGCGACCGCGTCCGCCTCGCCTGGCGCCTCGGCCTCGACGCCTACAACGGCGTCGAGCGCGTCCAGATGATCGTCGTCGCCGCCGAATAGCGATCGGGAGGGCGGGCGCCGAGACCAGCGAAAGATGCCGGAGCGGTGGACGGCGCGGCTTGGCGACGCCGCCACTATGATGCGATCAACCGATCCGTCCCATGAACGCCGACCTCCACTGCCACTCGACCGTCTCCGACGGGACGCTCGAGCCCGAGGCGCTCGCCGCGCGCGCGAAGGCGAACGGCGTCGAGCTCTGGGCCCTCACCGACCACGACGAGCTCGGCGGCCAGCAGCGCGCGCGCGCGGCCGCGCGCGCCGCCGGCCTGCCCTACCTCAACGGCGTCGAGATCTCGGTGACCTTTCTCGACACCACGGTGCACATCGTCGGCCTCGGCATCGACAGCGACGACGAGCGACTGCGCCAGGGCCTCGCGGCGACGCGCGGCGGCCGCGAGGCGCGCGCCCGCGAGATGGCCGACGAGCTCGCCAAGGTCGGCATCACGGGGTCGTACGAAGGCGCGCTGCGCTACGTCGGCAACCCCGACCTGATCTCGCGCACCCACTTCGCGCGCCACCTCGTCGAGAGCGGCGTCTGCGCCGACACCCAGGAGGTCTTCCGGCGCTTCCTCGTCGAAGGCAAGCCCGGCTTCGTGCCGCATCGCTGGGCGACGCTCGCCAACGCGGTCACCTGGATCGGCGCCGCCGGCGGCGTCGCGATCGTCGCCCACCCGGCGCGCTACAAGTTCTCGCCGACCGAGGAGTACGCGCTCTTCTCCGAGTTCAAGGGCCACGGCGGGCGCGGCGTCGAGGTCGTGACCGGCAGCCACACGGCCGCCGAGGCCGAGCGCTACGCCGGCACGGCGCGCGAGTTCGACCTGCTCGCCTCGCGCGGCAGCGATTTCCACAGCCCCGACGAGAGCCGGATCGATCTCGGCGGCCTGCCGCCGCTGCCGGCGACGCTGACTCCCGTGTGGGACGCGCTCACGGAGCGTATCCACAAGCCGGGCTAGGCCGGCGCGGGCGCCGACAATCGGCGCATGTCCCAGTACTTCGAAGTCCACCCGCTCAACCCGCAGCCGCGCCTGCTCAAGCAGGCGGCGCAGATCCTTCAGGCCGGCGGCGTCGCCGCGATCCCGACCGACTCGAGCTACGCGCTCGCCTGCCATCTCGACGACAAGGCCGCCGCCGAGCAGCTGCGCCGGATCCGCGCCGTCGACCATCGCCATCACCTGACGCTGCTCTGCCGCGATCTCTCCGAGCTCGCGAGCTACGCGCGCGTCGACAACCGCCAGTACCGCCTCCTCAAACTCGCGACGCCCGGGCCGTTCACCTTCATCCTCGAGGCGACCAAGGAAGTGCCGCGGCGCGTCTCGCATCCGTCGCGGCGGACGATCGGACTGCGCGTTCCCGACCACCCGGTCACCAGCGCCTTGCTCGACCTGCTCGGCCAGCCCTTGCTCGCGACGACGCTGATCCCGCCCGGCGAGAGCGAGCCGATGAACGACCCGGCGCTCATCCGCGTGCGCTTCGAGAAGACGGTGCAGGCGATCGTCGACGCCGGTGCGTGCCCGATGCAGCCGACGACGGTGATCGACCTGACCGGCGACGCGCCGGTCGTCGTCCGCCTCGGCCGCGGCGATCCGGCCCTGCTTGGCCTGGCCCTCCAAGCCGACGCCTGAGCGGCGCTAGCGAGCCCGTCGCGATCCTGGTCGATCGGGCTTGACGACCTGTCTGCATGCTACTAGAGTGATATCACTCTGACATCGTCGGCGGTGCCGGCGAGACGCGGGGCGAATCATCAGGAGCGTGTCATGGCCATCCAGTCGGCAGAAGAGCGGCCCGCGGCGACGAGCAGCGGCTTCGTCTACATCACCATCGGCCTGCTCGGCCTCGTCGTCGCCGGCGTGCTGCTCGCGACCCGGCCGATGGGGCCGACGCTGGCGCTCTTCGTCTGCGCGCTGCTGCTCGCGCTTTGGTGCCTCGTCGGCCTGTACATGCTGCAGCCGAACCAGGCGGCGTTGCTGCTGCTCTTCGGCAGCTACCGCGGCACCGATCGCTCGCGCGGCCTGCGCTGGGCCAACCCGTTCTACGCGAAGACCAAGATCTCGGTGCGGGCGCACAACTTCAACAGCGAGAAGCTGAAGGTCAACGACCTGCGCGGCAACCCGATCGAGATCGCGGCGACCGTCGTCTGGCGCGTCGACGACACGGCGCGGGCGAGCTTCGACGTCGAGAACTACGAGGCCTACGTGCTGACGCAGGCCGAGTCGGCGCTGCGCCACCTGGCGCTGAGCTACGCCTACGACAACCTCGACGACCCGGGCTCGACCAGCCGGACCGAGGTGACGCTGCGCTCGGGCACCGAGGAGGTCTCGAGCGCGCTGCGGAGCGAATTGCAGCAGCGCTTCGACCAGGCCGGGCTGGTCGTCGTCGACGCCAAGCTCACCCATCTCGCCTACGCGCCCGAGATCGCCGGAACGATGCTGCGCCGGCAGCAGGCCGAGGCGGTGATCGCGGCGCGGACGAAGATCGTCCAGGGGGCGGTCGGCATGGTCGAGCTGGCGCTGAACGGCCTCACCGAGCGCGGCCTGCTCCAGCTCGACGACGAGCGGCGCGCGGCGATGGTGAGCAACCTGCTCGTCGTCCTCTGCTCGGACCACGACGCGACGCCGGTGATCAACACGGGCACCCTCTACAACTGAGCGCCGCATAGCCTCCCGCGCGACCGCCGATGGCGAGTCCCGACAAGAAGTCGTTCCTGCTGCGCATCGATCCGGCGCTCTGGGCCGAGATCGAGCGCCTGGCGGCGGCCGAGCTGCGCAGCGCCAACGCGCAGGTCGAGTACCTGCTTCGCGCCGCCCTCGCGTCGCGCCTGGGCGGCGCGTCGCATCGCGCGGACGATCCGAAGGGCAATCCGGCGCGGCGCAAACGCTGACGCGCGGCGGCGTGCGACGAGCCGCTAGGATCGAAGCGGCGAGGAACTGATGGCCGAGATCTTTCTTTCGTACCGGCGCCAGGACAGCCAGAGCGCGACGGGAAGGCTCGCCGACGCGCTCGAGGCCCACTTCGGCGACGACCGCGTGTTCCGCGACCGGGAGATCGCCGCGGGCGAGGACTTCGTCGAGGCGATCCGGCGTTCGGTCGAGTCGTCGACGGTGGTGCTGGTCGTCGTCGGCCGGCAGTGGCTCGGCGCCACCGATGCAACGGGCCGGCGCCGGCTCGACGACCCGGCCGATTTCGTCCGCCTCGAGATCGAGCTCGCCCTCGCGGCACGCGTCGCGATCGTGCCGGTGCTGGTCGAAGGCGCGACGATGCCGTCCGCGGCCGAGCTGCCGCCGTCGATCGCCGAGTTCTCGCGCTGCCAGGCGATCGAGCTTTCCGATGCGCGCTGGCGCTACGACGCCGACCGGCTGATCGAGACCTTGGAGAAGCGCTTCGCGATCGAATCCGAAGCGGCGCCGAGGGCGCCGAACGCGGCCGCAACGACTGGCGCGTTGACCCGCATCGCGGCCGATCTGATCGATCTCGCCATCCACCCGACGCGCCTGATCGCGCGGCGCCAGACGGGTCGGGCGAGCGACGCGGCGCGCGCCTTCGGCTTCCTCGCCGCGGCGATCCTGGTCGGCAATCTCGCCCTGCTCGTCGGCCTCGATGTCCCCGTCGGCCCCGACGCCTCGCTCGGTCTCGCCGTGTTGTCGTCGGCGAGCTGGCTGATCGCCGGCGAGCTCGTCGGGCTGTTGCTCGCCGGCCTGCTCGCCGGTGCGCTCTCCCTGGCGTGGCGTGTCGCCGATCGGGTCGCGGGCTATCGCCGTGTCGGCCTGGTCGCGGCCTACGTCTACGGCGGCGCCTGGCTCGGCCTGTGCGCCGGCGCGCTCGTCCTCGGCTCGGCGGTGCAGTTGGTCGATCCGGGCTTCCTGAACCGCCTCGTCGGCGCGCTCCACGTCGCGGCATCGGCAGCGACGGCGTCGCCCGGCTGGATGCCGCAGCTGCGCGAGTTCGACGCCGCGCCGTTTCGCGGCCCCGCCGCGGTGCTGCTGCTACTCGCCTTCGCGATCTGGCTCGTGACGGCCGGGTGGTGCGTCGCCGCGTGGAGCGCGTTCCGGCAGGCGTTCGGCGCGAGCCGATCGCAGGCGTGGGCGGCGACGTCGATCTGGGCGGGGCTCGTCGGCGCCCTGCTTTGGCTCGGCGCGCGCGTCGGCTAGCGCGCGAGCGTCGTGCGGATCAGCGCTCGATCCGCGCGATCGCGCTGTGCGCGTGGATCGACTCGAAGTTCTCGACGTCGACCGTGTAGCGGCCGATGCGCGCATCGGCGTTGAGCTTCAGGGCAACGTCGCGAACCATGTCCTCGACGAACTTCGGGTTCTCGTAGGCGCGCTCGGTGATCCACTTCTCGTCGGCGCGCTTGAGCGACGACCAGATCTCGGCCGACGCCGAATCCTCGGCGAAACGGACGAGCTCGAGCCACGACAGCTCGCCGAGCGCCTCGACCCGGACCGTCACGTGCGAGCGCTGGTTGTGCGCGCCGTAGTCGGAGATCTCCTTCGAGCACGGGCAGAGCGACTTGACCGGGACGACGACCTCGACCCAGACCGTGGCTTCGCCCTCGGTCGGGTGCCGGGCCGCCCCAGGCCCGGCCGCGCCCCCTCGGGGGGCCGCGACCGAAGGGAGCGTGGGGGCCCTACGCCGTGCGTCGACGACGAAGCGGCCCTGGTACTCGAGCAGGCTCTCGACGCCCGAGACCGGCGCACGCTTCCTCAGGAAGAACGGGAACGACACCTCGATCCGCCCGGCATCGGCGCCGAGCAACGCGAGCATTCGCGCGGCCTCCTCGCGCAGCATCGCCGCGTCGAGCGGCGCGTCGATGGCGTCGAGCCAGGCGACGAAGCGCGACATGTGCGTGCCCTTCTGCTCGGCCGGCAGGGCGACGTCGAGCGACCAATCGGCCACCGTCGGCACGACCGCGCCCTCGATGCGCAGCTGGAGCGGATAGCGCACGCTGCGCACGCCGACACGCTGGATCGCGAGATGGCGATCGTCGCGCGCCGATTGCGTGTCGGGGATGTGCAGGGCGTCGATCAAGTTGGTCATCGTGCGTCGTAGGCCCGTTGCGAATGGGCGCCCTCAAGCATGCCAGCAATCCGATGCCGGTGTCGGCGTGCGGCCTCGCGCGCCGCCGCACCCCGGTCTTATTGCCCGACGGCGGTCCGCAGCAACGCCGGCGCAGCGCCAAAGCGGCGCTGGATCGACTGCTCGATGCCGGCGGCGTCGAGGCCGCATTGGGCGAGAAGCTTGGCCGGATCGCCGTGCTCGACGAAGGTGTCGGGAAGGCCGAGCGTCAGCACCGGGATCTCGATGCGCGCCTCGGCGAGCGCTTCGAGCACTGCGCTGCCGGCGCCGCCCAGGATCGTTCCTTCCTCCACGGTGACGATTGCATCATGGCGGCGCGCCAAGTCAGTCACCAGAGCGACATCGAGAGGCTTGGCGAAGCGCATGTTGGCGACCGTCGCGTCGATGCGCTGGGCCGCCGCCAGCGCCGGATAGAGCAAGGTGCCGAAGGCGAGGATCGCGACCCGCTTGCCGTGCGGGACCGTGCGCGAGATCTCACGCCGGATCTCACCGGTGCCGAACGGGATCTCGGTCATCTCGGCCTGGACCGCGACGCCGACGCCGGCGCCGCGCGGATAGCGCACGGCGACCGGATGGTTCTGCATGAACGCGGTGTAGAGCGCCTGCCGGCACTCGTTCTCGTCGGCAGGCGTGAGCACGCTCACGTTCGGGATGCAACGCAGGTAGGCGATGTCGAACGAGCCGGCATGCGTGGCGCCGTCGGCGCCGACGAGGCCGCCGCGGTCGAGAGCGAAGACTACGGCCAAGTTCTGGATCGCGACGTCGTGGATCAGCTGGTCGTAGGCGCGCTGCAGGAAGGTCGAATAGATCGCGACCACCGGCTTCATGCCTTCGCAGGCGAGCCCGGCGGCGAACGTGACGGCGTGCTGCTCGGCGATGCCGACGTCGTAGAAGCGCTTCGGGAAGCGCTTGTCGAACTCGACCATGCCGGAGCCTTCGCGCATCGCCGGCGTGATGCCGACGAGTCGCTCGTCCTTCTCCGCCATGTCGCACAGCCACTGGCCGAACACCTGCGTGAATGTCGCCTTGCCCGGCGCGGAAGACTTGACGAAGCCGACCTTGGGATCGAACTTGCCCGACGCCGCGTGGTAGCCGACCGGGTCGGCCTCGGCGAGCTTGTAGCCGTAGCCCTTCTTGGTGACGACGTGCAGGAACTGCGGGCCCTTCAGGTCGCGCAGGTTCTCGAGCGTCGGGATCAGCGAGTCGAGATCGTGGCCGTCGATCGGGCCGACGTAGTTGAAGCCGAACTCCTCGAAGATCGTCCCCGGCACGACCATGCCCTTGGCGTGCTCCTCGAAGCGCTTGGCGAGCTCGAACAGGGGCGGCGCGTTCTTCAGCACCGTCTTGGCGGTGTCGCGTGCCGCGGCGTAGAACTTGCCGCTCATCAGGCGCGCCAGGTAGCGGTTGAGTGCGCCGACCGGCGGCGAGATCGACATGTCGTTGTCGTTGAGGACGACCAGCATGTCGGCCTGCTCGCCTTGATGCGCGAAGCCGGCGTTGTTGAGCGCCTCGAACGCCATGCCGGCGCTCATCGCGCCGTCGCCGATGACGGCAACGCACTTGCGGCTCTCGCCCTTCATTCGCGCCGCGACGGCCATGCCGAGCGCGGCCGAGATCGACGTCGACGAGTGGGCGGTGCCGAAGGTGTCGTACTCGCTCTCGTCGCGGCGCGGGAATCCCGAGATGCCGCCGAGCTGGCGCAGCGTCGACATCCGGTCCTTGCGGCCGGTGATCGTCTTGTGCGGGTAGGTCTGGTGGCCGACGTCCCAGACGAGCCGGTCGTGCGGCGTGTCGAAGACGTAGTGCAGCGCGATCGTCAGCTCGACCGTGCCGAGGTTGGACGAGAAGTGGCCCCCGGTCTGCGACACCGTCTGGACGACGAACTCGCGCAGCTCGGTCGCGAGCAGCTTCAGCTCGAGGCGCGACAGCCGGCGCAGGTCGGCAGGGACGTGGATCTGATCGAGAAGCTTGGTCATCGGATTCAGGATTCCCGGTCGACGACGCGATCGGCGAGCTCGCGCAGCTGCTCGGTGTCGGCGATGCCGCTGACGTCGAGCGCGGCATGGGCGGCGCGGCGCAGGGCGTCGGCGTGGGCGTGCGCGGCGTCGAGGCCGAGCACGGTGACGTAGGTCGGCTTGTTGTTGTCGATGTCCTTGCCCGCGGTCTTGCCGAGCGTCGCCGAGGCCTGCGTGACGTCGAGGATGTCGTCGACGACCTGGAAGGCGAGGCCGACGGCGTCGCCGTAGTCGGCGAGGGACTGCCACTCGCGCGAGGTCGTCTTGCCGCAGGCCGCGCCCATCAGGACGCTGGCGCGCAGGAGGGCGCCGGTCTTCCTGCGGTGCATGTCGGAAAGCGCGTGCTCGTCGAGCTGGCAGCCGACGCTCGCCAGGTCGATCGCCTGGCCCCCGGCCATGCCGCCGCCGCCGGCGGCACGCGCGAGGAGGCCGCACAGGCCCGCCTGCAACGCCGGCGCGACGCTGTCGTCGGTGGGCGTGAGGATCTCGAAAGCGAGCGCCTGCATGGCGTCGCCGGCGAGCATCGCCTGGGCGACGCCGAAGCGGACGTGCACCGTCGGCTTGCCGCGGCGCAGGACGTCGTCGTCCATGCACGGCAGGTCGTCGTGGACGAGCGAATAGGCGTGGATGAGCTCGACCGCGCAGGCGGCTCGGAGCGCGGCCGACCGCGCGCCGTGCACCGCGTCGGCGGCGGCGAGGACGAGGAGGGGCCGAAGCCGTTTGCCGCCGTCGAGGACGGCGTAACGCATGGCGTCGCCGAGTCCGGCGGGCGCGTCGGCCGGAACGCACGCCGCGAGCGCGGATTCGACCGCGTCGAGCTCGGCCAAGGCCCAGGTGTCGAAGTCATCCCGCTTCATGTGGAGGGCCACGGCCGCAGCTGGCCGTCCTCGAGCACCTTCACCTGCTGCTCGACCGCCTCGAGGCGAGACCGGCAGTACTGAAGCAGCTCGGTGCCGCGGCGGTAGCCGGCGAGCAGGCCCTCGAGCGGCAGCTGGCCGCCTTCCATCGAAGCAACCAGCGAGTCGAGCTCGCTCAGCGCCACCTCGTAGCTGGCGGGAACCGCCTGCGTCGGGTCGGGATGGGAATCGGTCGTCATTCAGTCTGCAGAAAAACGACGATTGTAGTCAGCCGACCGGGCCCCAGATGAGACCCGCAGCGGCACCGACTCCTCACGTCGATCGCCGGCATTCCGCAGGCGTCCGACGGTCGTCGTGCCGGGGGCGCTGGGTACAATCCCCGACCCTTCGGCCGTCAACGGCGGCGATGCCCGCCACCCCGTCAGGCCCGCGTTGTGCCAACGCACCCTTGGAGGCTCCCCACCGTCATGTCCGACCTGCGCGTCACCCCGGAAGCGCTTGCCCCTGCGCAGTCGCCGCTTCCCGTCGGCAGCTACTTCGACCCGGCCCTCTACCAAGGCGAAACCGAGCGCCTGTTCGCGCGCAGCCCGCGCTACATCGGCCATTCGCTCGCCGTCCCCGAGGTCGGCGACTATTTCGCCCTGCCCCAGGAAGGCGAGGGCCGTGCCCTGTTGCGAACGCCGGCCGGGCTGCAGCTGGTCTCGAACGTCTGCCGCCATCGCCAGGCGGTGATGCTGCGCGGCCGCGGCAACACCGGACCTGCCATCGTCTGCCCGCTGCACCGCTGGACCTACGACCTCGGTGGCCAGCTGATCGGCGCGCCGCACTTCGCCGACGACCCCTGCCGCGACCTCGCCAACTTCCCGGTCCAGACCTGGAACGGCATGATCTTCGACGTCCCCCGTGTCGCCGCCGCGACGCCGCGCAACGTCGGCGCCGAGCTGGCCCGGATCGGCCCGTCGAAAGACCTCGACTTCACCGGCTACGTGTTCGACAGCGTCAAGCTGCACGAGTGCGACTACAACTGGAAGACCTTCATCGAGGTCTACCTCGAGGACTACCACGTCGCGCCGTTCCACCCGGGGCTCGGCCAGTTCGTGACCTGCGAGGACCTGCGCTGGGAGTTCGGCCCGCACCACTCGGTGCAGACGGTCGGACCGAAGAACGAGCTCGCCAAGCCAGGGTCGCCGGCCTATCGCAAGTGGCACGACGCCGTCCTCGCCTACCGCGAAGGCCGCTTCGACGACCCGGTGCCGCGCCACGGCGCGATCTGGCTGACCTACTACCCGGCGACGATGGTCGAGTGGTATCCGCACGTGCTGGTCGTCTCGACGCTCGTCCCGAAGGGGCCGCAGAAGACGCTCAACGTCGTCGAGTTCTACTACCCCGAGGACATCCACGCGTTCGAGCGCGAGTTCGTCGAGGCCGAGCAGGCGGCGTACTGGGAGACCTGCGCCGAGGACGACGAGATCGCCCTGCGCATGGACGCCGGCCGGCGCGCCCTCTTCGAGCGCGGCGAGGACGACTTCGGCCCGTACCAGAGCCCGATGGAAGACGGCATGCAGCAGTTCCACGAGTGGTACCAGACGGCGATGCGCTGACCGGCCTTGCGACCGTGGGGGCCCGGTGATGTCGGCGCCCTGGCTGATCGTCTGCGCGAGCTTCCTGTTCGCGACGATGGGCGTCTGCGTCAAGCTCGCCGCAGCCGAGTACCCGACCGGCGAGATCGTCTTCTATCGCAGCCTCACCGGCGCGATCCTGATGCTCGCGCTCGCCCGCTGGCAGCGCGGCACGGTCGCGACGCGCGTCCCGGCGATGCACTTCTGGCGCAGCGTTTCGGGCGTCGTCTCGCTCGTGCTCTGGTTCTACGCGCTCGGCGGCCTGCCGCTGGCGACGGCGATGACGCTCAACTACATGTCGTCGGTGTGGATGGCGCTGTTCCTGATCGGCGGCGCGGTCGCGCTATCAGCCCCCACGCTCCCGTCGGTCGCTGCCCCCCGAGGGGGCGCAGCCGGCCTTGGGGCGGCCCGGCGCCCGGCTGTCGGCACCGCGCGCGTCGACGGCCGGCTGGTCGCGACGGTGCTCGTCGGCTTCGCCGGCGTCGCCCTGATCCTGCGCCCGACGATCGAGGAGCAGCAGCTCTGGCATGGCCTGATGGGACTGCTCTCGGGCGTGATCGCGGCGACCGCGTACCTGCAGGTCACTGCGCTCGGCCGCGCCGGCGAGCCCGAGTACCGGATCGTCTTCTACTTCTCGGTCGGCGGCATCGCCGCCGGCGCGCTGACGCTGCTCTGGACCGGCGGGTTCCACGCGCACAGCTGGCGCGGCGCCGGCCTCCTGCTCGCCGTCGGCGTGCTCGCGACCGCGGCGCAGCTGATGATGACGCGCGCCTACAGCACGGGGCGAACCCTCGTCAACGCGAGCCTGCAGTACCTCGGCATCGTCTGGTCGTTCGGCTACGGCATCTTCATCTTCGGCGACCGCGTGACGGCGCTCGCGCTCTCGGGCATGCTCCTGATCGTCGCCGCCGGCGTGTCGGCGACGCTGCTGCGCAGCCGCAGCAGCGCGACATCGCTCAGCGCCATCGCCGATCCGCAGAACACCGTATGACCACGACTCTCACCACCCTGATCACCGCCGCAGAGCTCGCCGCGCTGCTCTCCTCCGGGCCGAAGCCGGTCGTCGTCGACACGAGCTTCGACCTCGCCGACACCGATTCCGGCGAGCGCCGCTTTCGCGCGTCGCACCTGCCGGGCTCCCACTACCTGCACCTCGATCGCGACCTGAGCGGCGCCAAGACCGGCCGCAACGGCCGCCACCCGCTGCCCGATCGCGCCGACTTCGCAAGGACGATCGGCACGCTCGGCATCGGGCCCGACACCCAGGTCGTCGCCCTCGACGCCCAAGGCGGCGTGTACGCGGCGCGGCTGTGGTGGATGCTGCGCTGGCTCGGCCATGGCAGGGTCGCCGTCCTCGACGGCGGCATCCCCGCCTGGCAGCGCGCCGGCGGCGCCCTCACCGCCGAGCCGACACCGGCGCCGACCGGCGCCCCGCCCTATCCCGATCGTCCTTCGCTCGCGCCCCGCGTCGACGCGGCCGGCGTGGCGGCACGGGCGCCACGCCGCGCACTGCTCGATGCACGCAGCGGCGAGCGCTTTCGCGGCGAAGCTGAGCCGATCGATCCTGTCGCCGGCCACATTCCCGGCGCCCTCAACCGTTTCCACCGGGACAACCTTGGCGACGGCGGCGTCTTCAAGGCGCCGGCGCGGCTGCGCGAGGAGTTCGCCGTCCTCCTCGGCGACCGCGCCCCGGACGAGGTGATCCATTCGTGCGGCTCGGGCGTGACCGCCTGCCACAACCTGCTGGCGATGGAGCATGCCGGCCTCGCCGGCTCGCTGCTCTATCCCGGATCGTGGAGCGAATGGTCGGCCGACCCGGCCCGGCCGATCGCGCGCGGCTGAACCGGGACCCCCGGGCCTCGCCCCGATGACGGCGGCGCGTGGCGATGCGAAGATCGACCGACCGCAACCCGGAGGTGCCACGATGTTCAAGCGAATCCTCGTCCCCACCGACGGCTCCGAGCTCAGCGGCCGCGCCGTCGCGACCGCGATCGGCCTGGCGAAGTCGGTCGGCGCGGAGATCTTCACGCTCTGCGTCAAGGAGCCGTTCCCGTACGGCGCCGTCGCCGAGATGCAGCCGACGCCGCCGCAGGAGTTCTTCGATGCGCAGGAGCGCACCGCGACCCGGCACATTCGCGCCGTCGTCGAGGCGTGCGACGCCGCCGGCCTCGTCTGCCACGCGCAGACCGTCGAAGGGCTGCAGCCCTGGGAGGCGATCGTCGCCCACGCCGCCGAGCAGCATTGCGACCTCCTCGTCATGGGCTCGCACGGCCGCAGCGGCCTGGCGTCGCTCTTCCTCGGCAGCGAGACGCACGACGTCCTCAAGCACACGACGGTGCCGGTGCTCGTCGTCCGCTAGGACAGCTCCTTCGACTGACGCGCGCCGGCACCGCGCTCAGCGAACCGCGAGGTGGTCCGAGAGGCGGTACATCTGCAGGATCGCCGTCGCATAGATGCGATGCAGCGAGTGCAGCGGGATCGGCCGGATACCGGTCACGGCCAGCGGCAGCGGGTGGCCGTCGGGCGCCGCCAGGTTGGCGGCGACCATCGTCCCGAGCATGGTCGCCATGGCGACGCCGCGGCCGTTGTAGCCGAGGAAGAGCGTCAGCCCGGGCGCCGGCCGGTGCACGTGCGGCAGGTGGTCGCGCGTGAGCGCGACGCGGCCGCTCCAGTGGAACTCGCAGCGCGTTCCCTTGAGCTGGGGGAAGACCAGACCGATCACCGACTCGAGATGGCGGTAGTCGGCCGGCCCGGTCGGCTCGCGGAACGGCCCGCGACCGCCCATGATGAGGCGGCCGTCGTGGTCGGCGCGGTAGTAGAGCAGGAGCTTGCGCGTGTCGGACGCGACCTGGCCCCCGGGCAGCACGGTGCGCCTGAGCGCGTCGGGGAGTCTTTCGGTCGCCACCTGGAAGCTGTTCGCCGCGATCACGCTCTGGCGCAGCCGCGGCCACAGCCCGTCGCTGTAGCCGTTGGTGGCGAGCAGCACGTTGTCGGCCGACACCGCGGCGCCGTGCGCAGTGCGAACCTTCCAGCGCCCGCGGTCGTGCGCGAGGCCGACGACGCGCGAGTTCGCGCACACGAGCGCACCCGCGCCCTGCGCGGCGCGCGCGAGGCCGCGCGCGTAGCTGAGCGGCTGCAGCGAGCCGGCGCGGCGATCGATCCAGCCGCCGCGGTAGATCGGGCTGCCGACGAGCCGGCACGCCGCCTCGCGATCGAGGAGCGAGACCGGCGCGCCGCGGCGCTGCCACTGCTCGACGCGGCGCGCCGCCAGGGCGTTGTCGGCCTCGGCGAAAGTTGGCTGGATCCAGCCGCAGCGGCGCGCCTCGCAGTCGATGCCGTGCCGTTCGACGAGATCGAACACCGCGTCCGGCGCGGCGCCGGCGACGCGCACGAGATGCTCGCCGGCCTCGATGCCGAACATCGCGACGAGCTCGTCGGGATCCCACTTCAGCCCCGCGATGACCTGGCCGCCATTGCGGCCGGACGCGCCCCAGCCGGGCTCGCCGGCGTCGAGAACGACGACCGAGGCGCCCGATTCGGCCAGGTGCAGGGCCGCCGCCAGCCCGGAAAACCCCGCGCCGACGATCACCACGTCGGCATGACGCGAGCCGTCGAGCGGAGGCGTTGCAGGCGCCGGGCGCGCCGTCGCCACCCAGAGGGAAGGCGGCAGCGGCAGAGGGAGTGTCTCGTTCGGCATCGGGTCGCTGGCGTCAGATCGGATGGGTGACGCGGCGCAGGAAGTCCTGCGTCCGCTCGTGTTGCGGCGAGGCCAGAACGTCGCGTGCCGGACCCTGCTCGACGATCTTGCCCCCGTCGATGAAGATCGCGCGATCGGCGACCTCGCGCGCGAAGCCCATCTCGTGCGTGACGACGATCATCGTCATGCCCTCGTTGGCGAGCAGGCGCATCACCGCGAGCACTTCGCCGACCAGCTCGGGGTCGAGCGCCGACGTCGGCTCGTCGAACAGGATCGCCTGCGGCTGCATCGCCAGCGCCCGCGCGATCGCGACGCGCTGCTGCTGGCCGCCGGAGAGGCGGTGCGGGTAGTCGTCCTCCTTGCCGGCGAGGCCGACGCGCACGAGCAGCGCGCGCGCCCGCTCGGTCGCCGCGGCGCGCGGCTCGCGCTTGACGTAGACCGGGCCTTCGATGACGTTCTCGAGCGCGGTGCGATGCGGGAACAGGTTGAAGCGCTGGAACACCATCGCCACCTTCTCGCGAATCGCGACGATGTGGCGCATGTCGCGGTCGACGCGCTGGCCGGCGACGACGATCTCGCCCGAATCGTAGGATTCGAGGCCGTTCACGCAGCGCAGCAGGGTCGACTTGCCCGAGCCCGAGGCGCCGATCACGCACACCACCTCGCCTTGCGTCACCTCGAGCGTGATGCCGTCGAGCACGAGGTTCGTGCCGAAGGACTTGCGGACGTCGCGGATCGCGATCATTTGCGACCGAACCGCTTCTCGAGCCGGCCGACGATCAGGATCAGCGGGATGCACATCACGAGGTACATGATCGCCACCAGCGTGAACACCTCGGTGTTCTTGAAGCTCGACGAGGCGATCAGCTTGCCCTGGAACGACAGCTCGGCGACGGTGATGATCGACGCCTGCGAGGTGTCCTTGAGCAGCATGACGCAGGTGTTGCCGTAGGGCGGCAGCGCGATCTTGAACGCCTGCGGCAGGACGACGCGCCAGAGGATCAGCACCCGGCTCATGCCGAGCGACTGCGCCGCCTCGACCTGCCCGGGGTCGACCCCCTCGATGCCGGAACGGAACACCTCGGCCATGTAGCACGAGTAGGCGAAGCCGAGACCGATGACGCCGGCCGCGAACGCCGACAGCTGGATGCCGATCTCCGGGAAGACGAAGTAGATGTAGAAGAGCTGGACCAGGATCGGGATGCCGCGGATCGTGTTGATCAGCGCCTTCGAGAAGCCCGACAGCGCCGCCACGCCCGAGACGCGCATCAGCGCCCAGCCCAGGCCGAGCAGCGTCGCGACGACGAGCGCGAGCGCGAAGACCTCGACGGTGATCAGCGCACCGCGCGCCAGCAACGGCAGGTATTCGGCGAGGTCCTTGAGCGAGAACACGGGCCGCTACGTCGCCCGCGCGCGCCGGCCTACTTGAGTCCCCAGGTGGCGAGGATCTTGTCGATCGTGCCGTCGCCCTTGAACTTGCGCAGCGACGCGTTGATCTTGTCGAGCATCGCCTTGTCGCCCTTCTTCACCGCGATGCCGACGCTGCCGGTGAGCACGGGCTTGTAGTTCTTCGCGAGCCGCGTCTCCGGATAGCCGCCCTGGGCGAGCTGGTAGGCGACGATCGGGAAGTCGGCGAAGCCGGCCTTGATTCGGCCGACGTTGACGTCGCGGATGATGTCGGGGATCGTGTCGTAGACCTTGATCTCCTTGTAGAGACCGGAATCGGTCAGCGGCTTGACGTAGGCGGTGCCGATCTGCACGCCGACGGTCTCGCCCTTCAGGTCCTCCATCGACTTGTAGTCCTTGGTGTCCTTGGCCGCGACGAACACGCCTTCGCCGTAGGTGTAGATCGGGTCGCTGAAGTCGACGACCTCCTGGCGCGTCGGCGTGATGTACATCGCCGCGGCGATCACGTCGGCCTTGCCGGCCTGCAGCGCCGCGATCAGCGTGCTGAAGGTCATCGGCGTGACTTCGATCGCGAAGCCCTGGTCCTTGCCGATGGCCTTCATGAGGTCGACCATGATCCCGGAGATCTGGTTGGTCTTGGTGTCGAGGAAGGTGAACGGGATACCGGTCGGCGTCGAGGCGACGCGGACGGCCTGTTGCGCGACGCTGGCCGCCGACAGCCCGAGCCCGACCAGGGCGACGACCAAGGCGCGACGAATGGAGTTTGCAGGCACGGCGGATCCTTTGAGAGGGTGGGCGTGCGAGCCTGCAGTTGCAGGCCGGCAGCGTCGCGGGATCATAGTCGTACGGTGAGCGTGGCCCTGCCCCGCCGCGGCCCTCGCGCCGAGGCGATGCCTAGGGCCTGTTAACGCTATGGGAGGGCTCGCGTGACTCGGCAAACAGGCACCCGCAAGGCGCAAAGCGCAGCCGTAGCCGCAGCTACGGCGAGTATTTGCAACGCGGCGGGCGCCCGTTTGCCGAGATCACCCGCAGGGCAGGTGTGCTGCCGGCCGCCGGGCGGCGTTGCGCGCTCGTTGTGTGCCACAGGCACACGGCCTCGCGCGCGCCTTGCCCGGCAGCCGGCAGCACACCTGCGCGAGCCCTCCCATGGCGTTAACAGGCCCCTAGCGCAGCTGGCTCATCGCGAGAACCACGATCGCCAGCCCGGAGCCCAGCCAGAACAGCTGTGCCGCGGTCTCCTTCAGCGTCAGCCGGTGCTGCAGCTGCGGGATCAGGTCGGCGACGGCGACGTAGATGAAGCTGCTCGAGGCGACGACGAGCAGGTACGGGAAGTACGACTGCCACGGCCCGACGATGAAGTAGCCGACGATGCCGCCGCCGACCGCGGCGAGCCCCGAGACCGCGTTGAAGAAGAGCGCCCGCGAGCGCGAGAAGCCGGCGTTGAGGAGGACGATGTAGTCGCCGACCTCCTGCGGGATCTCGTGGGCGATGATCGCCAGCGACGTGACGATGCCGAGATGCGTGTCGGCGAGGAAGGCGGCGGCGATGATGATGCCGTCGCAGAAGTTGTGGATGCTGTCGCCGAGGATGACGCTCCAGCCGCCGCGGCCGGCCTGCTGGCGGTCGAAGCCGTGATGGTGGTGGTGCTCGTCGCCTTCGTGGTGGTGGCTGTGGCGATAGAGCTCGGCCTTCTCGAGCAGGAAGAAGAACAGCAGGCCGCCGAGCAGCGTCGCGAACAGCGCATGCGGCGGCGCCTTGGCCGAGAAGGCTTCCGGCAACACGTCGAGCAGCGCCGTCGCGAGCAGCACGCCCGCCGACAGGCTCACCAGGTGGTGCACGACCTTCGACAGGACCGCCAGCGTCAGCG
>JADGRJ010000232.1 GCA_017881025.1 Rhizobacter sp. | reverse complement strand
CGGCCACAAGACCGGCTTCTATCTCGACCAGCGCGACAACCGCAAGATCTTCGCCGACAGCGTGCGCCACTTCGGCTTCGAGCGCGTCCTCAACTGCTACTGCTACACCGGAGGCTTCAGCGTCGCCGCGCTCGCCGGCGGCGCCGCGCATGTGACGGCGATCGATTCGTCGGCGCCGGCGCTCGCGCGCGCCGCCGACAACGTCGCCCGCAACGGCTTCGACGCGGCGCGGCACGAGCCGGTCGACGCCGACGTCAACGAGCGCTTGCGCGCCTTCCTCGACGAGCGCCGTTCGTTCGACGCGATCGTCCTCGATCCGCCCAAGCTGGCGCCGACGGTCGCGCATGCCGAGCGCGCCGCGCGCGCCTACAAGGACATCAACCGCCTGGCGCTGATGCTGCTGCGCCCGGGCGGCGCCCTCTTCACGTTTTCGTGCTCGGGCGGAATCGACGCGGGCCTGTTCCACAAGATCGTCGCCGGCGCCGGCATCGATGCCGGCGTCGACGGCTTCATCCACGCCCGCCTCGGCGCTGCGCCCGATCACCCGATGACGATCAACTTCCCGGAAGGCGAGTATCTGAAGGGCCTGGTCATCCTCAAGCGCTGATCGGCGCGGCGGGCAGGGCGATCCTCGTCTCGAACTTGGCGCGGCGAACGCTGAAGAACGCCTTGACGTTGCGAACGTTGGCATCCTGCGTGAAGAGCCGCTCGACCAGCGCGTGATACGCGGCCATGTCGAGGACCTGGACGATGAGAACGAAGTCGGGCCCGGGCGAGACGCGATGGCACTGCTGCACGGCGCTCTCGGCGACGGCGCGCGCCTCGAAGGCGGCGAGCAACTCGGCCGACTGGCGGTCGAGCGAGACCTCGACGATCGCGGTCAGGCCGTGGCCGAGCGCCTCCTGCGAGAGCACGGCGACGCGGCGCTCGATGACGCCGGAATCGACCAGCGCCTTGACCCGCCGCAGGCAGGTCGCGGGCGAGGTGTGGACCCGCTCGGCGAGCGCCTGGTTGGTCAACGACGCGTCGCGCTGGAGCTGGTCGAGGATCTTCAGGTCGGTGCCGTCGATCGCCATGAGTGAATGAATATTTCGGATTCAGACAAATTATGGACTAATAGCGCGACCAGAAAGAAATTGGCAATGAAAATCCAATTCAGATCTCACTTTGCAATTTAATTTTCTTCCGCGAGAGGCACAGTCCTGTGCCTGAACTTCCGGGAACTCATCATGTGCGGGATCGTCGCTGCCGTCAGTGCGCGCAACATCGTCTCGGTCCTCGTCGAGGGCTTGCGCCGCCTCGAATACCGCGGCTACGACTCCTGCGGCGTCGCCGTCCACCAGGGCGGCGGCCTGCGCCGGGCGCGCAGCACGGCGCGCGTCGCCGAGCTGGCGGCGAACGTCGCCGCCGAGGGTCTCGAGGGCGGCACCGGCATCGCCCACACGCGCTGGGCGACGCACGGTGCGCCCGTCGTCCACAACGCCCACCCGCACTTCTCGCACGGGCCGGGGCCAGCAGCGGCGCCGCGCTCGGCCGACGCGAGCGCCGACGGCGGCGAGGCGTCGGGCCTGGCCGGGGCCGACCGCATCGGCCTCGTCCACAACGGCATCATCGAGAACCACGACGAGCTGCGCGCCGAGCTGCAGGCGAAGGGCTACGAGTTCGTGACGCAGACCGACACCGAGGTCATCGCCCACCTCGTCGACCACCTCAACGACGGCGACCTGCTCGAGGCGGTGCAGCGCGCCCTGCCGCGCCTGCGCGGCGCCTATGCGATCGCCGTGATCAGCCGCGACGAGCCGCAGCGCGTGATCGGCGCGCGCCACGGCTCGCCGCTCGTCCTCGGCGTCGGCGCCGTGGCGGGGGCGAGCGAAAACTTCCTCGCTTCCGACGCGATGGCGCTCGCCGGCGTCACCGACCAGATCGTCTACCTCGAGGAAGGCGACGTCGTCGACCTGCAGCTCGGCAAGTACTGGATCAGCCACGCCGACGCGAAGGGCGACTTCCGCCGCGTCGAGCGCAGCGTGCGAACCGTCGTCGCCCACACCGGCGCGGCCGAGCTCGGCCCCTACCGCCACTACATGCAGAAGGAGATCTTCGAGCAGCCGAAGGCGATCGCCGACACGCTCGACGCGGTTCACGGCGTCTCGCCCGAGCTGTTCGGCGACGGCGCCTACCGCGTCTTCAAGGAGATCGACTCGGTCCTCATCCTCGCCTGCGGCACGAGCTTCTACAGCGGCTCGGTCGCCAAGTACTGGCTCGAGTCGATGGCCAAGATCCCGACCTCGGTCGAGGTGGCGAGCGAGTACCGCTATCGCGACAGCGTGCCGAACCCGCGCACCCTCGTCGTCACGATCTCGCAGAGCGGCGAGACCGCCGACACGCTGGCGGCGCTCAAGCACGCGCGCTCGCTCGGCATGGCGCACACGCTCACGGTCTGCAACGTCGCGACCAGCGCGATGGTGCGCGAGTGCGCGATGGCCTACATCACGCGCGCCGGCGTCGAGATCGGCGTCGCCTCGACGAAGGCGTTCACGACCCAGCTGGTCGGCCTGTTCCTGCTCACCCTCGCCCTCGCGCAGGTGCGCGGCCGGCTCGACGACGCGCAGGAAGCGCAGCACCTGAAGTCGCTGCGCCACTTGCCGGTCGCGGTGCAGGCGGTGCTCGCGCTCGAGCCGCAGATCATCGCCTGGAGCGAGGAGTTCGCGTCGAAGGAGAACGCGCTCTTCCTCGGCCGCGGCATGCACTACCCGGTCGCGCTCGAAGGGGCGCTGAAGCTGAAGGAGATCAGCTACATCCACGCCGAGGCGTATCCGGCCGGCGAGCTGAAGCACGGGCCGCTCGCCCTCGTCACGGCGCAGATGCCGGTGGTCGCGATCGCCCCCAACGACGCCCTGCTCGAGAAGCTCGAGAGCAACCTGCACGAGGTGCGCGCGCGCGGCGGCGAGCTGTTTGTCTTCGCCGACAGCGACACGCGCATCCGCTCCGGCGAGGGCGTTCGCGTCATCCGCATGCCCGAGCACTACGGCGCGCTCTCGCCGATCCTGCACGTCGTGCCGCTGCAGCTGCTCGCGTACCACACCGCGGTCGCGCGCGGCACCGACGTCGACAAGCCGAGGAACCTGGCCAAGAGCGTCACCGTCGAATAACGGCGCGCTCGCGCCTTCGCGAGCGTTGTAGAGTCGATCGAATACGAGCGGAGAGGGCATGGACGACGCGCTGGCCGACCGCATCGCGCTGCGCGAGCTGGTCGAGAACTGGGCCCTCTGGCGCGACGCCGGGGACTGGGAACGATTCGCCTCGGTCTGGCACGACGACGGCGTGATGATGGCGACCTGGTTCCAGGGCCCCGCGAAGGACTTCATCCGCGTCACGCGCGAAGGCTGGGCCAAGGGCGTCAGCATCCTCCACTTCCTCGGCGGCAGCTCGGTCGACCTCGCCGGCGATCGCGCCATCGTCCAGACCAAGATGACGATCTCGCAGCGCGGCGACGTCGACGGCGTCCTCTGCGACGTCGTCTGCACCGGCCGCTTCTACGATTTCATCGAACGGCGCCGCGGCCGCTGGGGAATGGTCCTGCGCCAGCCGATCTACGAGAAGGATCGCATCGACCCGGTCGACCCGTCGGCGCGGCTCGAGATCGACGCGGCGAAGCTGGCCGCGTTCCCGCAGGGCTACCGCCACCTCGCCTACCTGCAGACGCGGATCGGCTACGTGGTCAAGCGCGACATGCCGCAACTCACCGGCCCCGAGGTCGAGCGGCTCTACGCGCGCGGCAAGGCTTGGCTGGCCGGCGGTCCGCTCGGCGGCTGAAGGCGAGCGCGCGGGTTCGCTGGCCCGAAATTAGCCGAGGTGATCGACGTAGAGCTTCCTGATCAGGACGACGGCGACGACCATCAGCGGCGTGCCCAGGATGACGCCCTCGACGCCGAACAGCGTCCCGAAGATGACGACGGCGAGCAGGCTCAGCACCGGCGGCAGCTGGACGGCCCAGCGCTGCACGAGCGGAATGACGAGGTTGCCCTCGAGCTGCTGGATGACGAGGAAGAAGATGGCGACGTGGAGCGCCTTCTCGGGACCCTGCGCGAACGCGAGCAACGTGCCGAGCAAGGCCCAGGCGATGGCGCCGAAGAACGGCACGAACTCGAGCAGGCCGCTGATGAAGCCCATCGCTGCCGCCAGCGGCATGCCGAGCAGGGCGAGGCCGACGCCGACCGTCGTGCCGACGATGATCATCGTCAGGCCCTGGCCGAGCATCCAGCGCTGCAGCGCATCGCCGCTGGCCGAGAGTGCCGCGCCGATCTCGGCGCGCCGGTCCGGCGGGACGAGGCGGAGAAAGCCGTCGCGGTACAGCACCGGATCGAACGCGAGGTAGACGCCGAGGAGAAGGACCAGGAACACATCGGCGAGCGCCGTCGTCGCCGCCGACGCGACGCCGGCGACGCGATCCCACGGCACCTTGACGTCGCTCGCGCTCGTCCAGTCCAGCAGCTGCGGCCCGAACGGTTGCGCCAGCAGCCAGTGCATCGCCGTCGCCCAGGCTCGCGGCACGGTGTTGCGAAGCTCCTGGAGTTGCTGGAGCATCGGCTGGCCCGTCAGCCACAGCGCCGTCACGAGCAGCGCGACGAGGACGACGATGACGACGACGAGGGCCAGGTGCGACGACAAGCGCGCGTATCGCGTCACGGGCTCGGCGAGCCCGCGCAGGAGCGCCGCGGCGATGATCGCGGCGAAGCTGAGCAGGGCGACGTCGCGCAGCCGCCACAGCAGGAACAGCAGGACCGCGCCGATGAGCAGCTGCACCGCAATCCGGACCTGCGAGGCACGGCGCGGCGCGCCGGCGTCGGTTGTTCTTGTCGACATCGTGATGTCTTGTTGCGAAACCGATTGTGATCCCGGGCGGCGAGCGCACCGGCGGTGCGGGGCCGCGATGTCGGCGGTGCTAGTCTCCCGGCGTGTCGTCGAAGCTGTTTCGTTCCTGGCGCGTCCTCGTCCTGGCCTGGGCGGTGCTGCTCGCGCCGCAGGTGTCGATGGTCCACGCGCTGTCGCACAGCCTGCCCGGCGGCGCGCCGCATTCCGGGGAAGGCGAGAAGCGCAAGCACGCGCCGGCCAAGGTGTGCGAAAGCTGCCTCGCGCTCGCCCAGATGGGCGCAGCGCTGCCGTCGAGCTTCCAGTGGCTCGCTTTTGACGCGTCGCCGCCGGCGCACAACGCCGCCGCGCCCGTTGACGCCTCGACGCGTGCCGACAGCGCTTACGACGCGCGCGCCCCGCCTGCCGAGCTGACCTGAGCCCGCGGTCCCGTTCGGGGCCGTGACGAGCGCGCGAGCGCTCGTCGTTCGCGTCATCTCGTCAGGAGCTTCCATGTCCGTGTCAAGAATGGCCGCCGCCTTGCTGGGTGTCGGTCTCCTCCTTCTGTCATCGCATCCGCCGGCCCGCGCTGTCGAGCCGAGCGAGCTCGAACAGGTGAAGAGCCAGCTGGCTGAATTGCGCCAGAGCTACGAAGCGAGGCTGCAGGCGCTCGAGAAGCGAATCGCCGAGCTTCAGCAGGCGCCGCCGGCAGCGCCGGCGCCCGCCGCTTCGGCCGCAACCGACGTCGCCGCGTCGCCGGCGGCCACGGCGAGGCCGGCGACGACCGCCGCGACGGTGTTCAACCCGGCGATCTCGCTGATCCTCGCCGGCAGCTACGCCAACCTCTCGCGCGACCCGGCCCTCTACCGGCTGCAAGGCTTCGTCCCCACCGGTGGCGACGTCGGTCCCGGACGACGCGGCTTCGGCATCGGCGAATCCGAGCTCGGCCTCAGCGCCAGCATCGACCCGATGTTCTCCGGCCGCCTGACGGCATCGTTCGGCGCCGACAACAGCGTCGGCGTCGAGGAAGCGTGGTTCCAGGGCGCCGGCCTCGTCGAAGGCGGCAACCTGCGCGTCGGCCGCTTTCTCTCCGGCATCGGCTACCTCAACGAGCATCACGCGCACACCTGGGACTTCATCGACGCGCCGCTCGTCTACCAGGCCTTCTTCGGCGGGCCGATCAAGACCGACGGGCTGCAGATGCGCTGGGTCGCGCCGGCCGATCGCTTCGTCGAGATCGGCGCCGAGATCGGCGCGGGGTCATCTTTCCCGGGCAGCGGCGGCGGCCGCAACGGCATCGGCTCGGGGACGCTCTTCGCCCACCTCGGCGACGACCTCGGCACGAGCGCCAGCTGGCGCGTCGGCGCGTCGCTGCTCGCGAACCGCGCCGACGATCGTCGCTACGACGACGTCAACGGCGCCGGCATCCCGGTCACCAACAGCGTCAGCGGTGGGACCCGGACCTGGGGCCTCGACGGGATCTACAAGTGGGCACCGGGCGGCAACGCGAGCCGGCGCAACTTCATCCTGCAGGGCGAGTACTTCCAGCGTCGCGATCGCG
>JADGRJ010000231.1 GCA_017881025.1 Rhizobacter sp. | reverse complement strand
TTCGCCTCAGCAGCTCGGCGAAGCGATTCGCAGGCGGCTGCGCTCCCGCCGTCGCGGGCTTGTCGGCCGGCGTCGGCGCGGCCAGCACGATCGGCGCGGCGACGATCGGCGTCGCGCCGTTGTTGCCGCGCAGCGGGCTCGCATTCACGGCGACGCTCACAGGCGCGCCGGCCCGGGGGCGGTGAGTCGGTTCCACGACGCGCGAACGGCGCGGTCGTCGCTTTCCTTCTGCTCGAGGCGCGCGTCGTTCGCCTCGCTCTGGCGCAGGCGACGCTCGACCAGCTTCTTGAGCGCGGCGGCGCGCAGCTCGTGGCCGCGAACGATCGCCTCGGCGCGCTCGACCTGGACGGCCGCATGCGCGGCGACGCGCTCCTGCTGTTCGACCGCCTGCGTCAGCCGGTGGATGAAGCCCTGGTAGCAGCGGACGAGCTCGATCTTGCCCTCGCGGCAGAACTCGGCGCTCCAGCGCTGCTCGTACTCGCGCCGGTAGGCGACGAGCTGCTCGGCCTGCGCCTCGGCGGCGCGCCTGGCGGTCTCGGCCTTGAGCTGTTCGGCGAGGGCGTCGTAGCGCTGCCGCTCGGCCTGGGCGAGGAGGAGGGCAAGGGGCTGCAGGTCTTCGTGCATGGCAGGGGGTTTCGCAGGAGGGGATGGGGGTTAGGCCCTAGGCGGCGAGCACCGCGTGCAGGAACGCCAGGCTGTCGTCGAGCCGCGCCGGCTCGTCCATGTTCTGCTGCAGCAGGCGCGTCATCGGCTCGTGCAGGCGAACGGCGAGGTCGAGCTCGGCGTCGTGGCCGGGCGCGTAGGCGCCGAGCTGGATCAGGTCGCGCGCCTTCTGGTGGCGCGCGTGCAGCTGGCGAAAGCGCCGCGCCGCCTCGAGGTGCGGCGCCGCGGCGACGTTGGTCATCACCCGCGACACCGATCGCTCGATGTCGATGGCCGGATAGTGGCCCGCCTCGGCGAGCTCGCGCGAGAGGACGATGTGGCCGTCGAGGATGCCGCGCGCGGCGTCGGCGATCGGATCGTTGGGGTCGTCGCCTTCGGAGAGCACGGTGTAGAAGGCGGTGATCGAGCCGCCGCCGGCGACACCGTTGCCGCTGCGCTCGACGAGCTGCGGCAAGCGCGCGAAGCAGCTCGGCGGATAACCCTTGGTCGCTGGCGGCTCGCCGATCGCGAGCGCGATCTCGCGCTGCGCCATCGCGTAGCGCGTCAGCGAGTCCATCAGCAGCAGCACGTTCTTGCCGCGGTCGCGGAAGTGCTCGGCGATCACGGTCGCGTAGTTGGCGCCCTGCATGCGAACCAGCGGCGGCGCGTCGGCGGGCGCGGCGACGACGACCGAGCGGCGGATGCCTTCTTCGCCGAGGATGTCCTCGATGAATTCCTTGACCTCTCGTCCTCTCTCGCCGATCAGGCCGACGACGATCACGTCGGCGGCCGTATATCGCGCCATCATGCCGAGCAGGACGCTCTTGCCGACGCCGGTGCCGGCGAAGAGGCCGATGCGCTGGCCGCGGCCGACGGTGAGCATGGCGTTGATCGCGCGCACGCCGGTGTCGAGCGGCGTGCGAACCGGGTCGCGGTCCATGGCGTTGATCGGCCGGCGCGTCACCGGCTCGTCGTGCACCTGCGCGAGCGGACCTTTGCGATCCATCGGCTGGCCCTGCGAATCGACGACCCGGCCGAGCAGGCCATCGCCGACGGGCAGATGCAGCGTGCGGTCGACCGTGCGCCGCCACGGATGGCGCGCGGTGCCGAGCTTCATCGCCCTCACCGGCGAGGGGCGCGGCACGACGAGCGCGCCGCTCGACAGGCCGTGCACGTCGCCGGTGGGCATGAGGTAGGCGCGGTCGCCCGAGAAGCCGACGACCTCGGCGATTACCGGCGGCGTCGCGTCGGCGCCGCGGCCGTCCTGGTGGATCTCGCAGACCGAGCCGACCGGGACGCGGATCCCCGCGGCTTCGAGGACGAGCCCGGTGACGCGGACGAGCCGGCCCTGCGTCTCGAGCGGCAGCGGCTCGGAGGTCGCGCTCTGCAGGTCGGCGAGGTAGCGGCGCCACTTGTCGGTGGCCGATGGCGGCGTCGCGACGCTCGGGTTCATGGCTGAGGGATCTCGTCGCCGTCGCTGTCGACGATCGGTGCGCCGGCGCTCGGCGCGGGGGCTCCCTGCCACGGCAGGTCGCTGCCGAGCGACGCGACGGCACGGCGCCAGCGCTCGTCGATGGTCGCGTCGACCAGGCCGATGTCGGATTCGACGCGGCAACCGCCGCGCGCGACCTGCGCATCGGCGACGAGGCGCGCGCCGCGCGCGGCGATCGCCTCGGCCGAGTGGCCGGCGATGAGCGCGTGATCGTCGGGATGGACGCGAACGACGATGTGGCGCGCGCTCAGCAGGAGGGCGTCGAGCGCCTGCTCGGCGACCTGGCTGACGCAATCGGGCCGCGTCGCCAGCTCGCTGCGCAGCACCTGGCGCGCCAGCGCCGTCGCCGTCGAAGCGATCGCGCGCGCCATCTCCTGCTGCAGCGCGTCGAGCTGCTCGCCGACCGAGCGGACGAGGGCGCCGACCTGCGTCGTCGTCTGGGCGGCGAAGCTCTGCTTGAAGCCTTCGAGCGCGACCAGGCCGTCGCGGTAGCCGTCCTGGTAGCCCGACTGGCGCGCCGCGCGCAGCTGCTGCGCGTGCAGCTCGGCCGGATCGAGCGGCGCCTCGGCGTCGCGCGCGGCCGGGCCCGGCGGGGCGCCGGCGGAGACGTCGCCGAACGACCACGACGCGAACGAGCTGAGCTCCTCGCGCGGAATGAAGCGGGAGTAGAGGTCGCGAGGCGCGGCGCGGCCGCCTTCGGCGGGCGGCGGCACCGGGCGCGGTTTGCTGGCGGTCATCGGGCGCATGTCGGTGTGAAAGCGGTCATCGGCGCGGTCGCGGCTCAGAGGAAGTCATCGCCGCTGCCGCCACCGATGATGAGCTGACCTTCCTCGGCGAGGCGGCGAACCACCTTGAGAAGCTCCTTCTGCTCGGCCTCGACCTCGGCGACCCGCACCGGGCCGCGCGCGTCGAGCTCCTCGCGCAGCGTCTCGGCGGCGCGCGTCGACATGTTCTTCAGGATGCGGTCGCGCAGCTCCGGCTTGGCGCCCTTGAGCGCGATGACGAGCGACTCCGACTGCACTTCCTTCAGCAGCGCCTGGATGCCGCGGTCGTCGACCCGCATCAGGTCGTCGAAGGTGAACAGGTTGTCCATGACGCGCTGGGCGAGGTCGTTGTCGGCCTCGCGGATGTAGTCGAGCGCGGCGGTCTCGATGCTCGTGCCGAGCAGGTTGATCATCTCGGCCGCGGCCTTGACGCCGCCGAGCGGCGCCATGCGCGCCTGCTCGCCGCCGCTGACCATGCGGCCCATCACCTCGCTCAGGTCCTTCAGCGCCGAAGGCTGGATGCCGTCTAGCGTAGCGATTCGGACGAGGACTTCGTTGCGCTGCCGCTCGGCGAAGGTCTTCAGCACCGCCGCGGCCTGGTCGGAATCGAGGTGGACGAGGACCGCGGCGACGATCTGCGGGTGCTCGTGGCGCAGCATCTCGCCGATCGACGCGGCGTCCATCCACTTCAGGCCCTCGATGCCCGAGATGTCGCCGTTCTGCAGGATGCGGTCGATCAGCAGGTTGGCCTTGTCCTCGTCGAGCGCCTTCTTGAGGACGTTGCGAACGTAGTTGCCGGTGTCGGAGACGAGCGGGCTGCGGCTCGACGCGGTGCTCGTGAACTTCGCCAGCACCTTGTCGAGGCGCTCCTTCGGCACCGACGTCATGCGCGCGATCGTCGCGCCGAGGCTTTGCACCTCGCGCGGCGACAGGTGCTTGAACACCGCCGCGGCTTCTTCCTCGCCGAGCGACATCAGGAGGATGGCCGAGTCTTCGAGGCCGGCTTCGTCGAGCGCCATGGCGGTCTGCTTTCGTTCGGAATGTCAGGTGGCTTCGCCGCCGCCGACCCAGCCGCGGACGATGCCGGCGACGGCTGCCGGGTTGTCCTTGGCGAGTGCCTTGGCGCCTTCGATCTGGCGCAGGTAGGCGGGCGCGGCGAGCTGATACGACTGCTCGTCATCGACGACGGCGTCGATCCGCGTACCCGGGCGCGCGAGTTGTCCCGGCCGCGTCGCGAAGGTGCTCTTCACCGCCGGCCGGACGAGGCCGAAAAAGACGAGCACGGCGACGAGGGCGAGGCCGACCGGCAGCGCCGCGGCGCGGATCAGGTCGATCAGCTCCGGGCTCTTCCAGAACGGCGTCTCGCGCGCCGTCGCCGACGGCTCGACCCGGAACGGCGCGTTGATCACCTTGACCGAGTCGCCGCGCTCCTTGTTGAAGCCGATCGACTCGCGCACGAGGGCGGCGAGCTTCTCGATCTCCTCGGCGGCGAGAGGCACCTGCGTCGTCTTGCCCTTGGCGTCGGTGACGCTGCGGTTGTTGACGACGACGGCGGCGTTGAGCCGCTTGACGTTGCCGGTCGCGCTCTTGGTGACGCGAACCGTCTTGTCGACCTCGTAGTTTGTCACCGCCTCGCGCCGGCCGCCGCTGCCGGCGGCGATTCCGCTCGGCGCGCCCTGCAGCGGCTGCGAGGCGCCGGTGAGCGGCGCGGTCGCGGCGATCGGCGGCTGGTTCGACGCCGCGCCCGGAACGCCGCTCGCGAGCGCGCCGCCGCCGGCGCCTCCCTGCTCGGTGGTCTGCTGGCTGCGGATCGAGACGCTCGCGTCGGTGCCCTGGTTCGGCTTGAACTCTTCCGAGGTCGCCTCGGTCTGCGAGAAGTCGACGTCGGCGGTGACGCTGGCGCGCAGGTTGTCGTGGCCGACGATCGGCTCGACCAGCTCGAGAATGCGCTTGGTGTAGCCGGCCTCGATCTGGTTGACGTACTGGAGCTGCTGCGCATCGAGCCCCGCGCCCGGCGCGCTGTCGCCGCCGGTGAGAAGCGACCCGCTCTGGTCGAGGATGCTCACCGCCTTCGGGCTCATCTCGGGAACGCTCGACGAGACGAGGTGGACGATGCCGGCGATCTGTGCCCGGTCGAGGGCGCGGCCGGGGTGCAGCGTCAGCAGCACCGAGGCGCTCGGCTTCTGCTGCTCGCGAAAGAAGCCGTTCTGGTTCGGCAGCGCGAGGTGGACGCGCGCCGCCTGCACCGCGGCGAGCGAGCCGATCGAGCGCGTCAGCTCGCCCTCGAGGCCGCGCTGGAAGGTGAGCCGCTCCTGGAACTGGGTCTGGCCGAAGCGGGCGCTGTCCATCAGCTCGAAGCCCGAGACCGCGCCCTTCGGCAGGCCGGCGGTCGCCATCTTCAGGCGCAGGTCGTGAACTTGTGCCGCGGGAACGAGGATCGCCGAACCGCCTTCGGACATGCGGTACGGCACGTTCATCTGCGACAGCTGGGCGATGACGGCGCCGCCGTCCTTGTCGGCGAGGTTGGCGTACAGGACCTTGTAGTCGCCGTGCGAGTTCCACGCCGTCATCGCGAAGACGATGCCGGCCAGCGCCGCGACGCCGATCAGCGCGCTGACCTTGCTGCGCAGCGGCATCGCCTGGATCCGGCCGGCGAAGGTCGCGGGGACGGCCAGCGAGGCGTTGGGCGTGAGGGCGACGGCGTTGTCCATGGATCGTTGACGTGCGACGGGGGCGAAAGGCCACCGGGTCAGCAGCGATTATTCGGAACGCCCCCCGGCCGGAAGCGCGAAACAGGCCGGCATTGCGGCGCCAGTTCGCGCCAACGGCGGGCGGCCGCGTCCCTACGATGGCGCCATGGGAGCAAGCCCGCCATGAACGTCACCCTGAAGCCCTTCGACTTCGCCCAGGCCGTCGCCCGCGCCGGCCTCGGCGCCGACGGCGTTCCGCTCGGCAAGAGCGGCCCGGTCGCCGAGACCGGCTTTCAGAAAGCGCTCGGCCAGGCGCTCGGCGCCGTCAGCAAGTCACAGAACGACGCGACGGCGATGCAGCGCGAGGTGAGCCTCGACAACCCGACCGTCAGCCTCGAGCAGACGATGGTCGCGATGCAGAAGGCGCAGATCGGCTTCGCCGCGACGCTGCAGGTCCGCAACCGCCTGGTGCAGGCGTATGCGGACATCATGGGAATGCAGGTCTAACCGACTAGCGCCGCGCCTCGCCCATCAAGTCTGAACAGTCTCCGCGTGCGCCGCTCGTCACGAGTCTGCGCGACGCGGAGAGGATCCCCTGGTGCTTCAGGCGTTCTTGCGGCGCCGACGCAGGAAAGCCGCCGCGGCGAGGCCCAGCGACATCAGCGCGTAGGTGCTCGGTTCGGGCACCGCGGTCACAACGATGTGGTCGGCTTCCAGGGCCACGACTCCGCTATCGACCGTCGCCGCGATGTTGAAGTCGTAGGTGCCTGCGGTGACCCCGGTGAAGGTGGTTAGGAAGCTGAACGTCCGATCGATCGATCGGTCGAACGCACCGGAGATGCACCCGGCATGTACCACGAGCACGCCAGCGGGTGCG
>JADGRJ010000230.1 GCA_017881025.1 Rhizobacter sp. | reverse complement strand
TATATATTAACAGTATGACAGCACCGCCGCCGTCGTGGCCCAAGGGGCAGCGCCCGATCTCTCGCGACGAGGCCCCGCGCGCCGAGGACGCCGCGCGCCTGCCGGCCAAGGGGCGCGGCACGGTCTGGGCGATCGAGCACCGCTATTCGCGCCAGACGGGCGAAAGCTACGACGACGGCTGGGGCACGCTCGACCAGCAAGCCGCGGAAGAGCGCCTTGGCCCCGAGACGACGGTGATCGAGGAGCGCGTGAAGTCGATCCTCTCGAAGAACGACTCGCCCGACCTCAGCTTCGACCTCTCGATCAATCCGTACCGCGGCTGCGAGCACGGCTGCATCTATTGCTTCGCGCGGCCGACGCACAGTTACCTGGGCCTGTCGCCCGGCCTCGATTTCGAAACCCGGATCATCGCCAAGGTCAACGCCGCCGAACGGTTGCGCGAGGCCTTCGCCGCGCGCTCGTACCGGCCTTCGGCGATCAACATCGGCTCGGCCACCGACGCCTACCAGCCGGTCGAGCGCAAGCTCGGCATCACCCGCGCGGTGCTCGAGGTGATGTCGGAGTGCGCCCATCCGTTCTCGCTCGTCACCAAGTCGTCGGGGGTCGAGCGCGACCTCGACCTGGTCGCACCGATGGGCGAGCGCGGCCTGGCCGCGGTCTACGTCTCGGTGACTTCGCTCGACCCGGCGCTGGCGCGGATCCTCGAGCCTCGCGCCGCCGCGCCGCACCGGCGCATCCGCACGATCGAGGCGCTCGCGCGCGCCGGCGTGCCGGTGGGAGTCAGCGTCTCGCCGATCATCCCGTTCATCAACGAGCCCGAGATCGAGCGGATCCTCGAAGCGGCCGCGGCGGCGGGAGCGAGCTCGGCGTTCGGCATCGTCCTGCGCCTGCCCTGGGAGGTGAACCCGCTCTTCCAGCGCTGGCTCGACCGGCATTTCCCCGACCGCGCCGCGCGCGTCATGGCGCGCATCCGCGAGATGCGCGGCGGCAAGGACTATGACTCGACGTTCAGCACGCGGATGCGCGGCGAAGGCGTCTGGGCGCAGCTCATCGCCCAGCGTCTCGCCAAGGCCAAACGCCGCTTCGGCCTCGCCAACGAGCGCCGCGAGCTCGACCTCACGCAGTTCCGAAAGCCCCTGGCGCCGAGCCGGGTCGGCCAAGGCGACCTGTTCGGCCGAGACAGGTAGCGGCGACTATCAGTCGGCGACGTCGGGCTCGAAGAAGAGCCACTGCACCTGCGGAAATGCGGTGCGAAAGCTGCTCTCGACACGGTTGATCGCCTCGATCAGCGCATGCGCCGATGGCGCCGGCCGCATCTTCGCCTTGACGGCGACCATCACGTCGCGGCCCATCTGCTGGGTGAGCAGGTTGTAGACGGTCTCGACTTCGTCGTGCGCGGCGAGGTGCTCGCGCATTCGCTCGAGGACGCGACCTTCGACACTCTGGCCGATCAGGAGCGCCTTCACCTCGATGCCGACGAGCACGGCGACGAGAACGAGCAGCACGCCGATGCAGATCGAGCCGGCCGCGTCCCACACCGGGTTGCCGGTCGTCTGCGCCAGGGCGATGAACGCGAGCGCCAGCGTCAGGCCGCCGAGCGCGGCGATGTCTTCGGCAAAGACGACGAGCAGTTCGCTCTGGCGCGAACTGCGAAACCAGCGCCACAGACTCTGCCGGCCACGATCCTTGTTGACTTCGCGCAGGCAACCCCAGAGCGAGACGCTCTCGGCGGCGATGCCGAAGACCAGGATGCCGATCGCCACCCAGGCGTTCTCGATCGGCGCGGTCGCCTGCAGCTTGTGAACGCCCTCGTAGATCGAGAACAGTCCGCCCATGCTGAACAGCATGAGGGCGACGATGAAGCTCCAGAAGTAGATCGCCTTGCCGAAGCCGAGCGGGTGGTCGCGGCTCGGCCGGCGCCGCCCTTCGCGCAGGCCCCAGAGCAGGAGCGCCTGGTTGGCGCAGTCGGCGTAGGAGTGGATCGCCTCGGCGAGCATCGACGACGAGCCGGTGAAGACGGCACCGGCCGTCTTGGCGAGGGCGATCAGGAAGTTCGCGCCGAGCGCGAACAGGATCGACTTGAGCGAATCGGCACCGGCGGACATGGCGACATTCTCACGCCGCCACGACGGGCTCGTCGGCGTCAGGCCTTGAAGAGATCCTTGACGCGGTCGCTCCACGTCTTGGCGGTCGGCGAGTGGCGGTCGCCGGCCTTGCGGAAAGCGTCGTCGAGCTCACGCAGCAGCTTTCGCTGGTGCTCGGTGAGCTTGATCGGCGTCTCGACGCTGACGTGGCAGTACAGGTCGCCCGGGTAGCTCGAGCGCACGCCCTTGATGCCCTTGCCGCGCAGGCGGAAGGTCTTGCCATGCTGCGTGCCTTCGGGCAGCTCGATCTCGGCCTTGCCGCCGAGCGTCGGCACCTCGATCGTGCCGCCGAGCGCCGCGCTCGTCATGCCGACCGGCACCGTGCAATGGAGATCGTCGCCATCTCGCTCGAAGATGTCGTGCGGCTTCATGCGGATCTCGATGTAGAGATCACCGTTCGGGCCGCCGTTGGGCCCCGGCTCGCCGTTGCCGCTCGAGCGGATCCGCATGCCCTCGTTGATGCCGGGCGGAATCTTGACCTCGAGCGTCTTGTTCTTCTTGAGCCGGCCCTGGCCGTGGCAGGCCGGGCAAGGCTCGGGGATGAGCTTGCCGCTGCCGTGGCAGGTCGGGCAGGTCTGCTGGATGCTGAAGAAGCCCTGGCGCATCTGCACCGTTCCGGCGCCGTGGCAGGTCGTGCAGCTGATCGGGCTCGTTCCCGGCTTGGCGCCGTTGCCCTTGCAGGTCTCGCAGGTCTCGTACGACGGGATGCGGATCTGCGTTTCCTTGCCGTGCGCCGCTTCCTCGAGCGTGATCTCCATCGCGTAGCTGAGGTCGCTGCCGCGGTAGACCTGCTGGCTGCCCGCGGCGCGGCCGCGGCCGTTGCCGAAGATGTCGCCGAAGATGTCGCCGAACGCCTCGGCGAAGCCGCCGAAGCCCTCGGCGCCGCCGCGCCCGAGGTTGGGGTCGACGCCGGCGTGGCCGTACTGGTCGTAGGCGGCACGCTTCTGAGCGTCGGAGAGCATCTCGTAGGCTTCCTTCGCCTCCTTGAAGCTTTCCTCGGATTTCTTCGACGCCGAACCCTGGTTGCGGTCCGGGTGGTGCTTCATCGCCAGCTTGCGATAAGCCTTCTTGATCTCTTCCTCGGAAGCGTTACGGGTGACGCCGAGCACCTCGTAGTAGTCGCGCTTGCCTGCTGCCATCGTCGTTCGCTCCCCCGCGACTCGCATCCCAACAAACCGAAGCCGGCGCCCGCCGCGACAGTGTCACGGGCGGCGCCGGCCGATCGGCAAAGGGGCTTCAGCCCTTCTTGACTTCCTTGAACTCGGCGTCGACGACGTCGTCGTCGCTGCGCGCCGATGGCGTCTCGGCCTGCGCGCCAGCCGGGCTGCCGGCGCCTGCTGCGGCACCCGCCGCGGCCTGCTGCGCCGCCTGCTGGTCAGCGTAGACCTTCTCGCCGAGCTTCTGGCTCGCCGTCATCAAGGCTTCGGTCTTGGCTTCTATCGTCGCCTTGTCCTCCGACTTGAGCGATTCCTCGGCCTCCTTCAGCGCCGACTCGATCTTCTCCTTCTCGCCAGCGTCGAGCTTCTCGCCGTGCTCGGCGAGGCTCTTGCGAACGCTGTGGATCATGGCGTCGGCGGCGTTGCGGGCCTGGATCACCTCGAGCTTCTTCTTGTCGTCGGCGGCATTGAGCTCGGCGTCCTTCACCATCTGCTGGATCTCGGCTTCGGTGAGGCCGGAGTTCGCCTTGATGGTGATCTTGTTCTCCTTGCCGGTCGCCTTGTCCTTGGCGCCGACGTGCAGGATGCCGTTGGCGTCGATGTCGAAGGTGACCTCGATCTGCGGCATGCCGCGCGGCGCCGGAGCGATGCCCTCGAGGTTGAACTCGCCGAGCGACTTGTTGCCCGACGCCATCTCGCGCTCGCCCTGGTAGACCTTGATCGTCACCGCCGGCTGGTTGTCGTCGGCGGTCGAGAAGGTCTGCGCGAACTTGGTCGGGATGGTCGTGTTCTTCTGGATCATCTTGGTCATCACGCCGCCGAGCGTCTCGATGCCGAGGCTGAGCGGGGTGACGTCGAGGAGCAGCACGTCCTTGCGGTCGCCGATCAGGACCTGGCCCTGGATCGCGGCGCCGACTGCGACGGCCTCGTCGGGGTTGACGTCCTTCCTCGGCTCCTTGGCGAAGAATTCCTTGACCTTGTCCTGCACCTTGGGCATTCGCGTCTGGCCGCCGACCAGGATGACGTCGTCGATCTGCGAGACCGAGACGCCGGCGTCCTTGATGGCGGTGCGGCACGGCCCGATCGTCCGTTCGATCAGGTCTTCGACGAGCGCCTCGAGCTTGGCGCGCGTGAGGCGGATGTTGAGGTGCTTCGGGCCCGAGGCATCGGCCGTGACGTACGGCAGGTTGATGTCGGTCTGGGTCGAGTTCGAGAGCTCGATCTTCGCCTTCTCCGCCGCTTCCTTCAGACGCTGCAGGGCGAGCACGTCCTTCGAGAGGTCGACGCCCTGGTCCTTCTTGAACTCGGCGATGATGTAGTCGATGATCCGCTGGTCGAAGTCTTCGCCGCCGAGGAAGGTGTCGCCGTTGGTCGACAGCACTTCGAACTGCTTCTCGCCGTCGACGTCCGCGATCTCGATGATCGAGATGTCGAACGTGCCGCCGCCGAGGTCGTAGACGGCGATCTTGCGGTCGCCCTTCGAGGTCTTGTCGAGGCCAAAGGCCAGCGCGGCCGCTGTCGGCTCGTTGATGATCCGCTTGACCTCGAGGCCGGCGATGCGGCCGGCGTCCTTGGTCGCCTGGCGCTGCGCGTCGTTGAAGTACGCCGGCACCGTGATCACCGCGTCGACGACCTTCTCGCCGAGGTAGTCCTCGGCGGTCTTCTTCATCTTCCTCAGGATCTCGGCGCTGATCTGCTGCGGCGCGAGCTTGTCGCCGCGCACCTCGACCCAGGCGTCGCTGTTGTCGGCCGCGACGATCTTGTACGGCATCAGGCCGATGTCCTTCTGCACCTCCTTCTCGGTAAACTTGCGGCCGATCAGGCGCTTCACCGCGTAGATCGTGTTCTTCGGATTGGTCACCGCCTGACGCTTGGCGGCGGCGCCGACCAGGATCTCGCCGCTCTCCAGATAGGCGACGACCGACGGGGTCGTGCGCGCGCCTTCGCTGTTCTCGATCACTCTCGGCTTGTCGCCTTCCATGATCGCGACGCACGAGTTGGTGGTCCCCAAGTCGATGCCGATGATCTTTGCCATGTTGTTCTCCAGAAAAATTCAGTTGCTTCAGAGGTGAGGATCAGCCGCGACGTTTCAAGCGAGGTGTCGCTCAGCCGGAAGCGCTGACCGTGACCAGCGCCGGACGCAGGACGCGGTCGGCGATCGTGTAGCCCTTCTGCAGGACGGCGACGACCGTGTTCGGGTCCTGCGCCGCCGGGACGACGCTGATCGCCTGGTGCTGGTGCGGGTCGAACTTCGCGCCCGCGGGCGGGTTGACCTCGACGACCCTGTTTCTCTCGAGCGCCGTCGTCAGCTGGCGCAGGGTGGCGTGGACGCCCTCGAGCAGCTGCTCGGGTGTCGCCGCCGGGATCGCGATCGCCGCCTCCAGGCTGTCGCGCACTGGCAGGAGGCTTTCGGCGAAGCTCTCAACCGCGAACTTGCGCGCCTTGGTCATCTCTTCCTCGGCGCGGCGCCGGGTGTTCTCGGCTTCGGCCTTGGCGCGCAGGTAGGCGTCGGAAAGCTCGGCGTGGCGGGCTTCGAGGTCGCTCGGCGAAGGCGCTGAGCTGGGCGGCGACGAGGACGGCTCGTTGGCCGCGGTGGCGGGGCCGGCGCCGTTGCCGGCCTCGGGCGAGGAGGGATCGTTCGCGTTCATCCGAAGGACGTGAGGCGCATCCCCGGGGTTTCAAGGGCGGACTTTGCCGAACGCGAGCGACTTTCTCAGTCCGGCTCGGCCGAGGCGCTCCAGCGGTTCCAGTCGGCGAGCTGGCGCCGATCGCGCTTGGTCGGCCGGCCCTGCTCGATCGTCTGCGCCGGCTCGGGGTTGAGCTTGCGCTCCGCCGCACGCGCGATCCGCTGCGCGATGCTCTCCGGCGTCTCCTCGTAGAGGGCCTGCGCCGTCGGCGCCGGCCCGCGCAGGCGGCTCAGCGCCTTGACGACGAGCGTCCGGCTCGATCCGGCCTGGCGCAGCTCGACGACGTCGCCTTGGCGCAGCTCGCGCGAGGCCTTGGCGACCTGCTCGTTCACCGAGACCCGCCCCTTGGCGATGTCTTCGGCGGCGAGGGCGCGCGTCTTGTAGAAGCGGGCCGCCCAGAGCCACTTGTCGAGGCGATGCTTGTCCATGGCCGTGGCGGTGCCGCGCGGGGCGGTCAGAAGATCCAGAAGCTCTCCGGCTCGATCTCGAGCCACTGCTCGCCCGGCGCGAGCGCGCGCGACCCGTAG
>JADGRJ010000229.1 GCA_017881025.1 Rhizobacter sp. | reverse complement strand
GCGCCGTCGCTCGTCGCCCACCAGCGCTCGAGCGGATAGCGGCGCGGCCGCGCCGCGAAGACGCCGACCTCGACCTCGGGCCCGAAGGCGATCCGGTAGACGAGCCACGAGCGGCGCGCGTGGACACCGCCCGAGAAGAGGTCGACCGCGTCGACCGCGCTGCCCTGCTGGCGCAGCCAGTCGCGGACGACGACGGCGCTGAGGAAGGTGCGGTCCTGCGCCGACCGGGGCGCGGGCACGGGCACCACCGGAATCCGGTTCACGCCATGGCGGCGCAGGTAGTCGGCGGCGCGCTCCGCGTAAGTCGGCCAAGGCTGGCCCTCGCGCCAGCTCTCGATCGGGCTCCCGGACGTGACGACGCGTTCGTAGCGGCCGCGCGCGACGACGGCGATCGCATCGTCGAGCCCGTCCTCGTCGAGCCAGCCTTCGACGATCAGCGTCGACGCGCCGCGCCCGTCGCGCCCGATTGCGGGGTCGATCGGCGCGAGGAAGCTGCCGAGTTGGCGCAGCGCGATGACAGCCGCTGCGGCGGCGAATGCGATCAGCAGCAGCGTGCCCCACCACGTCGGCAACCAGATCTGGCGGCGGCGGAACAGGCTCGGCACGGGCGGGATCTCCTTGCGCGTCGATGGCCGCGGCGAAGCGCGTCGACTTTGTCACGACTGCGATCGGGCCTCGTGGCGCACTGTCGTTTCCGAGGATTGTCACCGTGATCGGAACCACGTCCACGGATGCGATTCGGCGAACGGTCGTGCTTTTGCGCCCGGCGGTTCCGACAATCCCGCCATCAGGGCTCAGACCGCGCACAACGCGTCGGCGAGATCCCGGCAAGGAATCGAAATGTTCAGCATCCGATCGTTCATGCGACAGAGCGCCACCGCCGCGCTGGTGTTAGCAGCCGCCGCTGCCGGCCCCGTGCACGCGGTCAACATCGAGACCGGCTCGTATGCGAATTCCGGCATCGGCTCCGAGTTCGCTTCGCCCTTCGACAACTTCGTCATCACCGGCGACACGATCACGGTCGCGCTGTCGACGACGCCGGTCGCCGTCTCGCTGGGCACGTTCTCGTTCGAAGTCGGCGCGAACTGCTGGAGCTGCACGCTGACGCCGTCGTTCGACGCGCTGATCGACGTCACCGTCGACGGCATCACGCACCAGATCGACCTGCCGTACTCCTGGTACTCGTCGGGCCCGAGCGACTTCCTCAGCTTCTCGACGCCGGCGCCGGTGGTGTTCGATTTCGACAGCCTGGGCTTGGTGACGATCGCGATCGACTCGATCGGCGTCCTGTCGAGCTCGGGCAGCACGATCTACGGCAACGTCAACGCCACGGTGTGGGCGACCCCCGTCCCCGAGCCCGCCAGCTACGCGATGATGCTCGCCGGCTTCGGCGTGATGGCGTTCGTCGCGCGCCGGCGCCAGCGCTAGTCGCGACTCGAGGGGTCGTCGGCTCGCTGACCGCCTGCCGCGGACGCGGCAGCCCGTTCCTCGAGAACCCGTCGCACCCGTAGAGGCCGAGGCCCCGATGAAGGCCATGCTCTACAGTGGCCCATGGCTTTCGGTCCAGCCGCTCCCGCGCTAGGCGCGGCACTCCTGTTCGGCGCGAGCACACCGCTCGCCAAGCTACTCGTCGGTGAGGTGCCGCCGCTCTTGCTGGCGGGTTTGCTCTACCTGGGCAGCGGGCTCGGCCTGGGAGCTCTCCTCCTGATCCGCACGATCGCCGCGAAAGCGACCGAAGACGAGGTCGCGCGCCTGACGATTCCGCGCCGGGATGTGGGCTGGCTGCTCGGCGCCATCGTCGCCGGCGGGATGGCAGGGCCGGCGCTGCTGATGGCGGGACTGGCACGAACCGGCGCGGCATCGGCGTCGTTGCTGTTGAACATCGAGGGTGTCGCGACGGCTGCCATCGCCTGGGTCGTCTTCAAGGAAAACACCGACCGCCGGATCGTGCTCGGCATGGCGGCCATCGTGACGGGCGGGGCCCTCCTCGCCTGGCAACCGGGCAGCTGGGCGCTGTCCACGGGCGCGTTGCTCGTGGTCGGCGCCTGTTTGTGCTGGGCCATCGACAACAACCTGACCCGCAAGGTGTCGACCAACGACGCCATGCTGATCGCCGGTATCAAGGGCGTGGTGGCGGGCACCTGCAACACGGCGCTCGCCGTCGCCGGCGGTGCGCACTTTCCGGCACTGCCACTCGTCGGCTGGTCGCTGCTGGTGGGCCTCGTGGGATACGGGGTCAGCCTGATGCTGTTCGTGGTGGCGCTGCGCACCCTCGGCACGGCCAGGACAGGAGCGTACTTCTCCATCGCACCGCTGTTCGGCGTGGCGCTCGCTCTCTTCTTGTGGCCCGCGCTTCCGTCGGCAACGTTCTGGGTCTCCGCAGCGCTCATGGGCATGGGCCTCTGGCTGCACCTGACGGAGCGTCACCTCCACGCCCACGAACACATCGCGATGGAGCACGACCATCCGCACGCGCACGACCGTCATCACCAGCACGGACACGAGTTCCCGTGGGACGGCGGAGAGCCTCATGTCCATCCGCATGCGCACGTGGCCATGACGCACGAGCACGTGCACTACCCCGACATCCACCATCGACACGGGCACTAGCCGACTTCAGGGCCTAGGAAGGCCACTGAGCGGATACAACCAATTCCGACCCTGGGAGCACGTCACTTGAACACGAAACTCGTCCTGAACGCCGCGGCGCTCGGCCTCGCCATCGTCGCGGGCTCCGTGGGAGCCCATGGAGATGAAAGGCCGCGCGTCTTCGACGCCAGCAAAGTGGAAGACACTGCCTTCGGCCGCGAGGGAAACCCGAAGGCGGTGACCCGAACCATCAAGGTCGAGATGGCCGACAACATGCGATTCACGCCGGCCAACGTCACCGTCAAGCGCGGCGAAACCATCAAGTTCGTCGTTCACAACGGCGGCAAGTTGCCGCACGAGATGGTGCTCGGCACAAAGCAGGCCATCAAGGAGCACGCCGAGCTGATGAAGAAGTTTCCTGAGATGGAACACGCAGACGCGAACATGGCGCACGTGCAGCCCGGCAAGGTCGGTAAGATCGTTTGGCAGTTCGCAAAGCCAGGGGAGTTCGAGTTCGCCTGCCTGCAGCCGGGTCACTTCGAAGCCGGCATGGTTGGCAAGGTGACCGTGAAATGAAAGCACTGCATCTATTCGCAGTCGCGATGCTGACGATTTCGGCTGTGGCTCATTCGCAGCAGGCGACGCGATCCGCTTCGACTCCGAGTGCGATCGCCTCGGCCGCCGCTTCGATGACCGAAGGTGAAGTTCGCAAGGTCGACAAGGAAGCGGGGAAGGTGACGCTGCGTCACGGCCCAATCGACAACCTCGGCATGCCTGCCATGACGATGGTCTTTCGGGTCGCCGACCCGAAGATGCTCGACCAAGTGAAGGAGGGTGAGAGGGTGCGGTTCTCAGCCGAGCGTCTGAATGGTGCGATTACGCTGACCAGGATCGAAGCGGCGAAGTAAGCCGGTTGCCTCTAGCCAGCCCGGTTTGAGCGAGGCCTGAAATGTGAATCTCAGTCTTCGTCAACGCTGCTCCTTTTTTCATTTGAAGTAACCCGGTTGGCGGTCGCAGTGCCTCCCAGGCTGGCGCAGACCCGGCGCAGGCGGCGTTCGGCCTCGTCCGCTACCGAATGAATCTCGGGCTTGCCGACGACGCTGACCATGATCTGCGGATCGAGGAAGCCGACCACGAAACGCCCCAGCGCGTCTTCGCGCACGATCACGTTGCACGGAAGCAGCAACCCGATGTCGGGCTCGGACCGCAGAGCCTGATGTGCGAGTGGCGGGTTGCAGGCACCGAGGATGCGGTAGGGCGGCATCTCCACCCCCAGCTTCTCTTTCATCGCTTGCTGCACGTCGATGTCGCTCAGCACGCCGAAGCCCTCGGCTTTCAGCGCGTCGATGGTCTTGAGAACTGCTTGCTCGAAGGATGATTGTCGGAACCCGGGGGCCGTGCGGTTTGATCTTGCACAAGAGTGCTGTGCACGCTCGCTGCGACCCCGCTGCCAACTCGCGGCCCACTGTCGTGCCGTCGCCATCGGTGATCGCCTGCGACGTCACGCGCTGCGCGTCTGGCCGGACGGCGCAGCCGCTCACGGTCTGCAACAGGGTCGACACGACGGCCACCCCAGCGATCGACGCCCTCGAGGAGCCAGTCAGGAGCCACAGCGTCACGATTGCGCTCTAACGGGTCGATGCCACCCCGACAGGGTCCTCGCCTGCTGAATGCACCACGTTCGCCGGCGGCGCGGGCTCGTTGCGCGGAGTACGCCCCAGCTGCCATTGCTTGACCAGCGCATAGAGCGCCGGAATCACGCAAAGAGTCAGCACCGTCGACGAGATCATTCCGCCCACCATCGGCGCAGCGATGCGGCTCATCACCTCGGAGCCCGTGCCACTGCCCCACATGATCGGCAACAGCCCGGCCATGATCGCTACCACGGTCATCATCTTCGGACGCACGCGTTCGACCGCCCCTTCCATCACGGCGGCGTAGAGATCGGCGGGGCGGGGCGGGCGACCCTCCGCGCGGCAACGTTCCTGGGCTTGTTCCCAGGCGTGGTCGAGATAGATCAGCATCACGACGCCGGTCTCGGCAGCCACACCAGCCAACGCAATGAAACCGACCGCCACGGCGATCGACAGGTTGTAGCCGAGCAACCACATCAGCCACACGCCACCCACCAATGCGAACGGAACCGAGAGCATGACGATCAAGGTCTCGGTCATTCGCCTGAAGTTGAGGTAGAGCAGCAGGAAGATCGCCAGCAACGTCACCGGAACGACGATCTTCATCTTGTCGGTCGCTCGCTCCATGGCTTCGAACTGGCCGCTCCACGCGATGTAGTAGCCGGCCGGAAACTTGACCTGCTCGGCGACGGCCTTGCGCGCGTCGGCCACATACGAGCCGATGTCCCGGCCGCGGATGTCGACGAAGATGTAGGCCGACAGCAGCGCGTTTTCGGTGCGGATGCCAGGGGCGCCGCGCGCGACCCGCACCTTGGCCACTTGACCCAGTGGCACCATCGCCCCGCCCATGATCGGCACCAGCACCTCGCGCTCGATCTGCTCGGGGTTCGCGCGCAGCTCGCGCGGGTAGCGAACGGTCACGCCGAAGCGCTCGCGGCCTTCGACGGTGGTGGTCACCATGTCGCCGCCGAGCGCGGTGCCGATCACTTCGAGAAGCTCGCCGACCGACAGGCCGTAGCGGGCAAGCTGCTCGCGATCCGGCTCGATGTTGAGATAGCTTCCGCCGGTCAGACGCTCGGCGAACGCCGACGTCGTTCCCGGCACCTTCTTGACGACCGCCTCGATCTCCTTGGCGAGCCGTTCCATTTCGCCGAGATCCTTGCCGAAGACCTTGATGCCGATCGGCGTGCGGATGCCGGTCGACAGCATGTCGATGCGCGCCTTGATCGGCATCGTCCATGCGTTGGATATGCCCGGAAACTGCAGCGCCTTGTCCAACTCTCCGATCAGCTTGTCGGTGGTCATGCCCGGCCGCCACTCCGCCTGAGGCTTCAGGTTGATCACCGTCTCGAACATCTCCGTCGGCGCGGGGTCGGTGGCGGTGTTGGCCCTTCCGGCCTTGCCGAAGACCGAGCTCACTTCCGGGAAGCTCTTGATGATCTTGTCCTGCGTCTGCAACACCTCCGCGGCCTTGGTGATCGACATGCCGGGCAGGGAGGCGGGCATGTAGAGCAGCGTGCCCTCGTTGAGCGTGGGCATGAACTCGCTGCCGAGCTGGGAAGCGGGGAAGTACGACACTGCCAAGACGACCAGTGCCAGTGCGATGGTGACCTTCTTCCAGCGCATGACGGCGGCGATGATCGGCCGATAGACCCAGATGAGGAAGCGGTTCACCGGGTTCTTCGCCTCAGGCAGGATCTTGCCGCGGACGAACAGCATCATCAGCACCGGTACCAGAGTCACCGACAGCAAGGCGGCGCCGGCCATCGAGAACGTCTTCGTGTAGGCGAGCGGCGAGAAGAGGCGCCCTTCCTGCGACTCGAGCGTGAACACCGGGAGGAACGACACCGTGATGATCAGCAGCGAGAAGAACAAGGCCGGCCCCACCTCCTGGCACGCGGCCATCATCGCGTCGGCGCGCTCACGCGTCGAGTGATCGGGCTTCAGGCGTTCGATGTGCTTGTGCGCGTTCTCGATCATCACGATGGCCGCGTCGACCATCGCGCCGATCGCGATCGCGATGCCGCCCAGGCTCATCAAGTTCGAGTTCATGCCGAGCAGGCGCATGGCGATGAAGGCGATCAGCACGCCGACCGGCAGCATCAGGATCGCCACCAGCGCCGAGCGCACGTGCATCAGGAACAGCACGCAGACGGCCGCGACGATGATGCTTTCCTCGAGCAGGGTGCGCTTGAGGGTTGCGATGGCGCGGTGGATCAGGTCCGACCGGTCATAGACGGCTTCGATCGTCACGCCTTCGGGCAGGCCGCTGGCAATTTCGCCGACCTTGGTCTTGAGGTTGTGGATGACCTCG
>JADGRJ010000228.1 GCA_017881025.1 Rhizobacter sp. | reverse complement strand
TGGAACCGGTCGTTGACGCCCGTGTAGACCCGGTGGGTCGATGACCGCAATCTGAACGGAACCGTACATCCGGGGCGGCTCCATGACCTTCCGCAACCGCTGCGTTGCTGCCCTTGACGCCGTCAACTCGATCGACAGCAAGGGGTCGTGAGCGCGAGTTCGCGACGTTCGGATGCGGCCGTTCGGTCGCGATCTGTCCCAGTCATCGGTTGCCACCCGCGAATGACCGCTGTCTCCAAAACTCTGATTTTCTCAATGAGTTCGGCGAACGTCCGGTTGTATCGACCGGCAGCAACAGCCACATGAAGTTGGTTCCCGAACACGTGTATTGGTTGGCGTAAATCTCCTAGTGGCCGCCATCACCTTAGGACATCCGAAGCGCGCCATCGAAGTAGCTCGTGTTGTCCGACTGCGCGCACTCACCAGGGGGAGGCGGGATTCGCGTCCCGGTAAACACATCGTTCGAGGCGAAGACAGGGGTGACCGCCATGACAAAGGCCAACAGCACATACTTCATTCGGAGCCTCTCTCAACGCGGACGAGCGCCATGAATGTGGCCCGCATGAGTGAAGGGCGCAAGAAGCCCGCGTGAGGTCTCGCGTCCTCGAGGCGCGATCAGGCGAGTGAAGCGGCTTCGGTCCGGGCTCGACCGCGGTCGGGCCCTACGGCAAGATGCCACTGGCGTTTGGCTGCGCAGACCCGGTCGCCGGTAATGTCCTAGGACTTCACCACCGTGGCAAATACCTTTTGCACGACCACCCACCGCCCGTCCAACTTCAGCAGGCTCAGATAGTCGGTGAAGTAACGCGGAGGAATCTGGCACTTGACCTTCGCGAAGGCAGTCGTCGGCCCCGATTGGTCGATCAGCAGAATCGCATCGTCGCGTGGCAGGCCCTTGGCTTTCGGCGCCGGCCGCTCGCGCACCGACTTGAGCCACTGCGCGAGCGGCAGCACCGTTACCTTGCCGTTGTGCTCGAACGTCAGCGCGCTGGTTTCATCAAAGACGGCGGCAAGCTTGTCGGCGTCGCCATCGTAGAGTCCATCAAGGTAGGTCTGGATCGTCTGCTCGATCGCGCTGCGGTCGTCACTGCTCATTGGTGGACTCCTTGGAGCGGTGATCGTACTGCTGTCGATTCATTGGAGCGCTGCCTGGCCGGGACGTGCGGGCATGCCGTGACAGTAGCTGCGATACGGCGACTTCCCCTCAGCCTCCCGTGGTGCGGGCCGGATCATTGCGCGGCAACACGTCGGCAAACTCGTCGAAGCGCTTCCACTTCGGTATCGGCGGGGTGTAGTCGGCGCGCGGAACGTAGGGTGAGGTCTCGGCGATCGTCATGCGATGGATGTAGCGCGGGCAGTTCGGAAAGATGCGCGCCGCGCGCACGCGCACGACGAATTGCGCACCTGGAAAGCCCGCAAGCAGCGGATCGTCCTCCGCCACACGGGCGGAGCCGTTGACGCGCAGACGGTTGGGCCGCTCGAAGTCGATGAACAGCAATGCCACCGCCGGGTTGACGAGGACGTTGCCGAGGCTGCGAAACATGCCGTTGCCGTCGTAGCTCGGGAACGCCAGCTCATCGACGTCCGTCACCCGGACGAAGCCGGGCGCGCCACCCTTGTAGGAACAATCCGGTCGTCCGGAGGAATCGGCGGTCGCGAGAAAAAAGAGTGGGCGGCTTTCGATGAACGCCCGATCCTCGGCAGTGAAGGCCGTGCGCGCGAGCTTTTCGTCGAGCCGGTCCGCCAGCTTGCGGGTGTCGCAGCGGTCCTGCAGTTGCCGCATGCCCGAGTGGTAAGCGGGATCCGGGGTGCCTGGGTTCGATGTGTCCATGTCGGCCTCAGTTGCTCGATGTCGTCGACGCATGCGCACCGGGCGGATCGGCAAACTCGACCGGCTTCAGCGGCCGCCGGTTCACCTGCAGCTGAAAGAGGTCGGGTCGCGCATAGTGGCCCACCACGTCGAGGTTACGCCGTGCCATGCCGACACGCTCGAGGTCGATCTCCGCATAGAGGATGCCACTTTCCCTGTGCATCGGTCCGGCGACGATCTTCCCGCCGGGGGCAACGACGACCGAATCTCCGCCATTGATCCATTCGTCGGCATCCGGATACATCTGTGCCTTGCCGGGCAGCGAATCCGCGATGTCACGGGCCTGGAAGGCGCTGCAGCTGCCGACGACCCAGCAGCCGCCCTCACGGGCGATGTGCCGCATCGTCGCCACCCAGAGATCGCCCTGGTCGTAGGTCGGTGCGACGTAGATGTCGACGCCCTGGGCGTACAGCGCGCAGCGTGCGAGCGGCAGGTAGCTTTCCCAGCAGAGCAGCGCGCCGACGCGCCCGCACGGCGTATCGACCGCCCTGATGCCGGACGCATCGCCGAATCCCCAGACCATGCGTTCCGGACTGGTCGGCATCACCTTGCGATGCCGGTTGAGCAAGGCGCCATCGGGCCCGATGATCACCACGGTGTTGTACAGAGTGCTGCGACTGAAGTCGGCGTCCCGCTCGTGCATGCCGCAGACGACGCTGACTTTGTGCTCCCTGGCCGCCTGGCACAGCGGCACCAGGTCGTTGCCGGACAGGTCGACCGCGTTCGCGAGCAGAAGCGCGTGCAGCTGCTCCGTGAGCCGCATGTCGGCGCCCGGCCGCAGCTGCCAGATCCACGCCGGATAGCCGGGAATGAACGCTTCCGGAAAAACGACCAGCCGCGCGCCGGTTTGCGCGGCTTCGCCAATGGCGGCTACGGCCCGCTTCAGGGTCTCGGTGCGGTCGAGAAATGCCGGCGGGCGCTGAACTACCGCGATGCGCGACATCCTTCGCCTTCGCGATCTCGCACGTCAACGATGCGGTGAACGGGGCCGAAGGCGTTCAGTTCTTTTCCCCGGCGAGGACCCATTTTTCGCCCGCGGCCCGGCCGTCGCGAACCATCGTCATCGTGCCGTCGAGGCGCGGTCCGCGCACCACGCCTTTCCAGAGCAGCTTGCCGTACTTCGGGCTCTCGGTTTCGGCTTCGAACACGACCGTCTCGCCGGACCGCGTCGCCGTGTAGGGGCCGTCGCCATAGCCGTATTGGTCGCACGCGGTCGAACGGAAGCGGCCGTCCTTGAAGATCAGCGTGTCGGCATCGCCCGATGTCTTGCCGCATTCGAGGACGATGCCGTCGAAATTCCTGCCGTCGAGCGCGGCGCGCGACGCCAGCGCCGGTTCGGCCGCGACGGCCATGCAGAGTGGGGGAACGAACAGCGAACGAACATTCGAAAGAATCGACATGACTGGCCTCCTGACTGGCAACGAATCAATCCACCCTGCTGCGCCGTCGGCTGCGCAACGGGTGCGATCATCCTAGTGCGGCATGCGCCGTCGATCTGTACGCAAGGCTGCGTACGCCGATCACGCTCGCCTGCAAGACAGGTCGGGCGCGGCGAAGCGCTGCTGGCACGCTACGGCGGCGGGGAGTTCGTAGTCCTGGCGCCGGCCTGCGCGCAGTGCCGCACGCTGGCGCAGGCGGGTGTTCAATGCTACGGTCTGAACTTCTGACAGTCCTGCTCACCCTCATCCGGCGGGTCATGACTTTGGCCAATGGTCTGGGCGACTGAACCCGGATGGGATCGCCGTGGGTAGTGGCACTCGCGAGTTGCCATGGCTGACGATGGTGTTGACTACCCTGCTGGTCGTGCCTGCGCTGGCCCGGCCCGCGGCGCGCATGTGGGCGATTGTCTTTGTGGCCGCGCTGGCGCTTTGGCTCGGCCTGTGGACGCTGCCGGCGCTGTGGCCAGGGCAGCGATGGTTGGGTGAAAGCTGGAACTGGAGTGGCTCGCTGCTGGCGCTGAGCGGCACGCTTTGGGTCGGCACGATACTCGTGCGCCGTGGCGGCCTGACGTGGCGCGAAATGGGATTCACCTGGGCGCAGCAGCCTGATTCCATCCTTCCCGCACTTGGCGTAGCTTCAGCAGCGCTCTTGATGCAGGTGCTGCTGACGATCAGCAGTCGATATGCGCCGGCTCCCGTGTCGCCCGAAACTTGGGCTTACCAGACCACGTTGCCCGGGTTGGTGGAGGAAACGATCTTCCGGGGTGTGCTGCTGGCACTGCTCGACAGAGCCTTTCCGGCCCGAAGCCTCGTGCTCGGTGCGCCACTGGGATGGGGCGGCGTGGTCGTGACGCTCGGGTTCGTGCTTCTGCACCCTCTGACCGCGAGCTCGCTGCTGGCTGTATTGCCGCCCGCCGTGCTGTACCTGTGGCTGCGTGCGCGTACCGGCAGTCTTGCGTTGCCTGTGTTGGTGCACAACAGCTGGAACATGCTGGCCTACCTCACAGGCCAATAGGGGCGGCTCTTTGGCCATGCGGTGGGAAGCTGGTAAGAGGGGTGGGGCTGCGCGGGACGCGGACCGCTATTGCTACATCGGGACCGGTGAACGGCTGCTTCCAGGCGAGCAATATCGACCAATGTCAGACCGCTTCGGGTCGATTAGCGACCGACGCTATTGGGCCGCCCAGTGCCAACAGCTGATCCTTCGTGGCCGGCCGCCCGCTGAATTTTGAGATATCAATGTGAGGAACGTGCAGGGCTACTATCCAGACCGGCACGCCGTGCACGTGTAACTGTCCCGCCAGACACGCGCGACTCACCTAAGGAAACCCATGAGTCATTCCGACTTTGGTGTCCTGCACGCTGCCATGCGAGCTCAGGTCGATCAGCAGTTCCTGCCTGGAGTCTCTCTCGCGCTACTGCGTGGGCGCGGGGTAGTCGATCGTTTTTGCTATGGCCAAGCCGACCGCGAAGCGGGCGTGGCACTGCGGGAGGATCACATCTTCCGCATGTTCTCCAGCACGAAGCTTGTTACCGCTTGCGCCGTGATGCTGCTCGTCGAAGATGGTCGAGTTCGCCTGGATGACCGGGTCGACATCTACATCCCGGACCTCGGTGCGCGACAGGTCTTGCGCACGGGCGCGCAGCGTATCGACGACACCGAGCCAGCGCAGTCCCCGATCACGCTGCAGCACCTGATGACGCATACGTCGGGGCTGTCTTACGGCGTCTTCGATCCTGGGTCGCTCCAGTTCCAGGCCTACAACAAGGCTGGCGTGCTCAACCCAGACACAAGATCTGGCGGGCATGATGAAGGCGTTGGCACCACTACCGTTGTCATTCCACCCCGGTACGCAGTGGGAGTATTCGGTGGCGTCGGATGTGCTGGGTCGAGTCGTCGAAGTGGTCAGCGGCGAATCCTTCGGTACCTTCCTGGCGGGGCGCATATTTGGGCCACTTGGGATGAACGACACCGATTTCTGGGTCCCGCCCGTCAAACGGGATCGGCTTTGCGCGCTCTACGTGGGCGTCGATCTGCTTGACCCAACCAAGCCGGGCCTGCTGCGCGCTGACGACAAGCCGTACCCCGGTGCGTATACGCACAAGCTGCCGCGTGAATCCGGCGGCGGGGGACTGGTCAGCACCTTGGACGACTCGGTGCGCCTCCTCCAGAGCCTGATACCGGGCGACGCCACCCTGCTCAGGGCCGCCACGCTCGAACTGATGTTCAGCAACCAGTTGCATGCGCCGCTCTGCGTGCGATTTCCGAACGTACCGCTGCAACCAGGTTGGCGCTTCGGATTGGGCTCCTCGGTTCGAGTCAGCAGCGACCCGGGCCTACCGGAAGAAGTGGCAGGTGAAGTGAGTTGGGGAGGCCTGGCCGGAACAATCTGGTGGATCAACCCGCGTCTGGGGATCGCTGCCGTGCTGTTGACGCAGCGCTACTTCGGCTTTGGCAACCCTTACGCTTACGAGTTTCATCGGCAGGCTTACGAGGCGTTGGGGCACTGAACGAGCCCTACGGTCGCTTGATCGGCTGCGACTCGCGGGGACATGCAGCGGGACTCGGAGATGGACATACCGCCGAGCCTGCGCCAAACAGTCTCGCCAGGCCGTCGTCACGAAGGTCGGCTTAAGACTGCAATGCACAGCTGTGAGGTCGTTTAAGGGTCGAAAGCCGCGGCTTCCTGCGACACCCACACCAGAGACCGGCAACGCGTCCAACGCACTCGGATATTCAGCGCAGCGTTTCGTCAAAGAAAGTGCAAAGCTCCACGCCGAGGCGCGCCAGGAAGGCAGCACGATCGAACCCGGGCGGATCGGCGGCAAGATCTCCGTCCTCCGTCGGGATCGCATTGCCTGGTGTGTCCATGAACGCGAAGTGCCAGGCGTTCGGCACGTTGCGAAGCTCTGCACCGGGCACGTTGCTGGCGGCCCACTGCGCGTGAAAGCGCGGAACAAGGAAGCGGTCGCGCTCGGCAGCATAGATCAGCGTCGGAACCCGAACGCTCGCGAGCGAGTCGGCAGGAAACATGACCGCAAGCGGCGAAAGCGCGACCACGGCTCTGACGCGTGGGTCGGCCAGTGGCGGGAGCGGTCGCCGTTCAACGTCGGCTGGGCGTTCGCGTGCTCCGATGCCGCACAGGATCAGGTCCTCTCTGCCATGTTCCTGGCAATGCGCGAGGTTTCGGGCCGGATCCGGCTGCGCGCCTGCCAACGCCAGCACCGTGTAGCCGCCGGCGGAATGTCCGACGGCGCCGACGCGCGGCCCGCGC
>JADGRJ010000046.1 GCA_017881025.1 Rhizobacter sp. | reverse complement strand
CGGCGAGCTCACCGCCTGGGCGCGCCAGTTCATCCGTACCGACGGGCCGACCGGAACGCGCGAGCTGCTGATCGCGATGAACCAGCACATCCGCGACAACCTGCGCTACCTCGGCCGCGACGAGGAAGGCACGCAAAGCCCGGCGGAGACGCTCAAGGCAGGCAGCGGCTCGTGCCGCGACTTCGCGCTGCTGATGATGGAAGCGGCGCGCCGCCTCGGCTTCGCGACGCGCTTCGTCTCGGGCTACCTGTATGACCCCGCACTCGACGGCAAAGGCGACGACTCGAGTGTCGTCGGCGCCGGCTACACGCACGCCTGGCTGCAGGCCTATTTGCCGGGGGCGGGCTGGGTGCCGTTCGATCCGACCAACAACTTGCTCGGTGGCACGGAGCTGATCCGCGTCGGCATCGCCCGCGATCCGTCGCAGGCGGCGCCGATTTCGGGCAGCTGGTTCGGCGAGACCGACGACTACATCGGCATGAGCGTGAGCGTAACGGTCAAGCGCCGACGCTAGGCGAAGGCGGCGACGTCATGCACGCGGGCCGCGAAGGGCGCGCGCGGTCGAACGATGTCGCCCCTCTGCGAAGGGGGGTCAGCGCGGGAAGCCGCCGACGCGCGGCCGCTGCGGCTTGCCGCGGCCCTTGAACGCAGCCGGGCCCGGGCGGCGTGCCGGCGCGGCGCGCTCGTCGCGAACCGGAAGCGCGCGATCGAACGGATTGCCGCGCGACGGCGCCCGCGGCGCGAACTCGCGCGGCGCACTGCGCTCGCCGAACGGCGGGCGACGTTCGCCGAACGGCGCACGGCGTTCGCCGGGGCGATGCGCGTCAGAACGATTGCTCTCAGGTCGGCCCCGCCCGACCGGCGCGTTGGCGAACACCTTCGGCTGCGGGCTCTTCGGCTCGAGGCCGCCGATCGTCGCGATCGGGATCGATTGCGTCGTGAACTGCTGGATTCGGCGGATCATGCCGGCGTCCATGCGCTCGGCGAGCGTCACCGCCAGGCCGTCGCGGCCTGCGCGGCCGGTGCGGCCGATGCGGTGCACGTAGTCTTCCGGCTTCATCGGCAGGCCGTAGTTGACGACGTGGCTGATCGTCGGCACGTCGATGCCGCGCGCGGCGACGTCGGTCGCGACAAGGATGCGCAGCTGGCGCGAGCGCAGGCCCTGCAGGACGCGGTTGCGCCGGCCCTGCGGCATGCCGCCGTGCAGCGAGGCGACCGCGTGGCCGAGCTGGGCGAGGCGGTCGGCGAGCCGATCGGCGTCGATCTGCGTGCTCGTGAAGACGAGCGCCTGCTCGACCTCGCGCTGCGTCAGGATGTGGTCGAGCAAGGCGTTCTTGTGGGCGAAGTTGTCGGCCCAGTGGAGGCGCTGCTCGATGTTGGCGTGGGTGTCGGTGTGCGACGCGACTTCGACGCGCTGCGGCTCGCGCAGCAGGTTCTGGGCGAGGCGGGCGACGTTGCCGAGGAAGGTGGCGCTGTACATCACCGTCTGGCGCGCGCTCGGCACGTGGTCGGCGATCGTCGTGATGTCGTCGATGAAGCCCATGTCGAGCATGCGGTCGGCTTCGTCGAGGACGAGCATCTCGACGTTCTCGAGAACGGCCTTGCCGGTCTGCAGGTGGTCGAGCAGGCGGCCGGGCGTCGAGATCAGGATGTCGAGCGGACCGCGCAGGGCCTTGAGCTGCGCCGGGTACGGCACGCCGCCGACGACGGTCGCGATGCGCAGGCCGGGGACGTGGCGGCCGTACATCGCGGCGGCCTTGGCGATCTGCATCGCCAGCTCGCGCGTCGGCGTCAGAACGAGGATGCGCGGGCCGTAGACCGTGCCCTTGTCGCGGCGCTTCCCGGTGTCGGCGCGCGCCGCGAGGACGCGGTTGAGCGCCGGCAGGATGAACGACGCGGTCTTGCCGCTGCCGGTGGCGGCGGCGACCATGAGGTCGGTGCCGGCGAGCGCCGGCGGGATGGCAGCCGTCTGGACGGCGGTCGGCACGGCGTAGCCGGCATCGGCAACGGCGTGGACGAGGGGCTCGGGCAGGCCGAGGGTATCGAAGGTCATGGTGTGAAGCTCTGAGTCGCAACGCCGCCGGCTCGTGCGCGGCAGCGCCTGCCTTCGCAAGCGAAGGCGGATCGGTCGCGGAAGGAAAGCCCGGTGGCTCGAAGGGAGCCGGCACGAAAGGGCCTCAGCGACGGCATCGCCGCCGACCTTGCGTGCAGAGCTCGGTGTGCGCGAGCTTCGGCGAAACCGAAGACGTGCGACCGAGGCGGTCAGAGGGGATGAACGAATCGCCGCATCCGTCGCGCCTTGCCCATCTTTGGCAAGGCCGGATTGCGGCAAGCCTTCGATTCTACATCGGCGGCGCGATTCGCGCAGGGTCTGCCACCGGCGCCGCGCGCAGGAAGTGCTCGCGGTAGTACTCCAGCTCGTCGATCGATTCCTGGATGTCGGCGAGCGCGGTGTGCGCCTGCGCCTTGCGAAAGCCGGCGAGCAGCTCGGGCCGCCAGCGCCGCGCCAGCTCCTTGAGCGTGCTGACGTCGAGGTTGCGGTAGTGGAAGAACGCTTCGAGCCTGGGCATGGTCACGGCGAGAAAGCGCCGGTCCTGGCAGATGCTGTTGCCGCACATCGGCGACGCGCCCTTCCTGACATAGCGCTGCAGGAACTCGATCACCTGGCGCTCGGCCTCGGCTTCGTCGATCGTCGAGGCGCGAACCCGGTCGGTCAGGCCGCTCCGGCCGTGCGTTCCGGTGTTCCAGGCGTCCATCGCCGCGAGCGTCTCGTCGCTCTGGTGAATCGCCAGCACCGGGCCCTCGGTGCGCTTGCCGAGTTGCGCGTCGGTGACGACGACGGCGATCTCGATGATCCGGTCGCGCTCCGGGAAAAGGCCGGTCATCTCGAGGTCGATCCAGACGAGGTTGTGGTCGTCGGCGGTCAGCAGGTTGTCGGTGGTCATCGGAGCTCCAGGGTCAAATTCTCGCAGCACTCCCTTGTCGCGCGCGCACCTACACTGGCGCCATGTCCTCACTCACCTGGACGAGCGTGTTCGCGGCGGCGCTGGTCGCGTCGCTGGCGATCCGGGCCTGGCTGCTCGCGCGTCAGGTGCGCCACGTCGCCCTGCATCGCGACGAAGTGCCGGCGGCGTTCCGCTCGTCGGTCGAGCTCGCCGCGCATCAACGCGCGGCCGACTACACGCTCGCCAAGGCGCGCCTGGCCCACTGGCAGATGGTCGCCGGCGCCGCCATCCTGCTCGGCTGGACGCTGTTCGGCGGCCTCGACGCCCTCAACGCCGGTGTGCGCGAGGCGGTCGCGCCGCGCGTCGGCGCGCTCGCCTACGAAGTCGCGCTCATCGTCGCTTTCGTCGTCGTCGGCGCCCTCCTCGAGCTGCCGTTCGAGTGGTACTCGACCTTCCGCCTCGAGCAGCGCTTCGGCTTCAATCGCATGACGTGGCGGCTCTGGCTCGCCGACGCCGCCAAGGGCATCGCGCTCGGCGCGGTCATCGGCATTCCCCTGCTCGCCGCAGTGCTCTGGATCATGGGCGCGGCCGGCACGGCGTGGTGGCTCTGGGCGTGGGCGGCGTGGATGGCGATCGTCGTCGCCGCGCAGGTGATCGTGCCGAGCTTCATCGCGCCGCTCTTCAACCGCTTCGAGGAGCTGAAGGACGCGCCGCTGCGCGCTCGCGTCGAGGCGCTCATGGCGCGCGCCGGCTTCGCCGCGCGCGGCCTGTTCGTCATGGACGGCAGCCGGCGCTCGGCGCACGCCAACGCTTATTTCACCGGTTTCGGGCGCGCCAAGCGCGTCGTCTTCTTCGACACGCTGCTGTCGCGCCTGGCCGCCGGCGAGGTCGAGGCGGTGCTCGCGCACGAGCTCGGCCACTTCAAGCTGCGCCACATCAGGAAGCGCATGATCGCGATGGCGGCGCTCACGCTCGCTTTCTTCGCGCTCCTCGGCTGGCTCTCGACTCAGGCCTGGTTCTACAGCGGCCTCGGCGTGGCCCCGAACCTGACGTTGCCGAACGACGCGCTCGCGCTCGTCCTCCTGCTCCTCGCGGCCTCGGTGTTCGGCGTGTTCGCGTCGCCGCTCTTCGCCGGCTGGTCGCGCCGCGACGAGTTCGAGGCCGACGCCTTCGCCTCGGCGCACGCCGACAGCGGCGAGCTCGCCTCGGCGCTTCTCAAGCTGCACGAAGACAACGCCGCGACGCTGACTCCCGACCCGCTCTACGCGCGGTTCTACTATTCGCATCCGCCGGCCGTCGAGCGCCTCGCCGCGCTCGTGCGCCGGCCCCCGGAGCCGATCGCACCATGACCGATTTCCTTGCCCAGAAGTGCCAGGCGCGAACGAGCGCCATGAGCGAAGAAGCGATCCGCAACCACCTCGCCCAGATGAGCGGCTGGCGCGAGGCCGGCGGCGCGATCGAGAAGCGCTTCGCGTTCAAGGGCTGGCTCGAGACCGTGGCGTTCGTCGACGCGCTCGCCTGGATATGCCACGTCGAGGATCACCATCCCGACCTGGTCGTCCGCTTCGATCATTGCATCGTCCGCTTCTCGACCCATTCCGCCGGCGGCATCTCGGTGAACGACTTCATCTGCGCCGCCAAGGCGGATTCCCTCGTCGCCTTCCTTGGCTGACGATCTGCCCGAGTCACGCGACGGCAGGGTCGTCTCGGGGCACGGCCGGCGCCTGCTCGTCGAAGGCCGCGACGGCGCGCGGATCCTCTGCCACACGCGCGGCAAGAAGAGCGATGCCGTCGTCGGCGATCGCGTCCACTGGCAGGCGTCGGGCGACGAGGGCGTCATCGACAAGGTCCTGTCGCGCACCAACCTGCTCTACCGCCAGGACGAGTGGAAGACGAAGGCGTTCGCGGCCAACATCGACCAGCTGCTCGTCGTCGTCGCCGCCGAGCCGGTGTTCAGCGAATCGCAGCTGGCGCGTGCGCTGATCGCCGCCGCCGACGCGGCGATCCCGGCGCGAATCGTCCTCAACAAGCGCGACCTGCCGAGCTTCGCCGCGGCGCGCGAGCGCCTCCGCCCTACGAGACGATGGGCGTCGACGTCCTCGAGCTGGCGCTGAAGCGCGACGGCGCCGAGGCGCGCGCGCGCCTGACGCCGCTGCTCGCCAAGCGCGCGACGCTCGTCCTCGGCCCGAGCGGCGCCGGCAAGAGCACGCTCGTCAACCTGATGGTCGCGGACGCGAAGGCGCAGATCGGCGAGATCTCTCAGGCGCTCAACACCGGCCGCCACACGACGACGGCGACGCAGTGGTACTGGCTCGACGCGGCGCGGACGAGCGCGCTGATCGACTCGCCCGGCTTCCAGGAATTCGGCCTGCGCCACATCGGCGCCGATCGGCTCGCCGCGCTGATGCCAGACGTCGGCGGCCATGCGGGCGAATGCCGCTTCTACAACTGCACGCACCGTCACGAGCCGGGCTGCGGCGTCCTCGCCGCGCTCGCCCGGGGCGAGATCGCCGAGTCGCGCTACCGCATCTACCGCGAGATCTTCGAGGAGCTCTAGGGTCCGCTAACGCCATGGGAGGGCTCGCCCTCCCATGGCGTTAGCGGACCCTAGCCGATGAGATTGGCGAGAGAGAGCAGCGCGAGCAGCAGCATCCAGAGGACGACCGAGCGCCAGACCAGGGCGACCACGCTGCGCAGATGGCCGAGCTGCGGCAGCGCGCCCGGGGTCGATCCTTCGGCCGCCGCCGAGCCGGGTGGCGCGCCCGCCTCGAAGGTCTTGGCGCGGTCCGGCGTCAGGCCCGGCGCCGAGCCGCCGCCGAGGCGAACGCCGACAGCGCCGGCCGCGGCCGCGAGGATCACGCCTTCGTTGTCGTGCTTCCAGAGCGTCGCGTCGCGGCGCCAGCAGTTGACCGCCTCCTCGAAGTTGCCGACGACGGCGAAGCCCGACGCAGTCAGGCGTGCCGGCACGTGGTCGAGAATGTGGAAAAGGCGCAACGACAGCTCGCTCAGGCGCTCGTTGAGGGCGATGCCGGCGTTGCCGCTGCGATAGGACCAGTAGCGGCTGACGAACTCGGCGAGGCGGTACAGCACCGCGCCGGCCGGGCCGAGGCCGAAGGTCGAGAGCAACACGAACCAGAAGAAGACGCCGAAGACGTGACGGTGCGCGGCGAGCAGCGAGTGCTCGATGACGTGGCGCAGCAGCTCGGCCGCCGGCAGCTCGCTCGCGTCGAGGTGGCGCCATTCGGAGAGCAGGCGCCGCGCCTCGATCTCGTCGCCGCGCTCGAGCGCGGTGCGGATGTCGGTGAAGTAGTGGCTGAACTGGCGAAAGCCGAGCGTGAGGTAGAGAACGGCGACGTCGAAGGCCAGGCCGAGCAGCGTGTTGATTCGCGCCAGCCCGACGTAGACCGCGGCGCATGCGATCGCCGGGACGAGCACCGTGATGCACCAGACGACCCAGGCGTGGCTGTCCTTGCCGGCGTCGAAGTTGCGGGCGGTGCCGCGGATCCATCCGGTCAGCGCGTCGTGGACGACGTTGCCGCGAGGCAGCGGCTTCACCTGCTCGAGCAGGAGCGCCAACAGGACGGCGAAAAAGCTCATCCCGGCCGATCATAGCGGCGGACCTCTCGTGCCCACGCCGCGCGCGCGGGCCGCGCCCGCTCGATCAGGCAGCGAGGAAGCGGTAGAGGTTGCGCAGCATCGCCGCGGTCGCGCCCCAGATGAAATAGCGGCGCGGCGCGCCGCTGGCGTCGACGCCCTGCCAGGGGATCGAGAAGAACTCGCGCGTCGCGCCGGCGACTTCGATCGCGTGGCGCTGGTGATTGGCCGGGTTCATGAGCCAAGCGAGCGGCACCTCGAAGACCTCCGCCACCTCGATCGGATCGAGCCGCAGCGACGCGCCGGGCTGGACCAAGCCGACGACCGGCGTGACGATGAAGCCGGTGCTGGTCGTGTAGGTCGGCAGGCTGCCGAGCACCTCGATCTCGAACGGCTCGAGGCCGATCTCCTCCTGCGCCTCGCGCAGGGCCGTCGCCGTCGCGTCGGCGTCGCTCGTCTCGGCGCGGCCGCCGGGGAAGCTGATCTGGCCGGGGTGATCGTTGAGGTGGTCGGTGCGCTGCGTCAGCAGCACCGTCATCTCGCCGCGCAGGACGAGCGGCACCAGCACCGAGGCATGCGTCGCCTCGCGCTCGATGTAGCGCCGCTCGACCTTGATCTCAGGCTGCCACGACGGCGGCGCGACGAAGCGCTGCCGCATCGCGGCCGGATCGATGCTCGACGCCGGAACGGCGGGCAGGTGGGCGTCGGCGCCGAGAACCGGCAGGCTCTCGGGATCGAAAGGCAGGCTGGCCGTGACGCGCCCCGCTTTCACCCGAGCGACGGGATCAGGCCAGCTTTTCCTTGATGCGGGCCGACTTGCCGGAGCGATCGCGCAGGTAGTAGAGCTTCGCGCGCCGGACGTCGCCGCGCCGCTTCACCTCGATCGAGGCGATCAGCGGGCTGTAGGTCTGGAAGGTGCGCTCGACGCCCTCGCCGCTCGACACCTTGCGAACGATGAAGCTCGAGTTGAGGCTGCGGTTGCGCTTGGCGATGACGACGCCTTCGAACGCCTGGACGCGCTTGCGCGTGCCTTCGACGACGTTGACGCTGACGATCACGGTGTCGCCGGGCGCGAACGCCGGGATCGTGCGGTTGAGGCGAGCGATTTCTTCGCGCTCGAGGGTCTGGATCATGTCCACGGAGGGCTCCTGCGGTCGTGCACGCGCGCCGACTTGGCGTCTGGGACCGGCGAGCGGCCCGTTCTTGTGAGGAGCAGAGCTCCAGCGCGGCAGAGGATCGAAAAACCTGTAATTATAGCTTTGCCTAGGGCCGTCGGGCCAGGTACGCCTCGTCGGTGGCGTCGAGCAGGCCCTCGGCGCGGGCGCCGGCGAGGAGATCGGGGCGGCGATCGGCGGTGAGCGCGAGCGATTGCTCGCGCCGCCAGGCGTCGATGGCGGCGTGGTTGCCCGAGAGCAGCACCTGCGGCACGGCGGCGCCGCCGGCGAGGCGCTCGGGCCGGCTGAAATGCGGGCAATCGAGCAGGCCCGCCGAGAAGCTGTCCTGCTGATGCGAGCGGGCGTCGCCGAGGACGCCGGGCTGAAGTCGCGCGAGCGCGTCGAGCAGAACGAGGGCCGGCAACTCGCCGCCCGACAGGACGTAGTCGCCGATGCTCAGCTCGAGGTCGACGTGGGTGTCGACGAAGCGCTGATCGACGCCTTCGTAGCGCGCGCAGAGGAGGATCGCGCCGGGCCCGGCGGCGAACTGGGCGACCGTCGCCTGGCGCAGCAGCGCGCCGGCGGGGGAGAAGCTGACGAGCGGCGCCGGCGCCGCCTCGGCGCGGGCGGCGCGGACCGCGGCGAGCGCGCGCTCGAGCGGCTCGACCAGGAGCACCATCCCCGGCCCGCCGCCGTAGGGGCGGTCGTCGACGCGGGCGTGCGGCGGATCGCCGAAATCGCGCAGCGGCCAGAGGTGGACGTCGACCCGGCCCGGCTCGAAGGCACGCCGGGTCACGCCGTGCACGAGGTGGGCCGAGAACAGCTCCGGGAACAGCGTGATGACGTCGATGCGCATGGTGCCGGGCCGTCGCCGTGGCCCTAGAAGTCGAGGCCCCAGTCGACGACGATCCGGCGCGCGGCCAGGTCGACGCCGTCGACGTAGGCGGAGACGAACGGGATCAGCACTTCGCCGGCGTCGGCGGCCTGCGGCTGGATGCGCAGGACGCTCTGCGGGCCGGTGTCGATCAGGCCGACGACGCTGCCGAGCGGCACGCCGTCGCGGTTGACGACGCCGAGGCCGATCAGGTCGGCCCAGTAGAACTCGTCGACCGCCGGCTGCGGGAACTGCGAGCGGGCGATGAAGATGCGCGCGCCGCGCAGAGCTTCGGCGGCGGTGCGGTCAGGCACCGCAGGAGAGGAAGCGACGAGGCCGTCGCCGCTGGCGCGAACGCTCGCGATCTCGAGCGTCGCCGGCAAAGGGGCCGCGGCGGCCGGCCGGCGCTGATCTTCGGAGGGGCGGAGGTGCCAGCGCGATGCGGCCAGCAGCGCCTCGGGCGGATCGGCGTAGGCCAGGACGCGAAAGCCTCCCTTCAGCCCCCAGGCTTCACCGATGCGCCCGACTTCGAGGGCGTCGTCGGGCCACGTTGCCAACGCATCGTGGGCCACGGCGCTCCGTCTCCCGCTCGGGAGACTAGACGGCGCTCTTGGCCTGCTCGACCAGGCGCTTGACCGTCGGCGACATCTGCGCGCCGTGACCGGTCCAGTGCTCGACGCGGTCGAAAGCGACGCGCAGCGGCTGCTCGGCGCCCGAGGCGACCGGGTTGTAGAAGCCGACGCGCTCGATGAAGCGTCCGTCGCGGCGCAGGCGCGAATCGGCGACGACGATGTTGAAGAAGGGGCGCTTCTTCGCGCCGCCGCGGGCCAGCCGGATGACGACCATGGTGAGTACCTCGATGACGGGACGGATCCCGCGAAAAACCGCGCATTATAAACTTCGCCGAGGTTCGCACGATGACCCCCCTCCTGATCCGGCCGAGCACCGCCGACGACCTGCCCGCCCTGACCGCGATCTACGGCTGGCACGTCCGCCACGGCACCGGCACCTTCGAGATCGATCCGCCGACCCTCGAAGACATGGGGCGGCGTCGCGACGACGTCCTCGCCAAGAGCCTGCCCTACCTGGCGCTCGAGGACGAAGGCGAGGTCTGCGGCTACGCCTACGCGAACCAGTTCCGACCCCGCCCGGCCTATCGCTTCTGCCTCGAGGACTCGGTCTACCTCCGCGCCGACAAGGCCGGCCGCGGCTACGGCCGCCTCCTCCTGACCGAGCTCCTGGCCCGCTGCGAAGCGGCCGGCGCGCGCCAGATGCTGGCCGTGATCGGCGATTCGCAGAACGGCGGCTCGATCGGCGTGCACCGCGCGCTCGGCTTCGCCCACACCGGGACGATCCGCGCCGCCGGCTGGAAGTTCGACCGCTGGCTCGACGTCGTCGTCATGCAGAGACACCTCGGGCCGGGCGCCGCCACGGCGCCGGCTTGACGCCGCCGCCCGCCCCGGTCGGCCCGGCCCCGTCGAAGGCCGTCGCGACCTGGCTCGCCCTCGTCGGCGGCAGCCTCGGCCTGCACCGTTTCTACCTGCACGGCGCCGGCGACCCCTGGGCCTGGCTGCACCCGCTGCCGACGCTGGTCGGCGCGTACGGCTTCTGGCGCATGCGCCAGTTCGGCGTCGACGACGCGCTCGGCGCGCTCCTCGTGCCCTTCCTCGGCGTGATGCTGGCCGCGACGATGCTGCAGGCGATCGTCTACGGACTGACGAGCGACGCCCGCTGGGCGGCGCGCCACGGCGGCGCGGCCGCGGCGGCAGAGCGCGCCTGGCCGACCTACGTCGCCGTCGTCGTCGCCCTCGCCGTCGGCGCCTCGGTCGCGGTGGCGACGATCGCCTTCACCGCGCAGCGCTACTTCGAGTCGCGCGCCGAGATCAGGTGAAGAGGACGAAGCTGACGCTGTAGGAGACGCCGGCGACGAACGCCGACGCCGGGATCGTGAAGATCCAGGCCCAGACGATGTTGCCGGCGAGGCCCCAGCGGACCGCCGCGGCGCGCCGCACCGAACCAACGCCGACGATCGCGCCGGTGATCGTGTGCGTCGTCGAGACCGGGATGCCGAGCGCCGTCGCCAGGAAGAGCGTGATCGCGCCGCCGGTCTCGGCGCAGAAGCCGCCGACCGGCTTCAGCTTGGTGATCCGCTGGCCCATCGTCTTGACGATGCGCCAGCCGCCGAACATCGTGCCGAGGCCGATCGCGATGTAGCAGCACCAGATCACCCACGACGGCGGCATCGCCGCGCCGGCGCTCGCGTAGCCCGAGGCGATCAGGAGCATCCAGATGATGCCGATCGTCTTCTGTGCGTCGTTGCCGCCGTGGCCGAGGCTGTAGAGGCCGGCCGAGACGAGCTGCAGGCGCCGGAACAGGTTGTCGACCTTGAGCGGCGAGGCGTGCCTGAAGATGTTGGCGACGATGACCATGAGCAGCGCGCCGAGCAGGAAGCCGAGCACGGGCGAGACGAAGATGAAGATCACCGTCTTCCAGATGCCGGCGCCGATCAGCGCGCCGGCGCCGGCCTTGGCGATGACCGCGCCGACGATGCCGCCGATGAGCGCGTGCGACGAGCTCGACGGGATGCCCCACCACCAGGTGACGAAGTTCCAGACGATCGCGCCGATCAGCGCGCCGAAGACGACGTGATGGTCGACGACGCCGGGCTGGGCGATCCCCTTGCCGACCGTCGCGGCGACGCTCAGGTGGAAGATGAAGATCGCGACGATGTTGAAGAAGGCGGCGAAGACGATCGCCTGCTGCGGCTTCAGGACGCCGGTCGAGACGACGGTGGCGATCGAGTTCGCCGCGTCGTGGAAGCCGTTCATGAAGTCGAAAGCGACGGCGAGCGCGACGAGCAGCGCCACCACGCCGAACGAAATTTCGGTCGATGTCACGAACCGACCGGCTCAGGAATTCTCGAGGACGACGCCCTCGATGAGATTGGCGACGTCCTCGCAGCGATCGGAGATCGACTCGAGCAGCTCGTAGATCGCGCGCAGCTTGATCAGCTCGCGGACGTCCTTCTCCTCGCGGAACAGGCGCGACATCGCCGAGCGCATGACGCGGTCAGCGTCGGACTCGAGGCGGTCGATCTCCTCGCAGGTCTTGAGCGCCGCCTGGGCGACGTCGGGCTGGCTGATCTTGGGCAGCAGGGAGACCGCGTGCTGGACGCGCTCGCAGCACTTCGCGCTGAGGTCGCCGAGGCGCAGGATGTCGTCGTTCATCGCCTGCACGTCGTAGAGCGACATCGTCTCGCTCGCGTCCTGGAGCAGGTCGAGGATGTCGTCCATGGCGTTGATCAGGCCGTGGATCTGCTCGCGGTCGATCGGCGTGATGAAGGTCTTGTGGAGCAGCCGGTTGACCTCGGCGGTGATCTTGTCGGCCTGGCGCTCGGAGTGGCCGACCTCGTTCGCGTGCTTGTCGCGCAGCTCCGGGTCGGCATAGTGCTGGATCAGCCGGATGAAGGCGCGCGCGCCTTCGGCGATGTGCGCGCCGTGCTGGTTGAACAGCTCGAAGAAATTCCCTTCGCGCGGCAGCAGCTTGCCGAACAGCATCGTGTCTCCTCCAACGGGGCGAAACGGACGAGTGTACGAGCGCTCACAAACGCCGCCGGGCGCCGGCCGCGCGTTCCGCGACAATGCCGGCCACGCCCCGCCACCGCGGGGCGAGGACGATCGATGGCAGACGACCAGGCACGGAGCGCGACGGCGGCAGCCGATGCGGTGCTGATCGTGCGCGATCTCGAGTGCCGGCGCGGCGACCGCGTCCTGTTCGCGCCGACGAGCTTCGTCGTCGCCGCCGGGGCGATCGTCTGGATCCGCGGCGCCAACGGCCAGGGCAAGACAACCCTCCTGCGCACGATCGCCGGCCTGTCGGCTCCGGCGGCGGGAGAGATCGTCTGGGCGGGCGCCCCCGAGCTCGTGCCGCGGCCGCTCTACCTCGCCCACGCCAATGCGCTGAAGGAGGACCTGACCGTCGCCGAGTCGCTCCGTTTCCTGCTCCACCTCGCCGGCAGCCACGTCGACGGTCGCGACGTCGACGCCGCGCTCGAGCGCTTCGGCATGGCGAGCCGCAAGGACGCCTTCGTGCGAACGCTATCGCAGGGCCAGCGCCGGCGCGTCGCCCTGGCGCGGCTCGCGGCGCAGCGCGAGCTGCTGCCGTGGCTGCTCGACGAGCCCTTCGACGCGCTCGACGCCGCCGGCGTCGAGCTGCTCGCCGGCGTCATCGCCCAGCATGCGCGACGCGGCGGCTCGGTCGTCCTCACCAGCCATCTGCCGCTGCCGATCGACGAGCCGGCGCCGGTCACCGTCGAGTTGCGTGAGCCCGCCCTTGCATGAAGAGCACGTTCGCCGTGCTGGTCGCGCGCGACCTGCGCCTGGCGGCGCGACGCCGCGTCGACGTGATCCTGCCGATCGCCTTCTTCACCGTCGCGGTGAGCCTCTTCCCGCTCGGCGTCGGCCCGGAGCCGCAAATCCTGCGCCTGATTGCGCCCGGCGTCGTCTGGGTCGCCGCCCTGCTCGCGGCGATGCTGTCGGTGACGCAGCTTTACGCCGCCGACCACGCCGATGGCTCGCTCGAGCAGATGCTGCTCGTTCCCGGGGCGCGGATTCCGATCGTCGTCGCCAAGGCGTTCTCGCACTGGCTTCTCACCGGCCTGCCGCTCGTCGTCGCGGCGCCAGTGTTCGGCCTGCTGTTCGACATGGCGCCGGAGGCGATCGGCGCGCTGGTGGCCGGCCTCGTCCTCGGCACGCCGGTGCTGAGCCTGCTCGGCGGCCTGGGCGCGGCGCTGACGCTCGGCCTGCGCAGCGGTGCCGTATTGTTGATCCTGATCATTGTGCCGCTTTGCATTCCGGCGATCATCTTCGGTGCCGGTGCGGTGGGCGCGGTCGACGCCGGCGTGTCGCCGGGCGGCCACTACTCGCTGCTCGGCGCCCTTCTCATCTTCACCGCGGTGCTCGCACCGGTCGCCACGGCGGCCGCGTTGCGCATCGCGACCGAATGACCGCGCGCGAGGAATGATGGTGAGCACGACATGGCGCTTCTTCCGCTTCGCTTCGCCGGCGGCGTTCTATCCGCTCGCGGGCAGGCTCGTGCCATGGTTCACCGCCGTCGCCGCGATCCTCGCCGCGATGGGCCTCTACCTCGGCCTCCTGCGCGCGCCGACCGACGCGACCCAGGGCGACGCCTACCGGATCATCTTCATCCACGTTCCCGCCGCCTGGATGTCGATGCTGCTCTACGTCGCGATGGCGTTCTGGGCGGCGATCGGCTGGGCCTTCAACGCGCGGCTGGCATCGATCGTCGCCCGGGCGATCGCGCCGACCGGGGCGATGTTCACCTTCCTGGCCCTGTGGACGGGCGCCCTCTGGGGCAAGCCGACCTGGGGCGCATGGTGGGTCTGGGACGCGCGCCTCACGTCCGAGCTGATCCTGCTCTTCCTCTACGGCGGCTACCTCGCCCTCGTCTCGGCGATCGACGACACCCGCCGCGCCGATCGTGCCGGCGCCCTGCTCGCCGTGGTCGGCAGCGTCAACGTGCCGATCATCTATTTCTCGGTGATCTGGTGGAATACCCTGCACCAGGGAGCGAGCATCAGCGTCACCGCGGCGCCGAAAATGGCGAGCGTGATGCTGCTCTCGATGCTGCTGCTGACGCTTGCGTTCTGGGCCTACGCGTTCGCCGTCATCTTCGTCCGCGCCAGGGCCATTGCGCTGGAACGCGACAATCACGCGGCGTGGGCGAGCGACGCCGTCGGTCGCGCCCGCGTCGGCCAAGGAGCGACCTAGTGAACTGGAACAGCGCTGCAGAGTTCTTCGCCATGGGCGGCTACGGCACCTACGTGTGGGGCGCGTACGTGGTCACGCTCGCCTGCATGGCGATCGAGCCGGTGCTGGTCGCGCTGCGCCACCGCCGTGCCCGCCGCGAGCTCGCCGGAGCGCAGCGATGAAGCCGCGCCAGAAGCGCCTCGCGATCGCCGCCGGCATCGTCTGCGCCGTCGGCGTCGCCGCCGCGCTGGTGCTGAACGCATTCCAGAGCAACATGGTCTTCTTCTATTCGCCGTCGCAGGTGGCCGCGCACGAAGCGCCGAGCGCGCGCACATTCCGCCTCGGCGGGCTGGTCGAGAAGGGGACGCTGAAGCGCGACGGCACGAAGGCCAGCTTCGTCGTCACCGACACCGCCAAGTCGATCACCGTCAAGTACGAAGGCATCCTTCCGGACCTCTTCAAGGAAGGCAAGGGCGTCGTCGCCCAGGGCCAGCTGCAGGGCGACGTGTTCGTCGCCCGCGAGGTGCTCGCCAAGCACGACGAGAACTACATGCCGCCCGAGGCCGCCGATGCGCTCAAGCGCGCGCAGCAGGGCAACCCGAAGCTCGCCGAGTCGATGAGCACCGAGCCGATCCGCAAATGAACGCGCCTACTGCCCCTGGAGGCTTCCGATGATTCCCGAGCTCGGCCACTTCGCGCTCTGGATCGCGCTCGGCGTCGCCGCCGTCCTCGGCGTCATGCCGATGCTCGGCGCGGCGCGCGGCCGCGCCGACTGGATGTCACTCGCGCGGCCGTCGACGCGGCTGCTGTTCGTGCTGGTCGCGTTCGCCTTCGTCTGCCTCGCGGTGAGCTTCGTCGACAACGACTTCTCGGTTCTCTATGTCGCGACCAACTCGAACCGAACGCTGCCGCTGCACTACCGCGTCGCCGCGGTCTGGGGCGGCCACGAAGGCTCGATCCTGCTCTGGCTGCTGATGCTGACGCTCTGGGCGTTCGCGGTCGCCAGCTTCAGCCGCCACCTGCCCGACAAGGTGTCGGCGCGAATCCTCGCGGTGATGGGCCTGCTCTCGTGCGGCTTCCTGCTCTTCCTGCTGGCGACGTCGAACCCGTTCGACCGGCTCATCCCGGCGGCCCCCGAAGGGCGCGATCTCAATCCGCTCCTCCAGGATCCGGGAATGGTGATCCACCCGCCGATGCTCTACATGGGCTACGTCGGCCTCTCGGTCGCGTTCTCGTTCGCGGTCGCGGCGCTGATCGGCGGCAATCTCGACGCCACCTGGGCGCGCTGGACGCGGCCATGGACGATCGCGGCGTGGATCTTCCTCACCATCGGCATCGCCCTCGGCAGCGCCTGGGCCTACTACGAGCTCGGCTGGGGCGGCTGGTGGTTCTGGGATCCGGTCGAGAACGCCTCGTTCATGCCCTGGCTGGTCGCCACCGCGCTGATCCATTCGCTCGCCGTCACCGAGAAGCGCAACAGCTTCAAGAACTGGACCGTGCTGCTCGCGATCCTCGCCTTCTCGCTCTCGCTGCTCGGCACCTTCCTCGTCCGCTCGGGCGTGCTCTCGTCGGTGCACGCGTTCGCGACCGATCCGCGGCGCGGCCTCTTCATCCTCGCCTTCCTGGTCATCGTCATCGGCTCGTCGCTCGCGCTCTACGCCTGGCGCGCGACCAGCGTCGGCCTCGGCGCGCGCTTCGCGCTGCTCTCGCGCGAGACGCTCCTGCTGTCGAACAACGTCCTCCTCGTCGTCGCCTGCGGCGCGGTGCTGCTCGGCACGCTCTACCCGCTCGCGCTCGACGCGATGAACCTCGGCAAGATCTCGGTCGGGCCGCCGTACTTCGAGACGGTGTTCGTTCCGCTCCTCACGCCGCTCATCTTCCTGATGGGAATCGGCCCGATGGCGCGCTGGAAGGAAACGGCGCTGCCCGATCTCGCGTCGCGGCTCAAGTGGGCGGCGGCCAGCGCCGTCGTCGCAACGCTGCTCGTCGCCTGGCTCAAGGGCGGCGTCGGCATCGTCGCCGCGACCGGCCTCCTGATGGCGTTCTGGATCGTCTCGTCGGTCACGACCGATCTCGTCGAGCGGCTGCGCCCGGCCGGCGGCGTGCGCGCGAGCATCGTCCATCGCGCCCGCCAGATTCCGCGCGCGATGGTCGGCATGATGATCGCGCACGTCGGCGTCGCCATCTTCATCCTCGGCGTGACGCTGGTTCGCACCGGCGAGGTCGAGCGCGACGTGCAGATGGGCCCCGGCGACACGACGACGATCGACGGCCTCGTCTTCACCTTCCGCGGCGCGAGCGACGTGCGCGGGCCGAACTACCGCGCCGCGCAAGGCGAGATCGAGGTGAGCAAGGACGGCCGCAAGCTCACGACCCTGCGGCCGGAAAAGCGCTTCTATCCGGCGTCGCAGACCACGCTCACCGAGGCGGCGATCGACGTCGGCTTCACGCGCGACCTCTACGTCTCGCTCGGCGAGCCGGTCGGCGCGGCCTGGATCGTCCGCGTCTACGTCAAGCCCTTCGTCGACTGGATCTGGGGCGGCTGCCTGGTCATGGCGCTCGGTGGCCTGCTCGCCGCGACCGATCGGCGCTATCGCGCGCGCGTCCGCGTGCCGAGCGCCGCCGCCTACGGCGCCGCCACCGCATGAAGCGCCTCTGGTTCCTCATTCCGCTCGGCGCGTTCTTCGCGCTGGCGATCATGCTCGCCGTCGGCCTGAAGCTCGACCCGCGCGAGGTGCCGTCGCCGCTGATCGACAAGGCGGCGCCGAAGTTCGCTCTCTCCCGGCTCGACGACGCCGCCAAGACCGTGCGCCTCGACGACCTCAAGGGCAAGGCATTCATCCTCAACGTCTGGGCGTCGTGGTGCGTCGCCTGCCGCGAGGAGCACCCGATCCTGCTCGAGTTCGCGAAGAAGCGGGCGGTGCCGGTCTACGGCCTCAACTACAAGGACACGCGCCCCGAGGCGAGCGCGTGGTTGGCGCGCTTCGGCAATCCTTACGACGCGTCGTTCTTCGACGAGGACGGCCGCGTCGGCCTCGACTTCGGCGTCTACGGCGTTCCCGAGACCTTCGTCGTCGACGGCAACGGCGTCATCCGCATGAAGCACATCGGCCCGATCACGCCCGAGGTGCTCGCGAACAAGATCGAGCCGTTGCTGAAGAAGCTCGACGCGTAGATGAAGGCGTTGCGAATTGCCCTCGGAGGCTGCCTTCTGTTGGTTGCGTTCTCGCTGCTCGCCAACGAGGCGCCGCCCGAGGCCGCCGACCCCGCGCTCGAAGCGCGCATGGTTCGCATCACATCGGAGCTGCGCTGCCTGGTCTGCCAGAACCAGACCATCGCCGACTCGAACGCCTCGCTCGCGGTCGACCTGCGCCGCGAGGCGCGCGCGCTGCTCAAGCAGGGCAAGAGCGACGCCGAAGTCGTCGACTACATGACGGCGCGCTACGGCGACTTCGTCCTGTACCGGCCGCCGTTGCGCGCGACGACGCTCCTGCTCTGGTTCGGCCCGGCGCTGATGCTCGCCGGCGGCGCCGCGGTCCTCGTCGTCGTCCTGCGCCGGCGCAGCCGCATGAACGCCGACGCATTCGATGCCGACGACGAGCTCGCCGACGAGCCCGGCGCCGTCGACGCCGCCCTCGCTTCGTCGAACGCCGGCTCGCCCGGTCCCGCCTGATCGTGGCCACCGTCGATCCCCTCGCCGCAGCGCGCGCGCGGCTGCTGAAATTGAAGGCGCAGCACGACGCCGGCAAGCTCGACGACCGCCGCTACGACGAAGCGCGGCGCGCGGTCGAGCGCCAGATCGGCGAGGGACTGCTCGCCGGCAAGGACACGGCGTCGAGCCGCCCGTCGCGCGCCCTCGTCGCCGTGCTGTCGCTCTTCGTCGTCGCGCTCGCCGGTGTCGGCTACTGGCAGACCGGCTCGCCTTCCCTGGTCCGGCAGGCCGCGCCGGCGGCTGACATCGCCGCCGGCGAGGCGCACCCCGGCGCCGCAGGCAGCGCGGCGAGCGGCCTGCAGCAGATCGATTCGATGGTCGGCAAGCTCGCCGAGCGGATGAAGGACACCCCCGACGACGCCGAGGGCTGGACCATGCTCGCGCGCTCGTACACCGTCCTCGGCCGATTCGGCGACGCGATTCCTGCCTATGCCCGTGCCGCCGAGCTGCAGCCGAACAACGCGGCGCTGCTCTCCGACTACGCCGACGCGGTCGCCGCGACCCAGCAGACGGCCAACAACCCGCGCTCGATCGCGCTGATCGAGCGTGCGCTGAAGGCCGATCCGAAGTACCCCAAGGCGCTCGCGCTCGCCGGCAGCGCCGCCTACGACCGCGGCGAGTACACCGTCGCGATCGCCCACTGGCAGAAGATCGCCGATCAGCTGCCGCCCGACAGCGAGCTTGCGCCGCGCGTGCAGGCAATGATCGGCGATGCGCGCGAGAAGCTCGGCGGCGCCGGCGCCGCGCCCGCACCGTCGCCACCGCCCGCCGCGCTCGCCGCGGTACGGCCGCCAGCGAGCGCTGCGAAGGCGGCGGCCGGCACCAGCGTCAGCGGCACGGTAACGCTCGAGCCGGCGCTGGCGGCGCAGGCGGGGCCGAACGACTCGGTCTTCGTCTTCGCCCGTGCCGCCAGCGGCAGCCGCATGCCGCTCGCGGTCCAGCGCGCGCAGGTGAAGGACCTGCCGCTCGCCTTCAAGCTCGACGACAGCATGGCGATGTCGCCCGGAATGACCTTGTCGAGCACGCCACAGCTGACCGTCGGCGCGCGCATCAGCAAGAGCGGCAACGCGATCCCGCAGCCGGGCGATCTCGCCGGCGAGACGACCGGCGTCGCGCCGGGCGCGAAGAACGTCGCGATCCGCATCGGCTCGGTGATCGCCAAGCCCTGAGGCGGCGCACCTGGTGCCGGTGCGCCCGCGCACGCCGTGCGATCAGTCGAAGGCGATGTCGGCAGCGGCGGCGCCGAGAACGCCGCGCCGCCCTTCGAAGCGCTCCAGCGCCCGCACCAGCTCGGCCAAGTCGGCGTCGCGCTCGAGCGGGTGGAAGCGCTCGGTGTCGACGACGAACACCGGCGCGCCGTCGTACGACGCGAAGAAATCCGCATAGGCGTCGCACAGCCGCTGCAGGTAGGCGAGGTCGATGCCGTGCTCCATCGGCACGCCACGGCTGCGCACGCGCGCGAGCAGCGACGGCGCCGACGCCTGCAGGCGGACGACGAGGTCGGGCTCGCCCAGCTGCGCCGCGATCGGCTGGTGCATCTGCGCGTAGAGCCGGTATTCCTCGTCGCTCAGGTTGAGCTGCGCGAAGAGCGCGTCCTTGGCGAACATGAAGTCGCTGACGGTCGTCTGCGCGAACATGCTCGGCTGGGCGATGGCGCGGAACTGGCGCTCGCGCTGGAACAGGAAGAAGAGCTGGGTCTGGAACGCGTAGCCGACGCGGTCGTCGTAGAAGCGGGCGAGGAACGGGTTCTCGCCCGGCTGCTCGAGCATCGGCTCGGCGCCGATGCGCTCGGCGAGCAGGCGCGCGAGCGTCGTCTTGCCGGCGCCGATCGGCCCTTCGATGGCGATGTGGCGGAACCGCTCGAGCGACGGGCCTTCGCTCATCGCGCGCGAAAGACGAAGTACACCGCACCGACGAGGCAAAGCCCCGCCCACAGGAAGTCGAGCTCGAGCGGCTGCTTCATGACGACCAGCGCGAACGGCGCGAACACCAGCAGCGTGATCACCTCCTGCGTGATCTTCAGCTGCGCCAGCGTCATGCCGCTGGCGTAGCCGATCCGGTTGCCCGGCACCTGGAGCAGGTACTCGAACAGGGCGATGCCCCAGCTCGCCAGGGCGGCGATCACCCACGGCCGCTGGTCGAGGTACTTGAGGTGGCCATACCAGGCGAAGGTCATGAAGACGTTCGAGGCCGCCAGGAGCGCGACGGTGCGAACCGGCGCCGGAATCGAATCGATCATCGGCTCAGTTTACCGACGCGCTGCGCGGCGACGGCCGCGCGCAGGGCGGTGATCGGGCCGCGGCCGGGGACGACGAGGTGCGGCGCAATCTCGGCGAGTGGAGCGAGCACGAACGCGCGTTCGTGCAGGCGCGGATGCGGCAAGCTCAGCTCGTCGCTCGCGAGGACGAGATCGCCGTGGAGCAGGAGATCGAGGTCGAGCGTGCGCGGCGCCCCGGCGAACGGCCGCAGCCGGCCGTGTCGCGCTTCGATCGCCTGCAGTTCGTGGAGCAGATCGAGCGGCGCGAGCGACGTGCGCACCTGAACGACGGCGTTCAGGTACTCGCCGCCAGGCGCGTCGAGCGGCGCCGACGCGTAGTGCGCGGAGCGCGCGACCAGCGTCGTCGCCGGCAGCGCCGCGATCTCGGCGCAGGCGCGGTCGATCTCGGCGGCGCGGTCGCCGAGGTTGGAGCCGAGGCCGATGAAGGCATCGTTCGGCGCGGCGGCCGGAATCGGCGCGGCCATCGCCTGCGGTCACGTCGGCGTGCCGGCGGAATCGGCAGGCCGGCGGCGCCGGCGCCGGCGCTTGCGCGGCGCAGCGGAGTCCGGCGCGCTGCCGCCGTCGTCGGCGGCTTCGCCGCTGTCGCTCGCCTCGGCCGCGTCGTTCGGCGCCCGCGACCTCGCGGCGTC